>JBKBPX010000008.1:0-39290 GCA_046292855.1 Anaerolineales bacterium
CTCATAGTTGGATAGTCTCATAGTTGGATGGTCTCATAGTCGGATGGTCTCATAGTCGGATGGTCTCATAGTCGGATAGTCTCATAGTCGGATAGTCTAATGGTCGGATGGTTATGGAAAGCCCTCCTACACACTATAAGACTATAAGACTAAAGACTATAAGACTATGAACCTACGCAAACCCTTTGAAAGGGAGGCAGTATGGCCTGGGAACGAAAGCTGATGCGTACTGTGCGGGTGCGGAACGAGAACAAGGTTGGCACACTGGCGCGCCTTTTAAGCGCCATTGCGGAAGTGGGAGGGAGCACCGGCAGCATTGAAATGCTCAATGAGACATCTCACAGCATCATTCGCGATATCACCGTCTATGCCGAGGATGCGGCCCACATGGATAAGATCATCGAAGCGATGCGCGCCAATCCTGGCACACGCATTCTGGAAATTCGTGATGAAGTGCTGGAATTACACCAAAAGGGCAAGATTGCTATTCGCAGCCGTTACTCTGTAGACTCTGTCACGGTCATGCGCCGCATCTATACCCCTGGCGTAGCCGAGGTCGCTTTGAAGATTGCGGATAATCCGGACCTGGCACGCCTCTATACCAGCATCAGCCACTTTGTTGCCATTGTCACCGATGGGAGTGCCGTGCTTGGCCTGGGCGATATTGGCCCGCTGGCGGCTATGCCGGTCATGGAAGGCAAGGCCATGCTCATGGAAAGCCTGGTTGGTCTTTCGGGCATGCCCATTTTGCTCAATACCAAAGACCCGGATGAGATTGTGCGCACGGTGGCAAACATTGCCCCGACTTTTTCGGCTATCCAGTTGGAAGATATTTCTGCGCCACGTTGCTTTGATATCGAAGAACGTCTTCAGGCCATGCTGGACATTCCGGTCATGCATGATGATCAACATGGCACGGCCGTAGTAGTCACCGCGGCACTGATGGTGATTGCCCGACGCACTGCGCTAGACCTGAGCCGGGCGCGCATCGGGCAAATCGGCTTGGGCGCAGCCGGAAACGCTATCGGCAAAATGCTCATCTATCTCTATGGCAATCCCGTCCTGGGAGCAGACTTAAACGAAGAAGCGCTCCAGCGCTTCGAGAGGATAGGCGGACGGCGTTCCGATCTTGAGGAAATCATGCGCACCTGCGATGTGGTAATTGCCACCACCGGCGCTCCTAACCTGATTAAGCCGGAGATGGTGCGACCGGGCCAAATCATCTTTGCGCTTTCCAATCCGAATCCGGAAATCGCGCCGGATGTTGCGCTGGCCGCCGGTGCTCGTTACGCCGCAGATGGCAAGGCTATCAATAACGTGCTTGGTTTCCCCGGCATCTTTCGCGGGGCGGTGGATGCCTATGCCATGCGCATTACCCGTGAAATGCTGATCGCGGCGGCGAAGACTTTGGCCGATCTCACGCCGGAAGGGGAGCTGGTGCCGAATGCCCTGGACAAGAATGTGCATCGTGCCGTTGCCCGCGCCGTGGCTGAGACTGCTATCCGGCAGGGGATTGCCCGCGCCGAATACGTGCCTTACGTGGACTGATGCCCACCTTTCGCTCCTTTCGTCTAGAAGCGGTTGTCTTGCGTCATTTGGCGCTGGGAGAAGCAGATCGGATTTTGATCCTATTCACGCCACAACAGGGCAAACTGCGAGCGGTTGCAAAAGGGGTGCGAAAGATCACCTCGCGCAAAGCCGGCCATCTGGAGCCTTTTACGCGCCTTTCCCTGCAGTTGGCCGAAGGCCGCGATCTCCCTCTAATCACACAGGCGGAAACATTGGATGCCTACTTTCCGTTACGTTCCGATTTGCAAAAGTTGACTCAGGCATCCTATGTCATCGAACTGATAGACCGCTTCCTGCCCGAAGATCATCTCCCTCAGCCCGAGCTTTATCGCCTCTTGGTGCAGACCCTGGAGCAGATCGCGGCTCTCGCTGACCCTTGGGCCGCGCTGCGTTACTTTGATCTCCGCCTTTTGGACGGGTTGGGCTTCCGCCCGCGGCTGTTCGAGTGCACAATCTGTCAGCAAGCTTTGCAACCGCAAGATCAGTTCTTCTCGTTTTCGCTGGGAGGGGTGGTTTGTCCACGCTGCGGACAAGGCGTTTCTAATCTCTTGCCGATCTCACTGACCACGTTGAAATACCTGCGTCATTTTCAACGTTCGCCCTGGCAGGAGGTGGCAACTATCCGCCCTTCTCCTGCTGCGCGCCGTGAAGTGGAAGCCCTTCTCCAGGGATATTGGGCTTACTTGCTGGAGCGAGAGCTGAACACATCACGGGTGCGGCGGCAAATGGATTTATAGACCGCCCTTCGGAGCTATCCTGCACCTCGCAGCTTGCACTCTCTGTTATAATACACTGCATGGAAATTACTTGGTATGGTCTTTCTTGTTTTCGACTCACCGAGCGCGGCTTGGCCACAGTCGTCACCGATCCCTACGATGCCGAAGTAGTGGGTTATTCGCCGTTGCGTTTGCGCGCCGATATTGTCACAATCAGCCACGATACGCCGGGACACAATCATGTTGAAGTGGTCAAAGGGGCGCGTCATGTCCTTAGAGGGCCCGGCGAGTATGAGATCGGCGGCGTTTTCATTACCGCCATTCACACCGATGGGTTCGGCAAGAAGAATTCAAACGAGACACGCAATACACTGTACGTTTTTGATTACGATGCTCTGATGGTGGCCCATCTGGGTGACCTGCGTCAGGTGCCATCGCAAGCGGAGATTGAAAGCCTAGGCACGGTTCACGTGGCTTTGGTGCCGGTCGGCGGAGGAGGAAGCTTGAACGCGGCCAAGGCCGCTGAAGTGATCAGTCTCCTGGAACCCAATATCGTGATCCCCATGCATTACGCTACCCCTGGATGCCGTTTGTCCCTGGATCCTCTGGGTAAGTTCCTCAAAGAAATGGGGGTGGGCCAGGTTGAACCGTTGCCGTCCCTTAAGATCACCAAAAGCGCTTTGCCGGAAGAAACGCGTCTGGTCGTCTTGACGTGGGAACACGATTGATCGCCTGGTGAGCTGGACTACCTGAAATGTCGGGAGGCACAGTGCCGGTCAAAGTCTTACTTACTTGGGACATTCGCCCGGAGCATGAACAAGAGTACTTCGAGTTCGTGATCGGCGAGTTCATCCCTGTGGTGCAGCGCCTGGGATTGCAGCCAATTGAGGCTTGGGCGACGATGTATGGCAATTACCCGCAAATCCAGGTGGGATTGCTGGCGGAAAACGAAGGAAGTGCCTATCGCATCTTGCGTTCTCCGGAATGGGCGCGTTTACAGGAACAACTCTTCAACTTTGTACAGAACTTTTCTGTCAAGGTTGTGCCGGCGCGAGGAGGATTTCAGTTTTAGCAACCGACAAACCGAATCCCCCTTGTGCGAAGGTGAGTTTGAAGCCGGAGGCGAGGTTCAGGTAGGGTGGAAAATGGAAAACGATGGAATAGAAGCCTCCATTGACAATCAGGCGCAATTGGGCGTTACCCTGGGGGAAGCATTGCTAGCGTGGTATCGCCGCCATCAGCGTGAATTGCCCTGGCGCGGGCACTCGGATGCTTATGCTATCTGGGTAGCCGAAGTGATGCTCCAGCAAACCCGTGTCGAGACCGTGATACCCTATTTCGAGCGCTGGATGAGACGCTTCCCGAATGTGATTGCGCTGGCCCAAGCCTCCGAAGAAGAAGTCTTACGTCTGTGGGAGGGCCTAGGATACTACCAGCGCGCCCTGAATTTACGGCGCGCGGCGCGACTTATCGTGGAACAGTATGGTGGGGAGCTGCCGCGTCAGCTTCAGGCTTTGCGCCGTCTGCCCGGCATCGGTCCTTACACGGCCGCCGCTATCGCTTCTTTCGCCTTTGGCATGGATGAGATAGCGCTTGACGGCAATTTGAGACGCGTCCTTGCGCGCCTTTCTGACCTGGATATGCCGCTGGATAAGAAAGAGGCTCAGAAAGAGTTAGAATGTTTCGCTCACCGGCATCTACCGAAGGGTCACTCAGCTGAATTTAATCAAGCCTTGATGGACCTGGGGGCTGAGATTTGCCTGCCTGATCGCCCTCTTTGCGAAACGTGCCCACTCCAAGCCTTTTGTCAGGCCTATCAACGCGGTACGGTAGCGCTCCGCCCTGTATCATTGGCGAAACGAGCGATTCCCTGGCGGGTGCAGTTTTCGGCGGTGATTACGCGGGGGGCAGAAGTGCTTCTGAAGCAGCGCCCGGCCAGAGGACTGCTGGGTGGATTATGGGGATTCCCCAGCGTTTTTCTGAAAGAAAAAGGGGCCATCGAAATGGCCTCTTCTGCTTTTGAATCCGAAGGACTACTGCTTCGGCTGGAGGGAAAGGTTGGCGAGCTGAGCCATGCCTATACCCATTTTCGCCTGCGGGTGGAAATCTGGCGTGGTAGCCTGCTGGCCGATCCGGCGCCTCTTTTTACCTGGGTCACCTTAGATCAGCTTTCGGAGTATCCGATGGGAAAAGTCGATCGCCAGATTGCCCGCCAGCTGCAGCGCATGTCCTAATAGCGCAATAGCCCGCCGATCTTCACAGGCTCCAGAGCGGGGACGCCGTTCACAATCTCGACTTCCCCACCACTTTCCAGCACCTTGCGCACGGCCAGTTCAACCGCATCGGGGATTTTGGTGAAGGAAGCGCCGCAGAAAGGACAGACTTCCAGCCATTGAGCGGTCAAGTAGCCACATCCTTGGCATTGATAGCCTGGAGAGCGGTAACCATCGCGCACGATCAGCGTCTGGACGCGCCCGGCATGGACTGCATCCAGCGTCTCATCCAGGCGCACCACGCCTTTTTCTCCTTTGGCGGCTGCGGTGATCATTTGTTCCACAAGGAGCGCTTCGCGTTTCTGCTCCGAGCGTTGGCCGATTTCCAGAACTTTTTCCAGGATCTCGGCGCGGTTGGCATTGAGATTGATAGGGAAAGTGCCGACCAATAAGCTTTGGAGCGATTTGGGCAGATGCTTGCGGAAGAGATTGGCGTTCTCTTCCGTGCCTCCCAATAGCAAGCGGCGCAGCCGTTCCCTTTCAAAGATGCGGGTCACGTATTCAGCCGCGTTCTTCATATTGCGTTCGACCACTTCCTCTTCATAGTTGGTCTGTCCGGCGGCACCGCCTCGCCGTCCAGGTACGGTAGAGGCACCACCGCGCTTGGCATGTCGCACTTCTTCACCCTGGAAAGGCTCTAGTTCCTGCAGTTCTCCCAAATGGAAGGTGAAGACGCGTGCCCGTTGTTTGTCTATCAGGGCGACCCCGTAGTAACCGAAATCATCTAACAAGTGTGCCAGGGGCTTGACATAGGGTTGGGGGCCGACAAAATAGCGGCTCCTCATAGGCACACCTAGCGAGTAGGCACGGAAAAAGCCATCCGCAACGCAGGAAAACATTGCCAAACTGCGCCCTTTCCATTCCCGCTCGTGATCCACATATTCCCAAATGCGTGCCTCATCCTCGGGCAAATTCACGTCCTTGAGCATATTGCGAAGCTGGAGACGGATGGCATCTGTGCTTCCCTGAGATGGAGCCACGTTGAGGTAAACGCTGAGGATTGGCGAGGCACTTCGATACTCAAGCAATTCGCGGATGGCGGTATCGGTCAACATAGGCACCTCCGGGGAGAGTATATAGTTAGTCTTATAGTCTTATAGTCTTATAGTCTGATGGTCTGATAGTCTGATACCCTGACGACTATGAGACTATCTGACTATTCGACTATTCAACTATTCGACCACTTGACTATCAGACCATCTGACTATTCAGCTATTCGACCACTTGACTATCAGACCATCTGACTATTCAACTATTCGACTATTTGACTATCAGACTATTTGACTATCAGACTATCTGACTATCTGACTATCTGACTATCACGGCCGCTTTCCCAGTTCCACGGTAATATCCACCTTCTCGTTACCGCGCAGGACGGTCAGCACAACAGTATCACCGGGAGATTTGTTGTTGATGAGGTAGCGCAGGAGGTCGTCGAAGCGTTTGACCTCGCGGCCGTCAATGGCGATGATTAAATCTCCGCCGGCGTCTACTCCTTGAATGCTGGTTGGGCGGTCGCCGCCGCGCAGGCCGGCCTTATCGGCGGGGCTGCCCGGCACCACATTGGTCACGTAGGCGCCGGTGAAGCTTTTCAACCCGAGTGCTTCAATTGCCGTCAGGTTTAACTCTGGCAGGGCAGAGATGCCGAGATAGGGATAGTCGTAATGACCGGTCTTGATAATCACCGGCACAACGCGGCGCACAATATTGATTGAAATTGCAAATCCAATGCCGCTATTGAGCGGTTCTCCTGTGGTAGTGAAGTTGGTGGTGCGGATGGCACGGTTGATGCCGATTACCTCACCACGCAAATTGAAGAGTGGTCCGCCGGAGTTTCCAGGGTTGATTGCCGCGTCTGTTTGGATTATATCTCCGGCTGAGAAGAACATCCCGCCGGGCGCGGCGCGTTCGGATTCCAAAGTCCGCCCCAAGGCGGAAATAATGCCCACCGTCATTGTTCCGGAAAGTCCAAAGGGGTTTCCGATCGCCACCACCGTCTGCCCCACCTTTAGCTGGTCTGAATCGCCTAATGGTAGGGGGTGCAATTCTTCGGCGGCAGCATCCACCTTGATCACCGCGAGATCGGAGTCCAGATCGGTGCCGATCACGGTGCCATAGGCCTTATAGCCTGAAGTGAAATCAACCTCGACTCGCTGGGCATCTTGGACGACATGGTAGTTTGTGACGATGTGCCCTTGGCGGTCAATGACGAATCCGGAGCCGAGCGAAGCTGCATCCAGATTGCGGATTGCCACCACACCTGGGCTGACGCGTTCGTAAAGCGAAACGAGGATTTCATCTTGTTGGAACGGAAGATTGGCAGAAGGTTGAGGTGCTTCTTCGATAAAGGAGCCGGCCGGTGGTTTGGCCGGAGTGAACGGGGCAATTCCAATTTGTCCCGTGTTTTGCGAGGGGAGTAACCATTTGCCCGCTTGGCTCAATTGGCAAGCCATCAAGACTACTATAAAGGCTGTGGGGATGAGAAGAAAACGATGTTTCATGCTTTTGCTCCTATCAAAGATTATCCAAGTCGAGCCGCCTCCTGGAGGAGGGAGCGCTGGCGTTCTGAGAGTCGTTGAGGGATGCTAACGTGGAGACGTACGTAGAGGTCTCCTCTGACGGATGGGTTTTTGACATCCGGCATGCCGCGCCCGCTCAGGCGAAAGAGCTGTTCGGGCTGGGTGCCGGCCGGAATGGTCAACCAGACGCGCCCGGTCGGCGTCTCGATCGGCACTTCCCCCCCAAGCAGTGCCGTGAACACGGTTACGGTAGCGTCTGTATATAGGTGGCGCCCTTTCCGCTCAAAGCGTGGATCGGGGAGCACCTCAACGATCAGGTAAAGGTCACTTCCATCGGGGGCGCCATTGCGGATCCGAACTTTCGAGCCTGTATCTACGCCGGCTGGGATGCGGACGCGCAAACTCCGCCCTCCACTCTGAATATCCCGTTCGGTTCCCTGATAGGCTTCGGCCAGGGTGATCTGAATGGGTTGTTGATAGGCGCGCGAAGCGGTGCGACCACGCCCGTGTGGGGTTGGGCCGAAGCCACCAAAGATGCTGCGGAAGAACTCGGAGAAAGGGTCTTCTCCCCCGAACAAGTCTGCGAAATCGCGCACTTCCACCCGCACGCCTCCAGGAGAACCGGTAAACCATTGTGACCAGTCGAAATCGCCTACCCCGCCGCTTGCCTGCCACTGCGAGTAAGCACTGCCCAACCGATCGTAATGGGCGCGTTTCTGCGGGTCACTGAGTACCTGGTAAGCTTCGTTAATCTCCTTAAACTTCTCCTCCGCCGCTTTATCTCCCGGATTGCGGTCCGGGTGGTATTGCTTAGCCAATCTTCGGTAAGCCTGCCGAATTTCTTCGGTGCTGGCATTACGATCTACACCGAGAATCCGATAATAGTCTTTGTATTCCATACTCCGTCCCTGTTGGCTACAGATTTGCGTTCTCTTGTATTCTATGCATGGGAGGAGTCACCCGTCAAGGGGTTTGCTGAATGTCTAATATCCTTCTAACATCCTCGCCATGCTATAATTCTGGAAGGAATCTGGGCTTATGCCGGTAAAAAAGTCAACCAAAGTGTCGGGGAGCGCTCCCAAATCTCGCTCAGGCAGAGGGGATAAAGATAAAAAAGCATCCCCCACTTCTTCGATCTCCCTATTCCCTTCTCTCTGGTGGGAGCGGCTTTCAGCGGAGCGCCGATTGGATGTGATCGGTGCGCTTCTTCTGGGAATCGGCCTTCTGCTGCTGATGGGATTGCTAACTGCAGGGCAAAGTGGCTGGATTGGCGGTGGTTTGCGCCTGTTGACCCAGTTGTTTGGCTGGGGAATTTATCTCCTCCCGCTCTTTCTCGTGCTTTTCGGGGGTTGGCTGATTTTACGGCGCGTGGAGCGCATTCCGCCCCTTTCGCCGGAACGCGCAATAGGCGGGTTCCTGCTCTTTCTTTGGGCTCTCGCCGTCTTTCATGCCCTGATCGCCGAGCCCCAAATGGCTGAAGAAGCGGCACGCCATGGCGTCGGTGGTGGATATATCGGCAGCCTGCTGGAACGTTTGCTCTGGTTTACGTTGGGGGGGGCGGGTGCGCTCCTTGTCCTGACGGCCTGGGGGATTGGAGCTTTGCTTCTGATCTCGGAGAAGAATCTTGGTTTTTTCCTGGGCTTGCTGGCCTCTCTGTTTTCGCACCTGTGGGGTCTGCTCTGGCGGGGAAAGGCCAAACCGGCCCCTCCGGCTGAAGGGATAGCGATCAATGGATTTACGCCGTTGCTGGCCAGGGAGCAGGAACGTGAACCCCCCCTTCCATCGCCCGCGCCAGCGGTGATGCCCCAAGCGGGGACGGCGGCCATCGCCTGGAAATTACCTTTGCCGCACCAGATTCTGGATAAGGGTCAAACGCCAGTGTTCAATGAAGAGTTCATTGAGCGCCGAGCGCGGTTGATTGAAGAGACTTTAGCCTCCCTGGGCGCGCCGGCTCAGGTCGTCGAGATCAGCCGAGGTCCCAGCGTGACCCTGTTCGGGGTGGAGCCTCTGTTTATCGAAACGCGCGGCGGACGGGTGCGCGTGCGCGTGAGCAAGATTGCTTCTCTGGCCGATGATCTGGCTCTGGCCCTGGCTGCGCCGCGCATTCGTATTCAGGCACCCGTGCCGGGACGTAGCTATGTTGGGATCGAAGTGCCGAACGAGGAGATGATCCTGGTTACGCTGCGCGAGATCGTAGAGAGCGAAATTTTTCAACGCCATCGCACTCCATTACGTTTTGCCCTGGGGCGAGATGTGGCCGGGCGTCCGGTGGTAGCCGATCTGGAAAACATGCCCCATTTGCTCATTGCCGGCACAACCGGTTCAGGGAAATCCGTCTGTGTCAATGCGATCCTCACCTGCCTTTTGCTCCATAACACGCCGGATGACCTGCGCCTGGTGCTGGTGGATCCGAAGCGCGTGGAACTGAGCGGCTACAATGGCATTCCCCATTTGCTGGCTCCGGTGGTGGTGGAAATGGATCGGGTGGTGGGGACGTTGCAGTGGATGGCGCGGGAGATGGATCGGCGCTACCATCAGTTTGCGCAGATCGGAGCGCGTAATATCCACGATTACAATGCGCGGATGAAACTGCAGGGGGGGAAGAAACTGCCCTATCTGGTGATCGTGGTGGATGAGCTTGCAGACCTGATGATGATTGCGCCGGAAGAGAGCGAGCGCGTCATCACTCGACTGGCGCAGTTGGCGCGAGCGACTGGCATTCACCTCATTTTGGCTACCCAGCGTCCCTCGGTAGATGTGGTCACCGGCCTGATCAAGGCCAATTTTCCGGCGCGCATCGCTTTTGCGGTGGCTTCTGGCGTAGATTCGCGCGTGATCCTGGATCAGCCAGGGGCGGAGCGTCTGCTTGGGCGGGGAGATATGCTCTATCAGGCCCCGGATGCCCCCTCGCCGCTTCGTTTGCAGGGTGTTTTTGTCTCTGATGCAGAGATTCAGCGCCTGGTAGCGTTTTGGCGTGCCCAAGTGCAACAGGTGAGTTCTTATACCGTAGGCGAAGTGGAGAGCGGCAAACTGCCCCCTGTTCCGCTGAAACAGGCGCCTCTTTGGGAAGAGTTTGCGCCGCCGGCAGAGCCTGAGGCCGATCCGTTGTTGGATGAGGCCATCGAATTTGTGCGTCGCGAAGGGCGCGCTTCGATTTCCATGCTTCAGCGTCGCTTCCGCATCGGTTATACGCGCGCAGCACGCCTGATTGACCGCATGGAGGAAAAGGGCATCGTTGGCCCTCCTGAGGCCACGACCCAGGTGCGCAAGGTGCTAGATTATGGCCCCCTGGCGCCACCGAAGGACGAAGGAATGTGACGGGGTGGAGGGGTCAATAGTTCACTGCGCTCAATTCTCGTAGCTTATCTATGCGGTGGATTGCGCTGATGCGTCGAATGGTGCCGGTGCGTCCGCGCACGACCAGGCTTTCGGTGGTTGCACCGTTGCCCAAATAGCGCACGCCGCGCAGCAATTCCCCGTCGGTGATGCCGGTGGCGGCAAAGAAAACGTTATCTGAGGCCACCAGATCATCCATGGTGAGCACTTTATCGAAGTCATACCCCATCTCCTGCCCACGGCGGAGTTCATCCTCATTGCGCGCATAGAGTTTGCCCTGGATTTCGCCCCCCATCGCTCGCAAGGCACAGGCGGCGATCACCCCCTCCGGGGTGCCACCGATCCCGAAGAGCACGTCTACGCCGGAATCTGGCCAGGCGGTCATAATGGCAGCGGCGACGTCGCCATCTGGGATGAGGCGAATGCGGGCGCCGGCGCGCCGAATCTCGGCGATCATTTCCGCATGGCGGGGGCGATCGAGGATGACGCAGGTTAGGTCCTCGACATCCTTCCCTTTCGCTTTTGCGATGGCTTTCAGGTTATCCGTGATGGGGGCTTCGATGTTGATCTTGCCCTTGGCTTCAGGGCCCACCGCTATCTTGTTCATATAGACGAAGGGACCCGGATTGAACATGGTGCCGCGCGGCGCAATGGCGACTGTGGAGATAGAATTCAGGTTGCCGTTGGCCAGTGGACGGGTGCCATCAATCGGGTCAACGGCCACATCTACCTGTGGGGGCATGCCGTTGCCCACCCGTTCGCCGTTATAAAGCATAGGAGCCTGGTCCTTTTCCCCTTCTCCGATGACGATGATGCCATCCATCTGCACCGTCTGGAGTACCAGGCGCATGGCTTCTACGGCAGCGCGATCGGCGGCTTCTTTATCGCCGCGGCCCATGTAACGGCCAGCTGCCAGTGCCGCAGCTTCAGTCACACGTACCAGTTCCAGAGCAAGATTGCGTGTAGGCCGTTCGTTCATTATCCGCTCCTAATGAAGGAAGATTTGGATGAAGTGATAACCGAGCAAACCAGCCCAGAGCCAGGAGTCAATGCGGTCGAATGCGCCTCCATGCCCTGGGAAGAGATTACCCGAATCCTTCACTCCAGCCTGGCGCTTGAAGAGGCTTTCGCCTAGATCGCCCAGCGGGGTTAACGTACCGAGGATAACTCCCAGCAGTGCTCCTTGCCAGGGGGAAATAGGGAGGGGCCCGAAGCGCGAATAAGCCCAAGCCAGGAAGGCGCCGGCGATCACTGCGGTAAACAACCCGGCGAGGAACCCTTCCCAGCTTTTCCCTGGGCTAAGGCGTGGCGAAAGGGGATGTTTGCCATAGCGCGCTCCGATGCTGTAGGCGCCGCTATCGGCCAGCCAGACGATCGGCAAGACCAACATCACCCACCAGCCTCCGTGCGGCAAGGCCCGTAGGGCGTAAAGATAGGCGCCAAGCCAACCAAAGTACACGACTCCGCCCATGCTGATGGCAAAATCAAGGGCGCCGTGAGGCTCTCCTAGCTCATAGCGCAAGAGGTGGAATGCCAGGAATAGCAGGGAGAGGCCAGCTAGGACTCCATCTGCCCATTTGGGGAAGAAGGCGCGGATAATGAGAAGCACAAAGGTGGCACTGCTGATCATCCACCCTGACGGCCGGTATCCCATTTTGCGGAAAAGTTGTGCGTATTCCCAGGAGGCGGCTACTAGAAAAAAGGTGAGCAGGAAAAAATAGGGGAGGCCACCCCAAAGAACAGCCGGCAGGCCCAGGACGAAAAGGATCAGCGAGGTCAGAACACGTTTAGCGAGATTGGACACTGCTGACCGCGGCCGAGACGCCTCCAAAGCGCCGGTCACGTTGGGCGTAGGCTTCGAGGGCACGACGGAATTCCTCCTTGTCAAAATCAGGCCAATAGGTGGGAGTGACATACCACTCTGCGTAGGCGGCTTGCCAGATCAGGAAGTTGCTGATCCGCAATTCGCCGGAAGTGCGGATTATCAAGTCCGGGTCAGGCACGCCTGCAGTGAAGAGATACCGGCTGACCAGCTCAGGAGTGACCGCCTCAGCCGGAACACCATCCTGGATGATGCGCTGGATGGCATAGACGATCTCATCTCGTCCCCCATAGTTGAAGGCCACATTGAGCACCAGTCGGGCATTCTGGCGCGTTTTCTCAACGGCTTGAATGACCTTTTGCTGCAGGCGTGGATTGAGCCGATCCAGCCGGCCAATGTGGCGGATTTGGACGCCCTCACGATGGAGTTCTTCCAGTTCGCGATCAATGACATCCTCCAGGATGCGCATCAACCCCTGCACTTCTTCGGGAGGACGTCCCCAGTTTTCGGTGGAGAAGGCATAGATGGTGAGGTATTGGATACCGAATTCCACTGCGGCTCGGATGATTCGCCGCAAGTTTTCTGTTCCTGCCCGATGGCCGGCCAGGCGTGGCAGGCCGCGAGCCAGCGCCCAACGTCCATTTCCGTCCATGATGATCGCTACGTGGCGCGGTAGACGTTCGGGCGGGATGTTCAAAGGGGTTTCAGACATATTAAACTTCCATAATCTCGGCTTCTTTTTTCTCTCCGAGGCGATTCACTTCTTCAATATAGCGATCCGTCAATTTCTGCAGTTCTTCTTCGCCGCGTTTCAGTTCATCTTCTGAGATGAGTTTTTCCTTTTCCGCTTCGCGCATATCGTTAAGACTATCGCGGCGAATGTTGCGAATGGCAACCCGTGCCTCCTCAAGGCGCGCATGAACGAGTTTCACCAACTCGCGCCGTCGTTCCTCTGTAAGGGGCGGCAGATTCAGGCGGATGGCTTTTCCGTCATTGTTCGGGGGTAATCCCAAGTTGGAGGAAAGAATGGCCTTTTCGATGGCTTTGAGGGTAGAGGGATCAAACGGCTTGATGAGCAGTGAGCGCGGCTCCGGGACAGTGATTGTCGCCAGCTGCATGAGCGGAGTGGGCACGCCGTAGTATTCGACCGGTATCTTTTCGACCAGGGCCGGTGAAGCACGTCCGGTGCGGGTGCCGGCCAGGTCTTCTACCAGGACTTGAATCGCTTGTTTCATCCGTCCTTCGGCATCTTTAAGAATGTCTTTGATCACCTCGACCTCCAGAAAAGGGGATTGACCGAGTTTTCACCTGCTGTTATTTTACGCTACCTTGAACAGGATGGAAAGGGAAAACGAGCACGGGTAGCCGAAACCTCTGCAGGCCACTGTCCACCGTCAATGATATAATCCTTTCCATGCGCCTATACCTTTACTTTACCGTCTTTATTTCTGGCATGGGAATTTTGGGGGCGGAAATGAGCATCTCTCGGCTTTTGAGCAACCATTTTGGCAGTAGTAACTTGGTATGGGCGAGCGTGATCGGGCTTATCATGCTCTATCTGGCAGCCGGTTATTTTCTGGGTGGCCACCTGGCCGATCGCCGGCCTCAATTCCAAGTGCTCTATTGGTTGTTGTTGGCAGGGGGCTTTGCGTTGGCTATGGCTGCGCGGGTCGCCAGGCCACTGGTTACCTGGGCCGCTTTGGCCTTCGTTCAGTTAGAGGTCGGTGTTTTACTGGCTTCTTTTGTCACCCTGCTCCTCCTCTTCAGCTTGCCATTGGTTTTGCTGGCGATGATTTCGCCTTTTGCCCTACGGCTGGCGCTTTCTCATCCAGAGCAAAGTGGTCAGCTGGCCGGCCTGCTTTATGCAATTTCCACTTTTGGCTCCTTTCTGGGCACCTTCCTGCCGGTGTTGGTCAGCATTCCCCTGATCGGCACTTTGCGTACTTTCCTGGTCTTCAGCCTCGTTCTGCAAGGGTGCGCATTGGGTGGTTTCCTTCTGGCGCGTCAACGCCGTCTTGTTTTGCTGGCCTTCATCCCGATTCTTGTCACAATCTTGCTCCTCACGCTTACGCCCTCTTTTTCAAGCCCGGTGGAGGGTAAGATTTATGAGAGGGAATCGGCCTATAACTATATCCTCGTCCAGGAGCTTCATGGGGAGCGCCTCTTGCGCCTCAATGAGGGACAAGGGGTGCACTCCATCTACGCCCCGCATCGGCTATATTATGGTGGAACCTGGGAACAATTTTTGGTTGCTCCTTTTTTCTATCCTCAGCGCCGTCCTTCGGATGTGCGACGGGTGGCTATTCTCGGCCTGGCAGCCGGCACCGTTGCACGCCAGGCTACGGCGGTTTATGGCGCGATTCCCATAGATGGATGGGAAATTGATGGGGAGGTTGTGCGGGTTGGTCAGGCTTATTTTGACCTCCATCTCCAAAACCTGAACGTTTACGTTCAAGATGCGCGCTGGGGACTCTTCCGCAGCCCGGCGCGCTATGATCTGATCGCCATTGATGCCTATCGTCCGCCCTATATTCCTCCCCATCTGGCGACGCGTGAATTCTTTGCCCTGTGCGCTGAGCGTATGACCGAACAAGGCGCGCTGGCAATTAACGTGGCCTCTGTGCCGGGAGATCGTCGTCTGGTGAATAACATTGCCACCACCCTGCATAGCGTTTTCCCCTCGGTCTATGTCATGGATGTGCCGGGGACGCTCAATACGATGATCTTTGCCACGCGTCAGCCCACCCGCATCGAGGACTTCCTGCTCAATTTGCTCGAATTGGCCGCTGACCCGCAGACCTCTCCACTCCTTTTGCAGGCCATGCAAGTCGCAGCCTTGAATTTTCGCCAACCGGCCTATACTCCCGGAGAAATCTTTACGGACGATCGTTCGTCGCTGGAGTGGATTGTGGATAGTATGATTCTGAAATTCATCCTTTACGGGAACAAAGAGGGTTTGCAATGAAATTCTTTCTGAGTTGGTCTACCGCACTCCTGACGCCTGTTCTTCTTCTCAGCCTAGCCCTGCGCATTTTGCTCACGCCAACCTTTTTACGCCTGGAATACGGGCAGGCCTCCTTCCCACCCGATCCCTATGGTTTCACCCAGGCGGAGCGCCTGCAGTGGGCCGGCTATGCGCTGGAGTTTATTCGCGCGCCTCATCCGGTTAGCTACTTGGCAGATTTAACGATGCCGGATGGACGTCCCCTCTTTAACGAGCGTGAGCTGCGCCATATGGTTGACGTGCAGCGGGTGACGCTTGCCGCGCGGCGGGTCGGGGATTTGACCCTGGGCATTACCCTGCTTCTGGGCCTGATTGCCATCCGTTTCCGCAGTTTGCGGGCTTATTTTCAAGGCCTGCAGCGCGGAGGATGGTTGACGTTACTGCTTACCCTTGCCCTGGGCCTTTTTGGGGCGCTCGCTTTTTGGGAGTTCTTCACCCTCTTTCATGCCTTGTTCTTCGAGGGCGATACTTGGTTGTTCGAGTATTCTGATACCCTGATTCGCCTTTTCCCGCTCCGTTTCTGGCAGGATGTCTTTGCTGTAACCGCCATCATCGTTATTGCCGGCGCCTTACTCCTGGCATTTAGCCCGCGTCTCGCTCACCTGAGACGAACGCGGGTATAATCATTTGAGTCCACTGCAAAAGCTCATCGTAGCGAACGCTGAGAGCGCGCAGAGATTTTCATGAACGACCCTCTGCACTCGGCACTCTCAGCGGTAAGACGACCTTTTTGCAGTAGAGTCATCGTTTACGAGACTATCGCTTGTGGAGGAAATGTGAGTGAACTAAGCCTGAATTCCAAAGTCGCCGTTGTGACCGGAGCTTCACGTGGCATTGGGCGTGCCATTGCTTTGGAGCTGGCCGAGCGCGGGGCGCACGTGGTGGTAAACTATCACCGTTCGGTGGAAGCCGCCCAGGAGGTGGTGGCACAAATCCAGGCGAAAGGCGGCGAGGCGGCTGCTTTCCAGGCCGATGTTTCGGATTTTGAGCAGGCGCAGGCCTTGATTCGCTTCGCCATCGAGACCTTTGGCGATTTGCATATCCTGGTCAATAACGCCGGCATCACGCGCGATACCCTGATCATGACCATGAGCGAAGCCGATTGGGAGATTGTTATCCAGACCAACTTGAAGAGCACGTTTAACTGCTCGAAAGCCGCGGTTCGCCACATGGTTCGCAAGCGCTATGGGCGCATCATCAACATCGCCTCGGTGGCCGGTCAGATGGGCAATGCCGGGCAAACCAATTACTCTGCGTCCAAGGCCGGTCAGATCGGTTTCACCAAAGCATTGGCGCGCGAGGTGGCTTCGCGTAACATTACGGTCAATGCTGTGGCGCCTGGCTTCGTAGATACGGAAATCCTGAACAGTGTGCCGCGCGAGACTCTGGAGGCGGCGCTGAAACTGGTGCCTTTGGGAAGGATGGCACGGCCGGAAGAGGTGGCTTATGCGGTTGCTTTTCTCGCCTCCGATCAGGCCGCTTATATCACCGGCCAGGTGCTAGGCGTAGACGGTGGAATGGCGATGATGTAAAGGAGCGAATCAATGGCCTACTCGGCAAAAGTAACGACAACGGTGGCTTCGGATGTTTTGATCACGATTGCGCGCCTGGCAGCTCTCAGCGTCCCCGGCGTGATCCGCATGGCAGAAGTGCCGGGGGGAGTGAATCGCGTTTTCCGGCGCGGCGCTGAGGATGGGGTACAAATTCGCCTCGAGGATCAACAGGTAGAGGCTGACATCTACCTCATTCTCGATGGAAACACGAACTTACGCGAAGTCAGCCGCAACGTTCAACATCAGGTGGCGCGCGCCATCCAAGAGATGGTCGGTATGGATGTGGTAGGAGTCCATGTCCATATTGAGAACGTGGAGTATCCTTCCGAATGAAATACCGCACGCGAGCGCGTAGCTTGGCGCTTCAAGTTCTTTACGAAGTAGATTTGACCCAACACCCGGCGGCAGATGCATTGCAACACCGCCTGGAAGAGACCCCTTTACCTCCTGACCTGGCTGAATTTGCGCGACAAATCGTTTTCGGCGTTCTCCCCATCGCCAAAGACCTGGATCGCCTCCTGGCCCAGTTTGCCCCTGAATGGCCGATGGACGAGATTGCCGCTATTGACCGCAATATCTTGCGCATGGCCTGCTGGGAGTTCGCCGTTTTTAATACTCCCCTCAAGGTAGCCATCAACGAGGCGGTGGAACTGGCAAAGTACTATGGATCAGAAAGCTCTTCGCGCTTTGTCAATGGGGTATTAGGATCGGTGGTTGAGCATTTGAATGAAGTAAAACAAGCCCTGTTGCTTTCCCACCCCTCGGCTGGAGATAAATGATGTTTGGCATCGGTGCTCCTGAGCTGATCTTTATCCTCTTATTGGCCCTCATCATATTGGGTCCCAAAGAGATGCAGAAGGTGGCGCGCGATCTGGGCCGATGGATGAATCGCTTTGTCAAATCGGATACCTGGCGCACCATGCGCACAATCGGGCGTGAGGTTTCAAATCTTCCCACCCGCTTGATGCGGGAAGCAGAACGAGAAATATGGGAAAACGATCCGGCGTTGCGCGAACAAACTATTCGTCCCCTCGGCTCGGTTTCCTATGCCGATTTGAAGCCCGTAGCACGCCCTCCTGATCCTGCCCCTGCTTCTAATCCCCGATCACCCGAAGATAAAGAATCCGGCGAATGATTCCTATGTGGCTCCGTCGCACCCCGTTTGGTTTGCTGATTACTCCCTTTCGCTTGATCTGGGCTTTGCTGACCCTTCCCCATAATCTCCTAAGACGTGTGCGCGGGTTTTTAGACCGGCAACCTGAAGAACACTCGTTAGGGGAAATACTTGCCAACCTTTCTGAAGAAGCCGCCCGTGAAGAATTGGTTAGGGAACTGGAAGCCTTTCGCGCCCATCTTTTGCGCGCGGTGATCGCCGTTGGTCTCGGAATTCTGCTCTCCTTTTCATTCACCTATCAGCTGATCGAATTTCTGGCGCGCCCGATCGGGGGGCTTTCGGCGCTCAAGGCGATAGAGGTGACGGAATCCATCGGCGTTTTCATGCGCGTTGCCCTGATGGCGGGGATCGCGCTAGCGTTGCCTTATGTCTCCTTTGAATTCTGGCTCTTTGCCGCCCCTGGCCTGAAGCCGGGGACCCGTAAATTCAGTCTGCTCGCCATTCCTCTCGTCTTCATCTTTTTTCTTGGGGGCATGGCCTTCGCCTATTATCTGATGTTACCGGCGGCCTTACCTATCCTGCTCAATTTTATGGGCATTCAGGCTGAGTTGCGCCCCAATTCGTATTTCACTTTTGTCACCGGGCTGATGTTCTGGATCGGGATTGCTTTTGAGTTTCCGTTAGTGATTTACATTTTGAGCGCATTAGGATGGGTGAGGCCCCGTTCTTTGGCGAACAACTGGCGTGTAGCGGTTTTGATCATCGCCGTGATTGCGGCTGCCATCACACCCACGGTAGACCCGGTGAACATGTTCCTGGTCATGTTGCCCATGTCCCTGCTTTATCTCATCAGTATCGGGCTGAGCTTTATCGCTGCTCGTCAGCGCGATCGGGCCGGAGGAGGAGAGAATGCGTAAAAGTCGGGCACTTTTCTTGCTGTTGCTTCTATTTCTCCCTGTCAGTTTAGGATGTACGCTATCCTTGCTGGAGATACCCTGGCCTTTTTCCGGGGCAACGACATCTCCCTCTGACCAGGTTGTCTCTCCTCCTGCTACTCCCTATCCAAAAGCTTCGGTTACATTCCAGGTCACTTTACCGGCCACTCTCCTCCCAGAAGAGACGTTGATTCTGAGTATTCAGGATGAAGTTACCCATCCGTCGCTCAGCATAGTAAATTATCCCATGCAGCCGATCGGCGCGAAGACCTACCAGGCTGTAGTGCCGTTGACGGTTGGGAGTGTGGTCCCTTATCGCTACTTGCGCAGCGGTGGAAAGAGCGTTTTTCCGGAGACGACGGCTGAGAACACCCCTGTCCGTGCTCGTCGGTTATATGTTGAGGGAGATACGGTGCTGAAGGATATTGTAGCAGCCTGGGCGGATCAGCCGTTCCAAGGTGTGGTTGGCATGGTGCAAGGGGAATTAAACGATGCCGCCAGCGGGCAACCGTTGGCCGACCTCCTGGTCTCGATTGCTGGGTATCAGGTTTTGACCGATGCTTTAGGGCGCTTCTTCCTGCCAAATGTGCCGGTCGGGACACACAATCTGGTGCTCTATGCCCTGGATGGATCGTATCCTCCTTTTCAGCAAGGCGTGGTTGTCCAAGAAGGAATGGTAACCCCGGCAGTGGTTTCCATGAGCAAGCGTCCGCTGGTGCCGGTCACCTTTGTCGTGAGGGTGCCCTCGAATACCCAGTCTGGTGCACCGTTGCGGATAGCGGGGAATTTGCTTCAATTTGGCAACACCTTTAGCGAGCAACAGGGTGGTGTGAGCGGATTGGTGGATCGGATGCCGCAGATGCGTGCTCTGCCCGATGGACGCTATGCGCTGGCGATGCAAATGCCGGCCGGCGCTTATATCCAATACAAGTACACGCTGGGGGATGGCTTCTGGAATGCGGAGCAGAGCCCCAATGGAAAGGGCTTCCTGGTGCGTGAACGGTTTATCCCGCAAGAAGGCGGAACATTTGAAGATCAAGTGTGGACATGGCAAAGCAGCACCGCCGGAGCCATCCTTTTCGAGGTCAATGTGCCTTCTACGACCCCTCTGGAAGATATCGTGTATCTCCAGCTCAATGCAGCCGGTTGGAGTGAGCCGTTGCCGATGTGGCGCATCAATGAGACGCGCTGGATTTATCGCCTTTATGGCCCGTTCCATGTGGTGCGCGAGTTTCGCTATCGCTACTGTCGCAACGCTCAGTGCGGGGTAGCAGATGATCTAGCCACCGCCGGCAAGTCTGGTGGGCGATTCGCGACCGTCACCCTGGCGTCCCAGGATTTGCAGGATACGGTTCAGCGTTGGGCCTGGCTTTCCAATCCCCAAAGCACGGTCGTGGCCGTTGAAGTTCAACCTCATGGTGCTGATTTTATGGCCGGGGTTGAATTTCAGACCCAAAATGATCTCACCTGGTTGAGCTATACACCGCTGGCGATGCGCAACCTTCAGGCGCTTCAGGCGAATTGGGTGATTTATACGCCAGGCTGGGAATTGAATGATGCCCAACCCCATTTACGCTATGTGCCCGGACACACGCCGTTGACCATGGACGTTATGGCATTGGTCAAACAGGCCCAAGCCTTAGGAATTCGTGCGGCTATTTTCCCAATGCCGCGCTTTTCGGGCTTTAGCATGGATTATTGGGCTTCTGCCCCTCGTACCCCGCCATGGTGGCAGGCCTGGTTTGAATCGTATCATTCCTTCGCACTCCATTATGCTGAACTGGCTCAACAAAGTGGAGCTGATGCTCTAATCCTGGGGGGTGAATGGGCCGCCCCGGCGATTACCGAGGGAGTTTTGGCGGATGGCTCCCCCTCCGGCGCGCCTGCCAATGCCGATGAGCTCTGGCGCATGATCTTGAAGGATGTGCGTGCTCGCTATCAGGGACATATCCTTTGGGCAATGCCGGCTACGCCTGACTTGGCTAAACCGGCTTTCCTGGATATGGTGGATGGCGTCTACGTGTTGGTTTCTTTTCCGCTCAGCACCCAGGAATTGCCGGATAAGACCATGCTGTTGCAATCCGCCGATCGTTGGGTGGCTGAAACCCTTGCTCCTTTCCGGGAACAGGTCGGCAAGTCTGTAATCCTGGCATTGGCGTATCCTTCTGTGCGCGGCGCGGCTACGGGATGTCTACGTGCGGCCGGGCGTTGTTTGCCCTGGGAGGCCTTTAACCCGCCGAACTTACATCCATCCTTTACTCTCGATTTGGCACACCAAGCCGATATTTACGAAGCGTTCTTGAACGCGATCAATACTCGCACCTGGGTCAACGGATTTGTCAGCCGTGGCTACTATCCGCCGGCCATGCTCCAAGACCTTTCGGCTTCGGTGCACGGGAAGCCGGCTGCCGATGTACTCTGGTATTGGTTCCCACGCTTGAGGAGGTGAGCAGACCGCAAACAACCATGACAGATGGCAGTATGGCTGAGGTAGGGTTGTCTTAGGGCACTCGACTATTGCTCTGTCCACTTATCTTTTGGCGTTATTGGACTTTACGCGGACTGTCAAAGAACCGCCTAGGCGCCCAGAAGCGAGAATCCTGGAAACGTGGACGTCCCGTCCGCCAGCAACGCTTGGGTTGGTAGCCACGCATCGGCATCCGAGGCGGATGCGCTCCCAGGTTCAGCATCCGAGATGGATGCGCTCCCAGGTGTGTAGCTGCCTAAGGCCGGAACGTAAAATAAAAAATGGACAAAGCACTATGTTGGGATCTGGAGACAGTAGCATCTTTTCTGGAGGTCCGCAATGAAAATAAAACGATTCCTTGTTGGTTTTTTGGGCGTCATCCTCGTGTTGGCGCTGCTGCTGGTAGGGGGTGGTGCCTATTACTTTCGTTCCTATCTTCCCAAGGTCGTAGCCCCGCGCTCTTTCCCGCAAGTCGAAGGGGAGATACAGGTGGCTGGACTGGATCAGAGTGTGGAAATCTATCGAGATAAGATGGGAGTTCCCCATATCTACGCCTCCACACTCCATGACCTTTTCTTTGCCCAAGGGTATGTCCATGCTCAGGATCGCTTCTGGCAGATGGACTTCTGGAGGCACATCGGCTCAGCGCGACTCTCGGAGATGTTCGGCGAAAGCCAAGTGGAGACAGATGCCTTCCTGCGCACCTTGGGATGGCGTCAATTGGCGGAACAGGAATATGCCATCCTCAGTGAGGATTCTCGCGCCCTGCTCCAGGCCTATGCGGATGGTGTCAACGCGTATCTGGCAGAGCGCAGTGGAGAGGCCTTGAGCTTGGAATATGCGGTTTTGAAACTTCTCAACCCGCATTACGTAATCGAACCCTGGCAGCCAATTCACAGCTTGACCTGGGCCAAGGCCATGGCCTGGGACCTGCGCGGCAATATGGGCAGCGAGATTCAGCGCGCTATCCTGGCCAAAACTCTGACGCCGGAACAAATTGATGAACTCTTTCCTCCGTATCCTGCCGATCATCCGGTGATCGTTCCGAAGATTGGAGTGGGGAGCCTCTTGCCTTCTCCGCAGGTGTCGGCCAGTGTCTATGCGGCAGGGGCACTTCCGTTAGAGTCCGTTGCGGAGCGTTTCGCGGCTGTGGATGCTTTGTTGGGGGGCGGGCGTGGCCTGGGGTCAAACTCCTGGGCTGTGGCCGGTTCTCGCACTGTGACCGGAAAGCCCATCCTGGCTAACGATCCCCATTTGGGCATCCAGATGCCGTCCATCTGGTATCAGATTGACCTGCGCTGTCGTCCTAAAAGTGAAGCTTGCCCTCTCGAAATGGCAGGTTTTTCCTTTGCAGGAGTGCCAGGCGTGATCATTGGACATAACGATCGCATTGCCTGGGGATTTACGAATGTCGGCCCGGATGTGATGGACCTCTATATCGAGAAGGTCAATCCCGATAATCCCAACCAGTATGAGGTCAACGGCCAATGGGTGGATTTTGAGACGCGAAAGGAAGTCATCCAGGTTGCCGGCGGCGAGCCGGTTGAGATCACCGTGCGCTTGACGCGCCATGGTCCGGTGATCTCCGATACCTATGGACCTCTCAAGGACAAGGTGGACCCGAAAGATAAGGAAGCCAAACCTTTCCGAGAACGCGCCGGAATCGAATTGCCTCCCCAGTATGTGATCTCCTTGCGTTGGACGGCCTTGCAGCCCTTGCAGGTTTTTGATGCAATCTGGGGGTTCAATCGGGCGCAGAATTGGGACGAATTCCGTCAGGCGGCGCGTTTGTTTGCCGTGCCAGCCCAAAATTTGCTCTATGCAGATGTGGATGGGAATATCGGCTATCAGATGCCGGGCTTGGTCCCAATCCGCAAGAATGGGGATGGCCGCTACCCTGTCCCCGGCTGGACGGATGAGTATGAATGGGTAGGGTATATCCCCTTTGAAGAGTTGCCCTATTCTTTCAATCCCGCATCGGGCTATATCGTCACGGCCAACAATCAGGTCAACCCCTGGGATTATCCTTACCTAATCACAGCAGATTGGGATTATGGCTTTCGCGCCAAGCGGATCGTTGATCTGATCGAGCAGGCGCCGGGGAAGATTGACCTGGCTTATATCCAGAAAATGCACGGGGATAACTACGATGCTGGCGCGGCGGCCACTGTCCCTGTGCTGATGGGGATCGCTTTGGGAGATGCCCATCTGGAGGAGGTACGATCCATTCTCCAGGGCTGGGATTATCAGGCGAACATGGATTCTGCTCCCGCTGCCCTCTACGAGATATTCTGGAAAAATCTGTTGTTCGAAACCTTCTCCGACGATTTGCCCAAGGAGTATTGGCCGGAAGGCGGAGATCAGTGGTTTGAGGTGATGCGTCATCTTGTCCAACAACCAGAGAGCGCCTGGTGGGACGACCGAAACACAACGGATAAGGTTGAGACGCGGGATGAGATTTTCGGGCGCGCTTTCCGCAAGGCAGTGACAGAGATCGAGAAGCGCCTGGGCAAGGACCCACAGCGCTGGAGCTGGGGTGATCTGCACACGGCCACTTTCCGGAATGCCAGCTTGGGAAAATCCGGAGTAAGTCTGATTGAGGCACTTTTCAATCGTGGACCTTTCCCCGCCGCCGGAGGTTCCTCGATAGTCAATGCCACAGGCTGGGATGCTGCAAGTGGTTATCAGGTCAATTGGCTGCCTTCCATGCGCATGATTGTGGACCTGAGCAATTTGAACAACTCTTTGACCGTGCACACCACCGGCCAATCTGGTCATGCCTATCACCCCCACTATGCCGACATGATAGATATGTGGCGTAATATCCAATATTACCCCATGTGGTGGGATGATGTGAGCATCCGGCAGAATGCCGAGGCCCGTCTCGTGCTGAAGCCCTGAGCTAGACGGCTGTCAAGCGGCGGTTTTCAGGGTCTATCGGTTTCATAGCGAGCGAAAGCCCATACCAAGTTACGCAGTGGACGGTGGACTGCAGACCAGAGACCGCAGACCGTAGACCGCAGACCGCAGACCGCAGACCGTTATCTGCCCTCTGCATCTTACGGTCTACTGTCTACTCTCCATCGTCCACCGTCTCCCCTCCATCGTCCATCAGCCTGACTCCGGCCATTTGCTCTATCACGGCAATGACGCCTGAGTTATCCAGTTCTCCTAGTCCCATCTCGAGCATGGCGCGAAAGAGTTGAGCGTCCAACGCGGCTGAAGGCAGAGGAATCCCATACTGGCGGGCTGTCTCCAGCACGATCCCCAAGTCTTTTTCCATCATGTAGGCTTTGAAGCCGGGCTGACGATTACCGGCAAAGAGTCGGGGTGGTTTCACATCCAAAGTCCAACATTGAGCGGCACCGCCCTTGATGGCTTCGACTACCTTACGTGGGTCAACGCCGGCTTTTTGGGCGAAGATCAAGAGTTCTGCCATGGCCACCATCTGAGCGGCGACCATGATTTGATTGGCCGCTTTAGCCACTTGACCGGCGCCGCTATCTCCCACATGGGTGACGGTTTTGCCCATCGCTCGGAAGACGGGCATCACTTTTTCCAGCGCTTCGGCCGGCCCGCCGACCATGATGGTCAAGGTGGCATTGCGTGCACCAATATCTCCACCTGAGACCGGGGCATCCAGGCAAAGGACGCCTTTTTCGCCGAGCCGCTGGGCTATGTAACGCGCCGTGGCAGGTTTGATGGTCGAGTTATCCACGAAAATCAGATCGGGGTGAGCGCCCTCGATGATCCCGTTTTTTCCCAGTGCTACCTGCTCCACATCTGGTGAATCCGGCAGGTTGGTAAAGACCACGTCCACCTGGGCGGCTACCTCGGCGGGTGAGAACGCGGCTTTGGCTCCCTGGGCGACCAATTCTTCGACCGGGGCAGGTGAGCGGTTATGCACGACCAGGGGAAAACCGGCTTTGAGAATATTTGTGGCGATGGCTTTTCCCATCAGGCCAAGGCCGATGTATCCGACGCGTAACATTGATGACTCCAGGTCTGGAATGGTGAGGCTGGAAGCAACCGGTCAACGCACGATCAACACCGGACAACGGGCATGTTGCACCACTTTTTGGCTTTGGCTGCCCAGGAGCAGGCCGCTCAGGCGTCCCAGGCCGCGCGATCCCATCACGATCAGCTCACTCTGATGCGTTTCAGCCACCTTCAGGATAGCCTCGGCGGCCGGACCTTCCAGGATTTCGGTGCGCAAGAGTCCTTCGGGCAAAGGTCCGATTGCCTGGAGTGCCTTCTCCATGATCTTCTGGGCTTCATTCAGGCGAGCATTGATGGCGGCTTGCAAGTTTGGTTCACCCAGATAAGGTGGGATCGGGTCATAGGCGACTACCACGCGCAGCTCCTGGGCACTCAGCAAATGTGCGAGTTCTGCCGCTGTGCGCGCCGCCTTTAAGCTGTGTTCTGAACCGTCTACCGCTACCAAGATACGGGAATACATAGATACCTCCTGCGCTTATTTTAGCACAGAGTAAAAATGCAGGATAACCTTTGACGAGTTGTCCTACACTGCATTGCAAGAGTTGTGGCCGGGTAGTTTATGTTCTATGGATTGTCTACCTCTTCCAAAGCCCGGCGGAAGAATTCGGGCAAGGCGAAGGCGGCGCGATGAATTTGCGGGTTGAGATAGCGGTTTTCCCCTGGTGGATAGGGCTTATCCAGGCCACTTGTCCAGGGGCGGTTCGAAAGGTACATGAAGCCAATTACACCACCTGGGTAGGAGGGGATGTGAGCGTAATAGTAGGCGGGGTGCTTTACCAGTTTTTTGGCTGTGGTGTAGATGCGCTTGATCAGCGCGATGTCGAAGAACATCTGCTCACACTGGGTCGCTGCGGCGCCGTTTGGCGTCAGCGCGGCGGCCAAAAGATGGTAAAACTCCTCGGAGAACAAGCGTTCGGCCATCCCGATTGGATCGGTGGTGTCGGATATGATCACATCAAACTTGCCGGGGTTTTCCTGCAGGTAAGCGAAGGCATCGCGGATGATCAGACGCACTCGGGGGTCGCTCCAGGGATCGCCGAAGAAGGGGAAGTGCTGACGGGAAAGCTCCACCACGCGCTGATCCAACTCGCAAACCACGACCTCTTCTACGGATGGGTAGCGTAGGACCTGTTGCAGGGCACCACCATCGCCGCCACCGACGATCAATACTCGCTGTGGCGATCCTGCCGCTAACATGGGGATATGGGCGATCATTTCGTGATACCCCATGTTATCCTGCTCGGTGAGCTGGATGATGTCATCCAGGATCAATGCGCGCCCGAAGAATTCTGTCTCTAAGATGGCGATGCGTTGATAGGGCGTTTGTTCTTCGGCCAGGACGCGTTTGACGTGCAATCCTGTGCGCAGAAAAGAATAGAGCTGTTCGGAGAACCAGAGATTCATATTGCCCATCCTGCGGCCAGATAGGGTTCGGGCATGCTCACCTGGTTGACCGCTGCCTCGCGTGTGACCTTGCGCATCTCTACCATCCGGGCGCCTAGAATCTGGCGCAGCTTTTCGATCAAAGGCATGACGTCCAGGCTTAGGTTACAGGTGAAGATGTCAATGGCACAATATCCGTATTCTGGCCAAGCATGTAAACTGGCATGGGATTCGGCCAGGAGCAGAAACGATGTGAAGCCATGAGGGCTGAACTTGTACAATCCTTCATCCACAACAGTGAGACCGCTCTCACGCACCGCTTGAGCAAACAGCGCATGGCAATGCTCACTATCGAGGAGCAGATCGCGGTCACAGTGGGAGAAATCGCAAATGTAATGTTCGCCAAGTGTGAGGCGTTCCATCTTTCCCTCCACTGAGAATAAGATAGCCCTCCCATGGCGAGGGGGGGACCCCCCTCCCACAAAAGGGCGCTTCATTTTTAGTTCAAGTTTGAACAAATGTCAACCCCTGGGAACACAATTCTTTGACAATTAAAGCAGGAGATTGCGACTTTTCTTGTGCCTTTGGGGTGGGTTTCCCTCAAAATTGGTATTTATGCGCCGCGCTTTTTTATCTTATCGGATAACGGGCAAAGCTATGGTTTGATAGCGCGCGTGGCAATGTAATTGGGATGATAGGCGGCAAGAGGGGAATCTTTCATGATGTCTTCATAGAGGCCAACGAGGTGAAAGCCGACATCGCACTGTCCCCCTAGCAGATCCGTGAGGCTATGGCCGAATTCTAGAGGTAGTCCTTGCTCCAGGTGTGCTTGGAGTTCTTCGGGGGTGAGATCGGTGAGATCGGAATAAGGGATGGAATGGCGCACTTCTAGGCGGCCTTCGTCTGCGGCATAGAGATCGAAAATATAGTGCACCGGGTTCATCATTCCGGCCAGTAGGATTCCTCCGTGACGCAGGACGCGATAGCATTCACGCCAAACCGGGCGCACTTCTGGGCAGAAGACGTTGGAGACAGGATGAAAGATCAGGTCAAAGGATTCATCGGGGAAGACGGATAGATCGCGCATCTCTCCTTCGACCAGGCGGAGGGCAAGGCCTTCGCGCTCGGCGACTCGGCGATCTTGTTCTAATTGGCGGGGAGAATTATCGAAAACGGTGACACGCGCTCCCGCTGCCGCTAGGATAGGCCCCTGTTGCCCTCCACCACTTCCCAGACAAAGCACTTCCAGGCCTTCCAGCGGCGGAAACCAGTGGCGAGGGACGGGGATATTTTCGGTCAGGAGTACTTGCCATTCCCCGCGTCGGGCAGCGGCGATCACTTCTGAGGAAACTGCTTTAGTCCACGGATTTTCCGGATTATCTACCTGACGATCCCAAGCCTGGCGATTCCAGGCGCGTACATCCAGTCCCATAACTTATGGCGTTGGAGTGGTGACCGGCACTGCCAGGCCACTCCATGTGAAGACGCGTTTTTCGCTAGCCGCGCCGGCCGGTGCCCAAATGGGTTCCCCCTGAGCATCGGTACCGATCCGTCGCACCGGCACAACCCACCAGCGGAAGACATGCGGGATCAAATCGGTGGGGCGGAAGGTGGTGGGGACGATGTAACGCGTTTCGGTGACATAGTCCACGATGCGACGACCCTCATCGGCAGTCACATCCTCGATGGTGATCTGATAAGCCTCGTTCTCACGTAAGACGCCTAAGGATGCCCACTGTAGAGTCACCACGTCATGCGCTAAGGTAAATGCTGCCCCATCCAGAGGTAGGAGCAAGCTAGGAGCCGGATATGGCGGTGGGATAGTGGGCGTAGGCGAGGGGCCAGGAGTGGCGGCGCGCTTGCAGAGTGGAATGCGTAGCGGCTGACCGGTAAAGACCACATCTGTGGAGAGGCCGTTCCATTCCTTGATGGCTTCCGGGGGAACCGCGTAGTTCAGGGCGATCTTGGAAAGGGTGTCGTTTTCCTGAACAGTATAAACGACTTGCTCACACGCCTGACGGGTGGCCTCTTCCGGCAGTGGCGTGGATGTGGGTGGAGGGGGAACGGTGGGCGTGGGATAAGGGATTTTAAGTTTTTGCCCCTGGTAAAGCGGGCAAGTGGATGGTAAGTTATTCAAGATGATGATGCTTTGGGGGGAGATGTTGAAGGCGGCGGCAATGCCGATGCAGGTGTCTCCTGAAGCGACGGTATATTCAAAAGGCGGCAATGGGGTGATGGTGGGGGTGGGGGTGGCAGTTGGCGCCTCAGTCGGGGTGGGGGTGACGGTGGGGGTATGGGTGGCTGTAGGTTTAGGGGTGGGCTCCACGACACGCCCACTGAAGCGTAAGCCAAAAAAGACTCCGCCTGCGCCCAAGAGCAGCATCAGGATAAAAAGGCCCAGCGCGGCCGGCAGGCTAAGGGTGATGATTGGCATTTGGGCGGCGCGCAAGGACGTTTTTTCTTCTTTACGAGGGGTGGTCATCGAAGGGGGCACATCCAACAATGTGCCGCAAACGGCGCAACGCGTCGCAGTTTCGCTCAGACGGGTGCCGCAGGTCGGGCAGATTTTTGTTTTTCCGCTTTCAGGACTCATGGAGGTAGATTATACCATTGACGGTGGACGGTGGACGGGGGAGGGTGGCTATTTTCCCAGGCGGCGAACGATGCAGAGGGTGGCGCCGGCGCGCTGGATGCGGAGAACCTCCGGGGCGAAGGGGAAGATGCCGCGATCCTCAAGGGCGCGGGTGTTGACCAGGATGTAATCGCCACGCTGGGGAGCTTGTGGTTCCGCGCGCAGGCTGTGGATTTCGAGGTGAGGAGCGGCGTAATAGGCGGCGATATAGGGTTCGCGCCAGACGAAAAGACGCGCCGGCTGAGTGAGGAGACTGTTCAATTGCATCATGCTCTCTTTGTAACAGGTGAGCCAGTGATCAGTTTCAAAGCGGCCAAAAGCGCCGGACGAGCCACCAATCAGGCTGTTGTAGTAGGTGTATTCGTAGGGGTGCAGGATGGCGATATTGGCTAGGCCGGGGATGATCAACAGAAGCCCGAGGGCAATGCGCCAGAAAGACGGGAATTTCAGGCGGGTGAGGAGATGCTCTAATCCCAGGCCGCCAAGGTAGAAGATCGGGGGCAGAATGAACAGGAAGTGGCGGTAATTATCGTACATCGGGGGACGCAATACGACTACATAGACCAGCGGAATGATGAACCAGGCAGCGACCATCCCAGCTTCGGCCTGGCGAGCGCTCAGGGATGGGGCACCGGGCGGCGGGTCCGAAACGATCCGCAGGGGCAGGCGGCTCCGGCCCAGGATCAAGATCAGGGTCAGGATGAAGCCCAGGCCGGCAAGCAGCCAAGTCGTTTCTGTCAAAGTTATAAGCATGAGAAAAGGCAGGTAGCGCCTCGGTAAGGTGGTAGCCGTATAGAGGTAGCCGTTAAAGAGCACTTTCATCGAGGCGATATTGTTGGACATGAGCAGGAAGACGTGGATGAAATTCCGAATGGGATGTTCCCAAAGGTATGGCCAGAGGGCGAGGGTGAGCAGGCCGGCGCCGAAAAGGTAGGTGAGAAGATGGATGATCGGCGGGCGGGCGCGGCGTAACAAGGCGTAGAGAAGGATGAGAAGGCCGGCCAGGGGAGCGAGGACGCGCAAGACGGTGGCAAAACCTAGGAAAAAGGTGGCCGATAGGGTGCTTTTCCAGGCGGGGCGTTGCTCAGCCCAATCGTCTACCATCTCGAATCCAAAGAGGATGGCGCCGAGGAAGGCAAATAGGAAGGGTGGGTCCTTGGGGTTGATGAAGGCATGACCCCAGAGAAGCGGCTGGGTGGCAAAGAGGGCGGTGATGGTGAGGGAGACGAAGGGGGAGAACCAGCGCCGTGCCAGGCGATGAAAGAGGCTCAGCCCGGCTAGGAAGGCCAGAAAGTTGACCAGATGCCAGGCATCATCGCGCCGTAAACCTATTTTCTGAAGCAGGGCGGCCCAAGGTTGGGCAAGGAGCAGGTAGGCCGGCCCGCGCGTTTTGTGATCTCCTGGGCTGGGACCATACGCCTTTTCCAGATCGAAATCGGGGCGCAACCAGTTGAGTGGATTGTAGGCATAGGGGAGCGCTTCGGCGTAGGCGTAATAGAGCGGCTCATCCCAGGTATAGCCGTAGTGACGAAAAGTGAGCAGGCCGATGATGAGAAGGAGAAGCAGGAGGTGAGGTAGGCGCATCAGATGCTTTGCAAGAGATTGGAGAGTTCTTCTTCCTCCCCCTGTTGGTTCTTGAAGTACTCGGTCATAAATTGCGACCTTCGCAAGCGGAGCGCCATTGGGGCAACGGCGCGCAGGTCTTCTTGGGTGACTTCGGTGCGGCCATCAGCGGCGGCGTAGGCGCGGGCGGCTTCAAACCAGGTGATTTCGGCACGCAAGGAATCAATGCCCATCTTCTGTACCTGCTCGATGGCGCGTTGGGCAAGAGCATCGGGCAGGATCACCTGACGCAGGCGCTGACGGGCAATTTGAATTTCCTGGGCGACGATTTCCATCTCATCCCGATATTGACGGATGACCTGCATGGGATGGGCGAGATAGGCCTGAACGCGCCGATAAGCCTCAAGACGTTCTTTGGGATCGGAGAGGCCGCGCACGATGACGCGCAGGCCGAAGCGATCTAGGATTTGGGGACGCAGCCGCCCCTCTTCCGGGTTCATGGAGCCGATGAGCAGGAATCGGGCACGATAGGTGGCGGTGAGCGGGCCGCGCCGTACGGTGTAGGTGCCTTGTGCGGCGGCGTCTAGGATGGCATCCACGATGTTGTCCTCCAGTAGATTGACCTCGTCAATATAGAGGAGGTTGCGGTCGGCCTGGGCGAGGATGCCGCGATGCAGGCGCATGCGTTCATGGGCGACCGGGCGATCCTCGATGTAACCGACTACATCTTCCAGGCGGGCATTGAGAGGAAGCTCTACTAGACGGACGCGATCCAGGCGGGTGAGCGGTTCGCCAGCGGCATATTTGCGAGCGCAATCGGGGCAGACGGCATCTATGCCACCTTGCTCCACATCTTCGGGCAGACACCCATAGAAGCACAGGCTGCGCTCGACCTGAGGGAGCAGGTCAAGGAGGGAGCGGACGGCGGTGGTTTTGGCCGTGCCGCGCGGGCCGATGAGCAAAATGCCGCCGACATTCGGGTTGATCAGGCCAAGCAAGAGCGCCAGCTTCATCTCGCGCTGACCGACAATTGCCAGGAAGGGGAAAGGCATCGGCTGGGTGACCAGGCCTTCATCCCCCTCGATAGGCTTCAGGCCGCGGCCGGCGACGTAGTCAATCAATTCACGCAGGGATCGGAAGGTGTGACCGACCGGTTGCTTGTTTTCCGTCTCTTTTTCTGGTCCGGTGGAAGAAATTTCGGCCATCATGACTTCTTGCGCTGACTCAGACGATGAGCCTGTCGCTGACGGGCGGCTTCCATGCGCTTCAAGTCCTCTTCGCTCTCGGCCACGAGGGGCGGAACAGGAGCCGGGTTGCCTTGATCATCGAGGGCAACATAGACGACATAAGCAGTGTTGGTATGGGTGCGTTGACCCGTGATGGGATTTTCCGCAATGACCTGGATTTCGGCTTCCATGGAAGTGCGCCCGGCATAGGTGACCTCGGCGGTGAGGATCACCAGGTCGCCAATGCGGATGGGCTGATGGAACATCATGGAATCAATGGCAACCGTGACCACGCGACGTTGGGCATGGCGCATACAGGCCAGTGCGCCGGCCTCATCCACCAGTTTCATGATCCAACCACCATGGACATTGCCTTGACTGTTGGCGTGTTCCGGCTGCATGAGCTGGGCAATCTGGATGCGTGAGGCGCGGATGGTTTTGGGTGGTAATTGGGAGAGGTTGACAATCGGCTGTTGGGATGACATATGTGAGCAAGATGGTAAACTGGGAGGTCACTCTGAAGATTCGGCAGGGGATTGGCGCTCTTCCCAGCCACAGTAGGGGCAAATATCCCAGGCGAGTTCGATCAGGCGATGACAATCGGGACAGGGCTTCTTCAGGCGTGTGCGACAGGAGGGACAGACGATCCAATCGGGTTCTACCTGACGTTCGCATCCAGGGCACTGATTCTTTTCTTCCAGCGCCTGGAGCAGAGCTTCCTCCTCGAGCGAGCGCTGATAGGCTTCCTCTAAGGTCTGGGCTGGGCGCAGAAGGATATAGAGGATCAGGCCGGGCAGGTTGAGCAAAGCGACCAGGAGCACGGCGAGGATATGCGCCAGGCGGTCAATGGTGCGGGAGCGCACATCTCGGTATGTCCATACGATGAGGGAGGACCACAAGGCGATGAGAAAGGCCGCACCAAAGCCGCTCAGCAGAAGAAAGAGGGTGCTGAGGAGTTGAGGGTCCCAGTTCATTTCAAGTATTTTACCACTGCGGAGGAGAGAAAAATCCCTGGGAATTGCAAAGAACTTGATGAAAGGTTGACTCTGCACATGACTTTGACTAGCCTCTCAACCTGCGCTATACTTGACTTGCCTCGAAGTCCGGTCACGTTCTGTGATTCTACATTTTGCATTTCTCAATAAGGAGGCCTTCCTATGTCTTTCAAACTTACCTATGCCACGATGTTTAACCCGCCGGAAGAGATGCATCAGAGGTACGAGGAAGCGCTGGCGAAGGTCAAGGCCGGCCTGGGGAAAGAGTATGGCATGTTCATCGGCGGTAAGGATGTTTTTGCCGATGAGAAGTTCGAGGATCACACGCCGATCAACACCGATGTCGTGTTGGCGGTGATGCAAAAGGGAAATGAACGCCATGCTCAGATGGCTCTGGAGGCGGCGCGCAGGGCTTTCCCGATGTGGAGCCATACTCCCTGGCAGGAGCGCGTGCGTCTGCTGCGGCGGGCGGCGCAATTGATTGAAGAGCGCATCTTCGAATTGGGCGCGGTGATGTCGCTGGAGGTGGGGAAGAACCGCATGGAGGCGCTCGGTGATGTGCAGGAAACCGCTGACCTGATCTACTATGCCTGCTACCAGATGGAGAAGAACAACGGTTTCATCGTCGAGATGGGCAAAGACCCCCTGCCGAACCATGATGCGATCAACATCTCCGTATTGCGCCCCTATGGCGTCTGGCTGGTGATCAGTCCCTTCAACTTCCCCTTTGCCCTGACCGGCGGCCCGGCCGGCGCGGCGCTGGTGACCGGTAATACGGTGGTCATCAAGCCGGCCACCGATACCCCCTGGATCGTGCGCTTACTGGTTGAATGTTTCCGGGATGCTGGCATCCCGGATGGCGTGGTGAATTTCGTCACCGGCCCCGGAAGCACGCTCGGACAGGCATTGATTGATAGCCCCGAAGTGGATGGTGTGACCTTCACCGGCTCTTTCGATGTGGGCATGAAGATTTTCCGCGCCTTTGCCCAGCGTAATTACGTGCGGCCGGTCATCCTGGAACTGGGCGGCAAAAATCCAGCCATCGTTTCGCGCCATGCTAACCTGGACGACGCGGCGATCGGGATCGTGCGTTCAGCATTTGGCCTGCAGGGGCAGAAGTGCTCCGCCGCCTCTCGGGTGTTCATTGAGGCGCCTGTCTACGAGGAGATGCTCGCCCGCCTGAAATCTCTGACCGAGAAGCTCGCCGTTGGCGATCCAACCGAGCGCAAGAACTGGATGGGGCCGCTGATCAATCGCAGTGCCTACAACGATTTCAAGAACTACCTGGAAGAAATCTCCCAAGGCGGTGGACGTTTCCTGACCGGCGGTCACGTGCTGGTGGATGGCGATTTGGCCAAAGGGTACTACTGTGCCCCTACCTTCGTCACCGATTTACCACTCACCCATCGGCTCTGGAAATATGAGATGTTCCTGCCTATCAGCACCATCGCTAAGGTGGAGAACCTGGAAGAGGCCATGCGCTATGCCAACGATGTCAACTATGGTCTGACGGCAGGCTTCTATGGCAGCGAAGAAGAGGCCGAATGGTTCTTCGACAATATCCAGGCGGGTGTGACCTATGCCAACCGCCCACAAGGAGCTACCACAGGTGCCTGGCCTGGTTTCCAACCCTTCGGCGGCTGGAAGGGCTCCGGTGCGACGGGCAAGAACGCCGGCGGGCATTACTATCTGCCGCTTTATATGCACGAGCAAATCCGCACCCTGGTGCGACCAAAGAAATAACCTTTTAGCCCCCGCCTTTCGGGAGGGGGCTTTTTTTCTCTTAGGGCATGGAAGATTTTCTTTATCGCGTCGGCATCTACTTCTTTCTGCTGGCAGTGGGCGTTTTTCTGCTTTTCATCGCCAGCGATTGGAGTGGTGTCACGAACTTCGACTACTTTTGTACTTCGGTGGTGCTCTTTGCCCTTGGCTGGTATTTTGTGCGGCGAGGGGCACCACCACCTTCTCAAAGCGGACGCTTTGCCACACTCCGCAAATGGCGCGAGGCTTGGCGTCAACGCAGACAGAAAAAGACCGAAGCTCAGAAAAAGTGAACACGGAGAACGGAATGAGCCATAAGCTGATGTCCCTTCAGGAGGCAATTGCGCGCTTTGTACAGGATGGTGACCTGGTCTACGCGGCGGGCTTCACCCACCTGATTCCTTTTGCTGCCGGTCACGAGATCATTCGTCAGGGCAAACGCAACCTGACCTTGGCGCGCGCCACCCCTGACCTGATCTATGACCAGATGGTGGCCGCCGGCTGCGCGCGTAAAGTGATTTTCTCCTATATGGGCAACCCGGGGGTAGGCTCGTTGCGCATGGTGCGGGCGGCTATTGAGCGCGGGGAGCTGGAATGGGAGGAATACTCCCATTTTGGCATGATCTCGCGTCTGCAGGCCGGGGCGAGTGGCCTGCCCTTTATGCCGATGAAACAGACCGGCGCTACCGATCTGGAACGCGCCAATCCAAATATCCGCCGCGTCACCGACCCATATACGGGCGAAGAGGTGATTGTCGTGCCTCCGTTGAAGCCGGATGTGGCCATCGTGCATGTCCAGCGTGCCGATCCGCAAGGGAACGCGCATTTGTGGGGCATTATCGGTGAGCAGAAAGAGGCCGCCTTTGCGGCCAAGCGCGTGATCCTGACCGCCGAAGAGATTGTGGAGGAGGACGTCATCCGCTCGGATCCGAATCGCACTCTGATCCCTGGCTTCCTCGTCAGTGCGGTCTGCCACGTGCCCTATGCCTGTCATCCCTCTTATGCTCAGGGATATTACGATCGGGATAATGCTTTCTATCTCGAATGGGATAAGATCAGCGAATCCCCGCAGGCGGTGCAGGAATGGCTGGAGGAATGGGTCTATGGCGTGCGCGATCGGCAGGAATATTGGGAGAAGCTCGGCCCGGAGGTGCATGAGCGCTTGAAAGTGCCTCCACGCTGGAGTCAGCCGGTCAATTACGGGAGTTACTGATGGGCATTCCTGCGTTGGATTTCGGTGGTCAAGGGAAACCGTTGGTCTTTCTCCATGCCAATGGCTACCCTCCGGCTTGTTATCGTCCCTTGCTGGACGAACTCGCCCAGCGTTTTCGGGTATATGCGCCGTTGCTACGTCCGCTCTGGCCGGGAGAGTCACCGAATTCTCTCCAGGATTGGCATCCCCTCAGCCGGGACCTGCTTCGCTATTTGGAGGAAAATGGGTTAGATGGCGTGATCGGCGTGGGTCATTCGATGGGAGCGATTGCCCTATTGCGCGCCGCCCTCTGGCAACCTGAGCGATTCCAGGCGCTGGTTTTGCTTGACCCGGTGCTCTTCCTGCCGTCCTTTATGCTTTTCTGGAACCTGGTGCGTGCCTTGGGGTTGGGCTATCGCTTGCATCCGTTGATTCCCCTGGCTTTGCGTCGGCGCCGCACATTTGATGACCTTGAAAAAGTATTCCAGGCTTATCGTCGCCGCTCCCTTTTCCGCTATTTTAGCGATGAAGCGCTGCGCACATATATCCATGGCATCGTGCAGCCGGGTGCGAACGGTACGTATACCCTAGCTTATTCCCCAGAATGGGAAGCGCGCATCTATTACACCGGCGTCTGGCGGGATTGGGACATCTGGCGCAAGCTGCCTGCGTTGCACGTGCCGACCCTGATCCTGCGCGGTGCCGAGACGGATACCTTCCTGGAGCGCACTGCCCGTTATGTGCAACGCCGCGCCCCTCAGGTGCGGATTGAGACGCTGGAAAAGAGCACCCATCTCTTGCCCCTGGAACGACCCCAGGCAGTGGCACAGAGGATGTTTGATAGTCGCATAGTCTGATAGTCTGATGGTCTCGTGGTGCCTATGAACACACCTGCTTACTCTGCTTCCGAGCTTATGATAATCAACGCCGCGCGTTTGTTGCGCGATGGCGATGTGGTCTTTGTCGGGGTAGGGCAGCCAAATTTGGCCTGTAACCTGGCCAAACGTACCCATGCGCCCAACCTGCTTATGATCTACGAGGCAGGAGTGATCGGCGCTGAACCGGCACGTCTGCCCCTTTCCATCGGCGATCCGACCCTGGTCAGCGGTGCGCTTTCGGTGGTGAGCATGTACGACATTTTTGCTCTCTACCTGCAGCGCGGCAATGTGGATGTGGGCTTCATGGGCGGTGCGCAAATTGATAAGTATGGCAATATCAATGCTACTGTGATCGGCGATTATGCCCATCCAAAGGTGCGCCTGCCTGGCTCCGGCGGCTCTCAGGAGATTGCGGCCTGGGCCAATCGCTGCTACATCATGACCCCTCATCAGAAGCGCCGCTTCCCCGAACGCGTCGATTTTCTGACCTCAGCCGGCTTCCTTTCCGGGCGCGCCGAGCGGCAGCGGTTGGGATTGCGCGGCAAGGGTATCGAGGCCGTGGTGACCGATATTGGCATCCTCGAGCCGAATGAAGAGGGCGAGTTGATCCTGACCGCACTCCATCCTGGACGTACCGTTGAAGATGCCAAGGCTAATACCGGTTGGGACCTCAAAGTGGCTCCGCAGTTGCGCTATACCGATCCCCCGACGGAGCGTGAGCTATACATTTTGCGCAATGAGCTTGATCCCCAGGGAATCTATCTGCGGTGAGGCGGACCGGGTTTTCTTCTTTACGTTGGTCGGGTGTGCTTCTCTTGTTCCTGCTTGCCGCTTGTGGCTGGGGAGAGGGAAGCCCAGTTCTCGCTACTGCTACCGTTGCGCTACCCACCGTTCCCCCTGCTTTTGTGTCCGTCGCGGCCACAGCCACCCCTTCGCCTCCTCCGCCAACTGTCACAGCCGATCCGCTCCTAAACCCTCTGACTGGCCTGCCTCCGCTACGCCCTGACCTGCTCCAGCACCGTCCGGTTGCCATTAAGATCACGAATTTTCCCCGTTATGTACGTCCGCAATCGGGTCTTTCGTATGCGGATGTGGCCTTTGAATATTACATCGAGGCCGAATTGACCCGTTTTATCGCCGTTTTCTATGGGAACGAGGTCGAGCAGGTTGGTCCGGTGCGCTCCGGGCGTTATTTCGATGCGCATGTGGCACGCATGTTCCAAGCCTTTTTTGTTTTCAAGTTTGCCGATCCGCGCGTGATGGACTATCTGACCCACAGCGATCTCGCTCCCTATCTTCTGGTAAATGAGCAAGGCGAATGTCCCCCCTTCGCATATGGTCAGCACACCTACGATAACTACAACAACGTCTTCTTTGAACTGATAAAATTTCGGCAGGTGTGTGTGGAGCGAATGCAAGCGGATGATCGGCCACCTGTTTTCTGGCCGTTGACTTTTGACCCCACCCCGCCAAAAGGTGAGGCTGGAGTGCGCATCTATATCCGCTATTCAGCGGACAGTTACCATGGGTGGGATTATGATCCTACCCTTGGCCGCTATCGGCGCTATCAGGAGAGCGAGGATACACGCAACGGGAAGCCCGAATCCTATGCGCCGTTGATGGATGCTCAGGGCAACCGTCCCATCCTAGCCGATAATGTGGTAGTGCTTTTTGTGAGACACACCTTCGCCAATCGCTTCGACAAGGACGATGAAGTTTTCCATATTGACCTGGAAGGCTTCGGCCCGGCGGTACTCTTTCGTGATGGAATCGCCCAAGAAGGGTTTTGGCATCGTGAGGAGACCTATCAGCCGCTTCGGCTGACGGATGCCTATGGCGAACCTTTGGCACTTCGTCCGGGTGTGACGTTTTATCAGGTTTTGGGCCTTTCTTCCCGTTACTGGCCGGCCTCCGATGGCTGGCATTTTGTCTTCCAGTTTCCATAAGAGGGCATCTGAAAACCGACAACAGAGTCTCTGGCGTATCCTCTGTTGCCAGGTGGATAGCATGGAGATCATATCTAGACGACTTCTAGGGGTTCCCTACAGAACGGCGCTAGTCACAACCCTTACACAACCCTTACGTGCATATCCATCCCTCGGAACAGAGTGCGAAGCGATCGCCGTTCTATGTTATAATGCATTTTCGGAGCTCCTATGGCTATCGGGTTTAAGGAATACATGGAATTAATCTCCCTCTTACACGAGCATCCGGAATGGCGGGAGCCGCTCCGCCAAATGTTGCTGCCGGCGGAGGTTCTTCGCTTGCCCGAATCTATGGCCGAGCTGCGCGCAAGCGTACGGGAGCTAATTGAAGCTCAAAAGCGCTCAGACCAACGCATTGAAGAGATTGT
>JBKBPX010000009.1:0-34328 GCA_046292855.1 Anaerolineales bacterium
CCTCGGCGAACGGCTGAAGGCACTGTTGGCCGAAAACGACCGCGCCGCACAACTGGTGCGCGCCTTGACATACCAGAGCTTCCAGTATGTCTCGACCCTACTTCCCGAAATCGCCGACACTCCCAAGCCGATCGACGATGCCGTGCGCTGGGGTTTCATGCACGAGGCCGGCCCCTTTGAAACCTGGGATCGCCTGGGGGTGCGCGAAACGCTTGAGAAGATGAAAGCCGAAGGGTATCCTCCTGCTCGCTGGGTGGAGACCATGCTCGCAACAGGCAAGGAAACTTTCTATCAGTATCAAGACGGCACCAAAGTCGGCGTCTACGATGTCCAAAAAGGCGAATATGTCCCTATTTCTCGCCCGGTGGGGCTGGTGCTCTTACGCGAGCAGAAGGTGATCGAGAAGAACGCTGGGGCCACGCTTTACGATCTCGGCGATGGCGTAGCTTGTGTGGAATTCCACACCAAGATGAACGCGCTGGATGAGGACATTCTGAACATGCTCAACACGGCGCTGGATCGGGCAGCGCGCGAATTTGTTGGGCTGGTGGTAGGGAACGAGGCGGAAAACTTCAGCGCCGGCGCGAACCTGTTCCTGATCCTCATGCTGGCCCAGCAAAAGATGTGGGATATGCTCGATCAGGCAGTGCGCCGCCTGCAGGACCTGAACATGCGTATGCGTTATTTCCCCAAGCCGGTCGTCATCGCTCCGGCCGGCCTGACCCTGGGTGGCGGCTGCGAAATTGCCATGCATGGCAGTCGTGTCGTTGCGGCTGCAGAGACCTATATTGGGCTGGTTGAAGTGGGCGCAGGCGTGATTCCGGCCGGCGGCGGCACGAAAGAGATCATGCGTCGCATCATCAACCCGGCCATGCGCACAGAAAATGCCATCGTCCTGCCCTTCCTGCAGCGCGCTTTCGAGCAAATCGGCCAGGCGAAAGTGGCCACCAGCGCCGAAGAAGCACGCCAGATGGGGATTTTGGGCCCCGCCGACCGCATTGTCATGAACCGCGATCACCTGCTCACCGAAGCAAAGCGCGAGGTGCTGCACCTGGTAGCAAGCGGCTACCATCCGCCAGCGCCGGAGCCGATCTATGCGGCCGGGCGCGATATGCTCGGTGCGCTGCAGGTTGGCGCCTTCATGTTCAAGGAAGGCGGCTACATCACCGAATACGAAGCACACCTGGCGCGCAAACTGGCTTACGTGCTTTGTGGTGGCGATCTCAGCCGGCCGCAATGGGTAAACGAACAATATATCCTGGACCTGGAGCGCGAGGCCTTCCTCTCCCTATGCGGTGAGGAGAAGACCCAACAGCGCATGTGGGCTTTGCTTCAGACCGGGAAGCCATTGAGAAATTAAGGAGTGGCCTATGACACGGGAAGCTGTTATCGTCAGTGCAGTGCGAACACCGGTAGGAAAAGCACGCCGTGGCGGGCTGGCGACCGTCCGTCCGGATGAGCTGGCCGCCTTGACAATCCGCGAGCTTCTGCGGCGCACTCCAGCACTCGATCCTGCCGAAATCGAAGACGTGGTGCTCGGATGTGCCTTCCCGGAGGGCGAACAGGGAATGAACATGGCCCGCATGGTCGCCCTCCGCGCCGGCCTGCCGATCTCCGTCCCAGGTGAGACCATCAACCGTTTCTGCTCTTCCGGGGTGCAGGCCATCGCCCATGTGGCCTATATGATCATGGCCGGCGATATAGATGTGGCCATCGCAGGCGGCAGCGAGTCCATGAGCATGGTGCCGATGACGGGGTATAAGTTCTCCCCCAACCCCTACTTTGCCCAGGAATTGCCCGAATACTACACCAACATGGGCCTGACCGCCGAAAACGTTGCCCGAAAATACAATATCTCTCGCCAAGACCAGGATGCCTTTGCGCTCCGCTCCCATCAACGAGCGGTGAAGGCGGTGGAAAGCGGTCTGTTTGACCCAGAGCTGGTGCCGGTGGAAGTGGAGGTCAAGGAGTTCGTGGATGGGGAGGTCGTGACACGGCGCTTTACCGTCCGCCGCGATGAAGGTCCCCGCGCCGATACGAACCTGGAGGCGCTGGCGAAGCTCAAGCCGGCCTTCAAGGAAGGCGGCACTGTGACGGCAGGCAACTCATCGCAGATGTCTGATGGAGCGGCAGCGGTCTTGATCATGTCCATGGAAAAAGCGAAAGCCCTGGGTCTGAAGCCGCTGGCGCGCTTTATCTCCTTCGCAGTGGGCGGCGTGCCGCCGGAGCTGATGGGCATCGGCCCGGTCGAGGCCATTCCGAAAGCCTTGAAAAAAGCCGGCCTGCGCCTGGAAGACATTGACCTGATCGAGCTGAACGAAGCCTTTGCCGCCCAATCGTTAGCCGTGATCCGTCAATTAGGGTTGAACGAGGAAATCACCAACGTCAACGGCGGCGCGATTGCCCTGGGGCATCCCCTTGGATGCACCGGCGCCAAATTGACCACCCAACTGGTATACGAGATGCAACGCCGCAAATCTCGCTATGGCATGGTGACGATGTGCATCGGCGGCGGGATGGGCGCAGCGGCAATCTTTGAAAATCTAGTCTCGTAGCTCGAGGGTTGACCATCAGACTATCTGACTATCAGACTATCAGACTATCAGACTATCACACTATCACACTATCACACTCGGAGGCCATCATGTCCCTGACAATTGCAGAACTAATGTCCAGAATGCCAAAGGCGTTTTTGCCGGAAAAAGCGCCGGGGCTGGAAGCGGTAATCCAGTTTCATTTCACTGGCACAGAAGCCGGCGATTGGTATGCCGAAATTAAGGACGGCAAAGTCACTGTAGAGCAGGGCATCCATCCTTCACCACGCATGACCCTGACAGCCGATTCTAGCGATTACATCAAGATTTTCAGCGGCGAGCTGGACGGGATGCGCGCCTTTATGGAAGGCAAGCTGAAACTGGCCGGCGATCTGAATCTGGCAATGAAACTGCCTCAGATGTTCAAGATGCGCTAGAACCTTCCCCGAACCCCACAAAGACGAATTTGTCGGCTTGCCGAAGCAGCTGCGCCCTCAAACTGCCGCTGGCATGCATAACCCTATAGCACAACTGCTAGTGCTTCGTCCTTATCTTTTGGCGCTGTTGAACTTGATGCGGACTGCTAAAGAACCGCCTAAGCGCCAAGAAGCGAGAATCCTGGGAATGCGGACGTCCCATCCGCCAAAAGCGAGAATGCTGGGAATGCGGACGTCCCATCCGCCAAAAGCGAGAATCCCGGGAATGCGGACGTCCCATCCGCCAAAAGCGAGAATCCCGGGAATGCGGACGTCCCATCCGCCAGCGCGGATGTCCCCTCCGCCAGCGGCGCTTAGGTTAGTAGCAAGTATCAGCATCCGAGACGGAGGCGCTCCCAGGCGGGTAGCTGCCTAAAGTCGGAAAAAATCAAAAATGGACGAAGCACTAGGTTGGGCCACAACTTTTGGCAGCGGAACGTGTGGCAATTGACAAATTCGTCAGGAGCGGGTAAAATACCAATCACAACGCCGAAGTGGCGGAATTTGGCAGACGCGCTACGTTCAGGGCGTAGTGGGGATTACCCCCGTGTGGGTTCAAATCCCACCTTCGGCACACAGGCCCGCGCGAGCGGGCTTTTTTGTTGACCCGCATGGCGTTACCAAGAACCTCTTTTCGGAACCGGGTGAGAAACATGGAAGTCGGTACTGTCCAATCTGTAGATATTGACGAACAGGTGCGCGCCGCCTATCTGGACTACGCTATGAGCGTGATCGTTGCGCGTGCCCTGCCTGATGCGCGCGATGGCCTGAAGCCAGTCCAGCGGCGTATCCTTTATGCCATGCACGAAATGGGGCTACGCCATAACGCCGCTTACAAGAAATCGGCGCGTATCGTCGGAGAAGTGCTCGGGAAATACCATCCCCATGGGGATGCAGCTGTCTATGAGGCGATGGCGCGCATGGCGCAAGATTTTTCCATGCGCTACCTCCTTGTGGATGGGCAAGGGAATTTCGGCTCTGTGGATGGTGACCCACCTGCGGCCATGCGCTATACTGAAGCCCGCTTGACCGCGTTGGCCGAGGAGCTACTCGCAGATATTGACAAAGATACGGTAGATTTTGTCCCCAATTTCGATGATAGCCTCCAAGAGCCTTCTGTGTTACCGGCGCGCCTGCCCAATTTACTGATGAACGGCGCATCCGGCATCGCCGTGGGAATGGCCACCAACATCCCGCCACACAATTTACGCGAACTGGCCGCTGCGATCGCTTATCTGATTGACCATTTCGAACACATTGAAGAGATCACCGTGGACGATCTGATGCGGTATGTGCCAGGTCCGGATTTCCCGACCGGGGGCATTCTCCTCGGCTCCCAGGGCATCGAATCCGCTTATGCAACCGGACACGGGCGATTGGTTGTGCGCGGCGTGGCGCATATTGAAGAGATCAAGGGAGGCCGTTACCAGATCGTCATCAGCGAAATCCCTTATCAGGTGAACAAAGCCGCCCTGATCGAACGCATCGCCGAGCTGGTCAGAAGCGAAAAAATGGACCAGATCGCCGACCTGCGCGATGAATCGGACCGGCGCGGCATGAGCATCGTCATCGAACTGAAGCGTGGAGCACAGCCGCAGAAGGTGCTCAATCAACTTTATAAATTCACTCCGCTCCAAAGCACCTTCGGCGTGCAAATGCTGGCCCTGGTAGATGGAGAACCCCGCCTGCTTTCGCTCAAAAAAGCACTCCAGGTTTTCATCGAACATCGGCGGGAAGTCATCACACGCCGCTCCACCTATGAGCTGGGAAAGGCACGCGCTCGCCTGCATATCCTGGACGGTTACTTGATTGCGTTGGCAAACCTGGACGCCGTGATCCAGACAATCAAAGAATCACCCGATGCTGACCAGGCCCGGCAACGCCTGATGGAGCGTTTCCATTTGACCGAAATCCAAGCTCAGGCCATCCTGGATTTGCAATTGCGCCGTTTGGCGGCTCTGGAACGTCAGAAGATCGAGGACGAACATCGTCAGACGCGCGCCTGGATCGAATACCTGGAAGATCTGCTCGCCAACCCGCAAAAGATCCTCGCCTTGATCCGGGATGAAATGCAGGAATTGGCCGAAAAGTATGGGGATGAGCGCCGTACGCGCATTCTCACCGAGGCAGGCGGGGAACTAGATGAAGAGGACTTGGTACAGGACGAAGCGGTGCTGATCAGCCTGACCGAGCGCGGCTACATCAAGCGTCTTTCCATCCATGCTTTCCGTGCCCAAGGGCGCGGTGGGCGCGGCGTGAGTGGTCACACAACGCGGGAAGAAGACGAAGTCGTGATGTTGCTCCCGGCGCGCACCCTGGATACCCTGCTTTTCTTCACCGATAAAGGAAAAGTTTACTCCGAGAAGGTGTATCAAATTCCGGAGGCTGACCGCAATGGCCGCGGCATCGCGTTGGTAAACGTGTTGGCGTTAGGTGGCGGCGAGCGCGTCACGGCAGCGATGGCAGTCTCGGATTTTTCGGCGGCGCGCTATTGTCTCCTGGCCACACGCCGGGGAAAGATCAAGCGCATTTCCCTCTCCGAGTTTGCCACCGTGCGCTCGTCGGGGGTGATCGCCATGACCCTGGAAGAAGGCGATTACCTGGGATGGGCACGCCTGAGTCAGGGAGAGAATGAAATCATCCTGGTGACCGAACAGGGGAAGGCACTGCGTTTCTCCGAAAGCGAAGTCCGTCCGATGGGACGCAGCGCTGCCGGGGTGCAGGCCATTCGCCTGCAAGCAGGTGATGCCGTAACCAGCATGGACATCGTTGAACCCGATGCCGATTTGCTGATCGTCACAGAAAAAGGCTTTGGAAAACGCACACCGCTGCAGGAATATCCTTCTCACGGCCGTGCTTCGGCTGGAGTCGCCACAATTGACCGGAAAGCCCTGGAAAATGTGGGTAAAATTGTAGCCGCACGCGTGGTCAAGCCTGAGGATGACCTAACTTTCATTACGGCCAACGGCATTGTCCTGCGCTTGAAAGTCAAAGAAGTAAAACAATCGGGCCGGGCGACGCGTGGAGTACGCCTGATCACGCCTCAGGCCGGTGATAGCGTAGCCTCGGTAGCACGTCTCAGCCTGGCTGACCTGTAGTCATTATGTTTCTCGACGAAGTAGAAATTGTCGTGCGCTCCGGCAAAGGTGGCGATGGGATCGTCCATTTCCATCGCGAAAAGTACCTCCCGCGCGGCGGCCCAGATGGGGGAGATGGCGGAAAGGGCGGGGATGTTATCTTGGAAGTAGATGAACATCTCAATACGCTCTGGCCTTTTCGCCATAAAAAGCGCTTCATCGCCGAAGATGGCCGACCTGGGGGAGCGAATAACATGTCCGGCCGCGCCGGAGAAGACCTGATCCTGAAAGTGCCCCGCGGCACAATGATCTACGATGCCGAAAGCGGCCTGCTTCTGGGTGATCTGACCAAAGCGGGGCAACGTCTGGTTGTCTGTCGCGGTGGGCGCGGGGGACGGGGAAACGCGCGCTTCGCCACCCCCACCCATCAAGCACCGCGCACCGCCGAAAAAGGAGCACCCGGCGAGGAGAAACGGCTGCGCCTGGAATTGAAACTCCTGGCCGACATCGGCATCATCGGTGTGCCGAATGCCGGCAAATCTACCCTCCTGGCCGCCTTGACCAATGCCCGTCCAAAGATTGCCCCCTATCCCTTCACCACCCTCGAGCCAAACCTGGGCGTAGCCGCGCTGGATGAATATCACAGCGTGGTCTTGGCCGATATTCCCGGCCTGATCGAAGGAGCCCATCGCGGACTCGGCCTGGGATATGAATTTTTGCGCCACATTCAGCGCACCCGCGTCCTGATCCACCTGCTGGATGGGCTAAGTGCCGATCCGTTTGCCGATTACAGCCAAATCAACAGTGAGCTGGCTTACTTTGACCCCAAGCTGGCCCAGAAGCCCCAGGTCGTCGCCCTGAACAAGATGGATCAGCCTGAAGTCCGTGAGCGTTATCCGGCACTTCAGGCAGAATTCGCCAAAAAGGGCATTGAACTCCACGCCGTTTCCGCGCTTGCCCGCCAGGGGACGCGTCCGCTCCTCCTACAGGCAGTTCGCCTACTCCAGGAGGCTCCGCCGCCGCAGGCAGCCGAAGCGGTCATCCCCGTCTATCGTCCTAAACCCGATGCGAAGGAATTCACCATTACCCCGCTCGGGCCTGGTGAATGGCGAGTTTCGGGAGAGGCCATTGAGCGGGCGGCTGCGATGACCTATTGGGAGCACGATGGCTCGGTGCGTCGCTTCCAGAAGCTGATGGAGCACCTGGGCGTGGATGAAGCGCTTCGTCAGGCCGGCGTGCAGGAAGGCGATACGGTTTACATTGGCGATTTTGAGCTGGAGTGGGTAGAGTGATGGTTATGGCAAAGTGGCACCATCCGGCAGGCTGAAGAAGCGGCAGACCAACCGACCGCGCAAAAGCCACCCGCCAACCATCAGTCTATCCGACTATCCGACTATCAGACTATCCGACTATCCGACTATCCGACTATCCGACTATCCGACTATCAGACTAACAGACTATCAGACTAACCAGGAGCCCTATGCCTCAAGCAATCTACCGTTTTCCACGCGGCTTCCTTTGGGGAACCGCGACAGCCTCCCATCAGGTAGAGGGAGAGAACACGAACAACCAATGGTGGCAGTGGGAAGAAAGCGGACATACCCTGCACCGTTCCGGGCGCGCCTGTGAATGGTGGAACGGGCGCTGGAAAGAAGATTTCGACCGCGCCGCCGAGGCCGGGCAGAATGCCCATCGTTTTTCGATTGAATGGAGCCGGGTTCAGCCTGCACCCGATCGCTGGGATGAGGATGCGATTGAGCACTATCGCCAGATGGCGCGCCGTCTCTACGATCGCGGCATGACTCCGCTGGTCACCTTGCATCACTTCACCGATCCGCTCTGGCTGAGCGAACAAGGCGGTTGGGAGCAAGAAAGCGCAGTCCAGCGCTTTGAGGCCTATGTGCGCCGTGTGGTGGAGGCGCTTAAGGATTACGTCACGCTCTGGTGCACGATCAACGAGCCAAACGTTTATGCGCTGAGCGGCTATGTCAGCGGTGCATTCCCACCCGGTAAACATGACCTGAAACTGGCCATGCAGGTCATGTCCAATATGATCCGCGCTCATGCCGCCGCCTATCGGGCTATCCACCAGATTCAACGCGAGGCACGCGTAGGTTATGCGCTGCACTATCGTCCGATGGTGGCGCGCCGATCCTGGTCACCGCTCGATCGGCTGATGCGCTCTATCCGCTATCAGGGAGTAAACATGGCCTTCCCCTCGGCCATCTCGGAAGGCGTGATGCGCTCACCGGTGGCAAAGGTGCGCATCCCTGAAGCGCGCGGCACCCAGGATTACCTGGGAATCAACTATTACACCCAAGATACGGTATGGTTTAACCCGCGCAAAGCCGGCGAACTCTTCACCGATAGCGGCTTCCCCTCCGAAGCAGATCTGAGCGATACAGGCTTCATCGCTAACATACCGGAGGGACTGTTCGCCACATTGAAATGGGCGGCGCGCACCTATCCCAACCTGCCCATCCTGATCACAGAAAACGGCGTAGAGGACGCGGATGATCACATGCGCCCGCGCTATTTGGCACAGCATGTGCATCAAGTCTGGCGAGCGGTTAACTTCAACTGGCCGGTCAAAGGGTACTTTCACTGGACGCTGGTAGATAACTTTGAGTGGGAGCGCGGCTGGAGTCAACGCTTTGGGCTTTGGGGGCTAGACTTGGAAACGCAAAAGCGCCTCAAACGCCCCTCCGCCGACCTTTATGCTGAAATTTGCCGTCAGAACGGCCTTTCCTCCGAGATGGTGGAACGCTATTGTCCAGAAATCACGGAGAAACTCTTCCCATGATGCGAGCCTCATTCGCCGCTCCACAAGTGGTGTGCCGCCCGGCTCTGCCAGGCGATACGGCGGATATTCTCGATTTCACCCGTTTCATCTGGGAAGGTCATGACTATATCCCCGATGTTTGGGCCGAATGGCTGGCGAATACGGACGGTTTGCTGGCTGTAGCCGAATACGGAAAGCGAACGGTGGGGATGGCGCGCGTGGTGCGCCTGGCGCCGGGCCAATGGTGGATGGAGGGGTTCCGCGTTGACCCGAATTACCAGGGATTGCGCATCGGCTCCCACATTCACGAGTACATTGATCGCTGGTGGCTGGAGCACGGAGATGGCATTGTGCGCCTGATGACCAGCTCACAACGCGTGCAAGTGCATCATCTGTGCGATCGGCTGGGCTATCTCAAAATCGCCGAAGTGCAGGCTCTAGGGGCTGAGGCACTCCCAGGGGAAAGTAACTGTCTCCCCCTTCCTCCTTCAGCGCTTCCACATCTGCCGGAACGGCTCCAATCTGCCCCCACCTTAACCCAAACGCATGGCCTGATTGACCTGGGTTGGCGTTTTGCCACTCCTTGCGCCGAAGTCCTGGAGCCATTTTTCTCGCAGGCCGGCATCCTAGAATGGCAAGGCGGGGAGGGTCATCTCGTGACCTGGGTCGAGCAAGATGAGGAACCTTCCCTGGCATTGGGATTGGTGGCCTGTGCCTGGGAAGCCCTCCCCACCCTGTTACGTGCCGCGCGTGCCCTGGCAGCGGAACGGGGGGTAAAACGAGTAACCTGGCTGGCGCCGCGCCTGTCCCAGGTGTTACAGGCAGCCGAAAAGGCAGGTTTCGCCCCAATCTGGGAAAACAGCGGTTATCTCTACCAGAAAGCAAAGGGCTAGCGCGCCAGAAGCAAGAAAATTCCTGCTAAGATACCTAGAAGCCCCTGGAGAGGCTGCTGATAAGGGAAGTGATTCCCAGCACGCTCAGGCCGGCGATGATAAAGAAAAATGCCGCCATCCAGGTAGCAAGTGAGTTGCTCCTTAGAAACTTCATTTGGGGCGATCTTTCGTGGCTAGGATGAAACCAATGTACATTAAGATCGCGCCAATCAATTCGCTAAGATAAAGCCAATCGCCATGACCGGCGCGCAGGAACGTGCCTCCCAAGGCCGGAGAAAGCGCACCGGCGGCAATGGCGATATTCCCCAACATGCGGTATAGCAGAACCCGCTTGCGCCAGAAGGCAAAAGCAGAATAAATTGCGCCGCCCACCAACGTGATCGTGCCGTAAATATTCAGGAGAACGGTAAGTAAGATGATCCAGCCATTGCGCACCAGGATGTCTTTGTATTGTTCAGATGCCAAGCGCTGGACATCGTAGGTCACGGCATTGACAGGAGCGACGACAATGAGGAGCAACGAGATCACAGATAGAATGCCTACAGCCCAGGTGAATGCCTGCGCTAGCCCGGCCTTGCGCACCAGGAGATGGATGGTGCCGCTGCCCAGCCAAGCCGCGGTCAGCATGGCGCCGCTCAGATACCAGAGCTTAAGGATCCAGGGGGAATAGGTCAGCCCTAAGAGCACCTCGCTGAGCGTGCCGAGACCGTAGAGAAGCAACCCGATCGCCCACAGCAGCAGGTGTGCTCCCTTGCGCTGCTGATAGCGCTGGAAAACCGCCACCATGAAAACAAAGGTAATCAAAGTGGAAAAATATGGAATATACCGCATTGTATACTCCTTATCCGGAACAGAATTTCGTTGTTCTATACTAAAGAAAAGATAAGGCGGTGATAAGAATCACCGCCAGAAGCCCCAAAAGGAGCAAGATCAACAATACAGGTACCAGGCGTTCTATCCAGAATGCGGAAAAACGCCGCGAGGGTGGCTTTTCGTTCATGGAATCAGGTAGGGGAACCTCCTTCCATCACGACTTCGGTTTTGGGTTGAACATGACCGCCCAGCTGATGATAGGCATCCACCAGGGCTAGCATGATCGAGTCGGTAAAGGTGAGGAGCTTTTGTAATTGCTCCATCACATCCACCGAAGAGATCATCAAATCACGATGGGCTTTCCCAATGGCATCGATGGCCACAGAACGGAAAAAGAGGAAAGCCTGCAGCGCCTCCATCTCGCTGAGCTTATAACGCAGGGCGCGCGAGGCATATTCATAGCCAATAGCCTGGGCTTCCAGACGATTCTCCTCATCGGATGCGACGAGAGAATTGTGCATACTTTCCAGCAAAAAGCCGCAAGCCTTCCGATAGGTTTCGCGCGCCCGATCGTCCAACTTCTGATACCACCCTTGTTGCATCAGATTCGCCTCGCTGATTTGCGTTCTGGCCTGGCGAAGCGAAAAGCTGATGATGTTTTCAGGAGAGAAGGTGCCGCGATGGGCCTCGCTCCAGACGCGGAGTTCTTCTTCCAAGAAACGCCGGTGCCCTCCCGAGGTACGATGGAAGGGGACGGTGCCCTTTTTCGTCCAAAGCCGCAGGGTTGTCGGATGCACGCCTAAAACCTTTGCCGCCTCAGAGATAGAAAGCCATTTCTCCATGTCAATCTCCTCAAATGTGTTTCACAAAAATTACTTAATTATGCGCTTACATTTTACCCCACTAAACTTTTTTTGTCAATATCCCCTTGTATTCTTGCCCAGATGGTTGTGAGTTTCCTGATGGAAACAGACCGTTGCGTTGAATTCTCCTAAAGATTACCCCGCATAGAGTAGGCCAGTTGGAGCAATTCATGAGCGGAGCGCAAGGTGCCTTCGCCAATCTCGCCGAGCATTTGTGAGAGTTCGAGCAACCGCTTCTGGTCATCCAGTTCCTCAACCTGCGTGTAAGTGCGCTCCCCCTGAACCACCTTTTGCACCTGAAAGTGCTGATCGCCAAAAGCAGCCAGCTGCGGCAAATGGGTCACACAGAAGACCTGATGCGCGCGCGCCAGATGCCACAATTTCTGCCCAACCGTCAGACCGACGCGCCCGCCAATGCCCTGGTCAATCTCATCGAAGACCAGGATCGGGATTTCATCGGCGCGCGCGAGCACATTTTTGAGCGCTAGCATCAAGCGCGCCGTTTCGCCACCGGAGGCAATCTTGACCAGTGGCTTAAACCCTTCCCCCGGATTTGGGGCAATCAGGAATTCTACCTGATCAACACCGTTGCTATCGAAGGCCAGGCGTTCTCCATTGACAGGCAACCCCTCGGAATGGGGACGCGTCTGAAAGTCCACCGCAAAGCGCGCCTGGGCCATGCGCAAATCGTCCAGCTCGATCTCGATGCTGCGGCTGAGCTGCTCGGCAGCCTGACGCCGCGCTTGGGAGAGAGCCATCGCCTGTTGCGCCACCTTTTCTAGCAGAGTTGCCTCCTGCTTTTGAAGCGCATCCAGGCGTTCACCAGCGGTTTCGATGGTTTCCAGCTCACGCCGTGCCTGTTCGGCACGCTCAAGGACGGCTTGGATACTTCCCCCATACTTGCGCGTCAGCCGTTGAATGAGGTCAAGGCGCTCTTCAACCTGTTCCAGGCGACGCGGATTAAACTCGATCTTCTCCAGGTACTTTCGTAGGTCGCGCGCTAAGTCAGCAAGCGTTTCCTCCAGGTTGAGAATGCTTTCGGCCAGACGTGCCTGGGACGAATCTAGTTGGGCCAATCGCTCCAGCGCGCGGGCGGCCTGACCGATCAAATCGCTGGCCGGAGGAGCCTCAGGCATCCCTTCGTCAAGCAAAGTGAGCGCCTGTTGGGCAAGTTCGGCCAGGGCCTCTGCGTTGGCCAGGCGATTGCGTTCCTGACGCAGCTCCGCATCCTCGCCAGGCTTCAGACGGGCAGCCTCGATTTCTTCCAGCTGGAAACGAAGCATCTCTGCCCGCCGTTCGGCCTCCGCCTGCAACCGACGCAAATCCTCCAGTTCATGACGCAGAGACTGAAGCTCCTGGTAGCGTTTGCGATACTCCTGCAATTGCTCTTCTAGATTGGCATAGCGATCAAGCAGGGAAACATGAGAGCGTGGGTTCAGCAGGGAAAGGTGCTCAGATTGGCCATGAATATCTATCAGGAAACTGCCGAGTTCTTTAAGCAAGGAAAGGCTTGTCGTTCGCCCATTGACACGCGCGACGTTCCGTCCCTCACGACGCACTTCACGCCCTAAGGTCAGGTAATCCTCGTCCTCCAGCAGGTTCTCGCGCTCTAGAATGGCATGGATCGGCCGGCGAACGCGCTCATCAATCTTAAAGACGCCCTCTACCAGGGTAAAGTCGGCACCTTGGCGAATGATGGTCGCATCCGCCCGTGAGCCGACCAGCATCTCCAGGGCATCCAGGATAATGGACTTGCCGGCGCCGGTTTCGCCGGTCAGCACGATCAGACCCGCGCCGAAGCGCAGCTCGAGAGACTCGATGATGGCAAGATTGCGAATGCGGAGTTCGGTCAGCATATTAACTCACGCGGATACCTGCCAGACGACCATAAACCAAAGGGGTTGCTATCACAAGGTAAACCACCAGGAAGGCCAGAGCATAAATGTTCAGGCTCAACAGGTTGAGCAAGATGATCGGGAAGGCCCCTAAAACCATCCCTGCGGCTGCAGTGCGAAACAGCCAGGGTGAGCGCCGCTTTCGCGTTGCCCAGCGCACGATCTCCGCGATCCCACCGCCTACTCCACCCGCAATGCCCAGGATCACGAACCAGATGAGAAAGCCTCCGAAGGTGCCCAAAAGCGCAATCAGCAGGCTGGTCAGGAACGAGCCGAAGATCGTGATCAGGCCTGCGCTCACGTAATCGTACCAGTGGGCAGTGATAAATTTTTTCTCCAGGCGGCGAGTGCAATCCGGACAGCGATAGCCCGTCGGCGAATGCACCGCGCAATCAGCGCAGATCGGATTCCCGCAGCTGATGCACCGCAACTGGGTTTCGCGCCTGGGATGGCGATAGCAGAAAAGGGTCTCATTCATCGGGGTAGCCCTATGGCAGGATTTTGGTTCATATGTGCCGTCAAGTTGCGGTAGAAATAGCCTGGATCGCCGAAACGGACGAATTGGGCAGTGAATTCAGCAGCCCGCACCCGCACCTCGTCCTCTTCCGATAACCCAATCGGCACTTGACCATCTACACTGAGCACAGCATTCTCGCTTCTAACCTGAATACTAACCGCCGATCCTTCGGAAAGCACAACGGCGCGATCTACGGAAAGGTGGGGAGCGATGGGCACCAGCAAAATATTGCGCAGCTCAGGAGGCAGGATGGGACCACCGGCGGCCAGAGCATAGGCGGTTGAGCCGGTCGGAGTAGCTGCGATCAATCCATCGGCGATATAGGTGGTGAGCAAGTAGCCATCTGCGGAGGCAGAAAGACGCACAGGGCGCATATACTGCCCCCGCGCCACGACCACTTCATTCAGCGCGTACCAATGCCCTTGTTCCTCTCCACCCCGGTAAAGTTCAGCGCGCAACATCATGCGATTTTCAATCCAGGCTTCACCCTGAAACAGCCGTTCTAGCATTGCAGGCCACTCCGAACGTTCTACCTGGATTAGGAAGCCAAGACGTCCCAGGTTGATTCCCAGGATGGGCACGCCGCAAGGGGCACACAAGTGCCCGGCGCGCAGCATCGTGCCATCTCCCCCCAGCGCGATCATCAGATCGAACTCCCCGGCTTTCACCCGCCGCCGCAAGCTCTCATCATAAAGAGAACCAACCGGTGCATCCATGCCGCGCTCCCTCAGATAAGCGGCTACGGCCTGCGCCTCCTGGATTGCCTCCGGAATTTTAGGATAGGCAGTGACTACCGGACGGGAGGGGTGAAAGGGGGTAAGCACAAAGAAAATTATACTTGAGTTCCGGGTAATCGCAGCTGATGGAAGACGGAGCTTTATAGCCTCCCCTTCAACAAACACGGTATAATCGAGCGCAAGTTGTCTAATCCTCTTCACCAAATTTCTAGGAGGCCGAGATGAATTATGCCCCTTATCTCGAATTCATCGCCGATCTCGCTTATCGCGCCGGCCAAATCAGCTTGGGATATTTTCGTCGTGGGGTGGCGGCAGAATACAAAGCGGATCAGACACCGGTCACAGCCGCGGATCGGGCAGTGGAGGAATTTTTGCGCCAGGAAATCGCGCGCGCCTACCCAAAAGACGGGATCGTGGGAGAAGAATTTGGGGAGCAGAGAGAGGCTTCGGACCGCCCGGTGTGGATCATTGATCCGATTGACGGGACCAAGTCATTTATGCGCGGTGTGCCATTATATGGCGTTTTGATCGGGTTGGAGATCGAGGGGGAAATTCGCGTCGGGGCGGCATACTATCCCGGCACGGATGAGTTGCTCTATGCTGCCGAAGGGATGGGGGCCTGGTGTAACGGGCGGCGGGCGCGCGTTTCCAAGATTGACCGCCTCGATCAGGCCTGGGTGACCTATACTACCTACCATAAATTTCCAAAAAAGCACTCTGAAGCGGTTTGGGAACGCCTTGCCCAAGCGACCTATGTCTTCCGGGGTTGGAGTGATGCCTATGGTTTCCTGCTCGTCGCCACAGGGCGCACGGAGGCGCATCTGGAACCCGTCATGGCAGTCTGGGATTGTGGCCCCTTTCCGATCATCCTCAAAGAGGCCGGAGGCTATTTCGGAGATTGGCAGGGCAACGCGGGCCATCGTCATGGGGAAGCGCTGGCATGTAACGCCGCCCTGCTCCCTTCCCTCCTCGAAATCTTGAACGCAGCGGAAGCATCTCAAACGTATTCCCACGCCGAGGATTGGCGAGAGCGCTTTCCCTGATCTTGGAAGCCTATCCTGCCCTCTCACCTGGAGAGCGCTTTCTTCCTTGTTTAGGCGCTACCATTGACGGACTCAACAGCAAATCGGCGAAGTAGAACCCATCCCGTTCCACAACTTTGCCCACCGTGACGTGCAACCGCTCACGGAACATTGGCCCGGCCAGTACACACGTGTGGAACTCCCCGTTCTCTCCGCACGGATCAACGCCTTTGGGCAATTCGGAAAGCAAGGCATGATCGAACTTGCGACCGGCGAACGACGGCGGGAGCTTCTTCGGATCAACGCAGGTGAGAACCGCCTCCACACCCGCATCAATCATGTGCCGCGCAAGGGACGCAGTGGGTTCGTGCCAGATCGGAAACAGCGGTTCAAGTCCTGAACCCTCAAGCTGCCGGACCCGGTAGGCACGGATGTCTTCAAGGAACAGGTCACCAAAGGCGATGTGGGTAACCCCCTGTTGGCGCGCTTCTTCAATTGCCCTTCGCATTGCACGCTCATAGATTTCATTGGAACAGGGCCAAGGCAATGGGATCACATGGAGCGGCAGGCCAACCACCTGTGCTTGTGCTTCCAAGATGTTGAAAGGAGTAGCATGCATCGCCACGCGCCCATGAGTGGTATTGACGGTCGTAAGCAGGCCGACGACCTCCACCTGTGGGTCTTGCCGTAGCACGTGCAAGCTCCAGGCGCTATCCTTGCCTGAACTCCAAGAGAGCCATACTCGACGGACCATGATGCTCACCTTATCGTTAGCCTTCCCCCAACCGATGACTGGACCGGCAGCGGAAGCCCGGCAGGCAACGGATGTGATTCGGCAGGCAGCGCGTATGCCAGGGTTTCTAGGCTATCCATGAGCCGCGCGGCGGGGCGGCTAAAATAGGGCGAGCCATCTCGCCCAGCGCCCACAGCGAACAAGCCCTCCCAGCCGGGAGGGCCAGGAGCGCCCTATCTCCCCAAGCGCGCTCGATTGGGAATCGGCATCAGCACGAACAGGACCCGCCGCAGGCACATCCCCCTTCCCCATGAGAGTGCATGGAGGTGAGAGGGCTGTTCACGATAAATCCTTCGCCATATTCAGGATCGCGCACAAAGTCCACCGTCGCACCGCGAAGATACTCCAGGGTGGTTTCATCTACGATGACAGAGATGCCCTGGCAGTTGAACACCTGGTCACCTGGGTGGAAGGTGTTGTCAAGGGCCATGCCAAATTGCACGCTACAACATCCGCCGGCCACATAGATGCGAAGTGCATACCCCTCTAAATTGCGTTCAGCGAGAATGCTTTGGAGCGCCTGAGCAGCTTGGGGCGTAAGCGTAAGCGGAGTTTCGGTTTGAGTGAGCATAAAACACTCCTTTCGCAAAAATAGACAAACATTGTCAAAATTGTATCACAGTTTCTGGGGCTGTCAACCGCGTTGGCATGTCGCTCATTTTTTGATTCTACGCAATTTTCACTCCCCTCTCCCCGGCCAACATGGTAAACTTAACCACACCTATCTATCACTCGCAAACCAGGAGAGAGAAAAACATGTCCTCCGAAACATTTCCTTCTACCGAGGAGGGTGAAAAGCCTCCCAGTCGTCTGCGTCCGAAAAAATGGCCCTGGCGAATAGCTGTGCTGGCCAACATCAAGGATGAAAGTCAGCCACGGCCGCCGGGGGTGCCACCGGACGCTTACGCCGATTACGATCACATCGAAACGGTGCAGGCCATTCAGACGGCGCTCGAAAGCGAAGGACATGAGACGCGCTTCCTCTTGGCAGATCGCAACTTGCCATTTGCCCTGCGCGAATACCACCCCGATATTTGCTTCAACATTGCTGAAGGCCTGGGTGGGGATGCGCGTGAAGCACAAGTGCCGGCCCTGCTTGAATTGATGGGGATTCCCTATACCGGCTCCCGCGTCCTGACCAACGCCATCGCCCTGGATAAGACCCTCACCAAGCGCATCTGGCGCGATCGGCGCTTACCGGTAGCCCCATTCCAGGAATTCACGACCGGCGACGAGCCGCTCCGCCCGGAATTGAAATTCCCGCTCTTCGTCAAACCTGCGCGTGAAGGGACCGGCATGGGAGTGGACGCGAATGCCAAAGTAAATACTGAGGCCGAACTGCGCCACCGTGTCCGCTATGTAATCCAAACCTACCACCAGCCGGCGCTGGTTGAAACTTACCTCCCCGGCCGCGAATTCACAGTTGGGCAGATCGGCCGCCCAGATGCCCGACGCTTCTCACGCCATCCAGAATGGTATGACGCAGATGGTTTTCATCGCTTTCCCATCCTGGAACTGAACACAGCCACTTCGGCTACTCCGGGCATCTATAGCCACGCGGCCAAGGCCACACCATTAGGCGCCCCAGGAGCGCCAGAATATATCTGCCCCGCAGAAGTGGACCCGGAACTAGCGCATAAGCTGCATCATCTGGCCTTACGTGCGCATATGGTGATCGGCGCGTTGGACGTTTCGCGCGTGGATATTCGCCTGGATGCAGAAGGTCAGCCACGGCTGCTTGAGATCAATCCCCTCCCCGGCCTGACCCCCGCTTATAGCGATCTCTGCTTGATGGCCGCTGCGGAAGGTATCCCCTACAACGACCTGATCCTGGAAATCCTACACCTCGGCGCCTCACGCTGGGGACTCCTGGAATAAGGTGCTCACCTTCCAACAAGACCGACGAATGAGGCTCCCATGAACCGTCCTGCTCGTACTCGTTTTGCCCCCTCTCCGACCGGCCGCATGCACCTGGGCGGTGCCCGCACTGCGCTCTATGATTACCTGCTGGCGCGTCAGACGGGCGGTCAATTCATCCTGCGCATCGAGGACACCGATACCCGTCGCACCGTACCCGGCTCGGAACAAGAACTGATTGAAGGACTGCGCTGGTTGGGTCTTGAATACGATGAAGGCCCTGATGTCGGCGGTCCCTATGGCCCCTATCGTCAATCTGAACGCCGTGAAATCTATCAGCAACATGCCTGGAAGCTGGTGGAAAAAGGCGCGGCCTATCCCTGCTTCTGTAGCCCGGAACGCCTGGAGCGGGTGCGCAAGGAACGCCAAGCACAGAAACTCAATACCGGTTACGATGGCTTTTGCCGCCATCTCGACCCCGATGAAGCACGCCGCCGCGCGCGCAGCGGAGAACCCCACGTGATCCGCTTCAAGGCCCCACGCGAAGGCGAGACCACCGCCACAGACCTGCTGCGCGGGCCGATCACCACGCCGAATTACATGATTGACGATTACATCCTGCTCAAATCGGATGGCCTGCCGACGTATCACCTGGCGGCAATGGTGGATGATCACCTGATGGGCATCACACACGTCATTCGCGGCTCCGAGTGGCTTTCCACCTTTCCCCTCCATGTCCTAATCGTGCGCGCCTTCGCTTGGGAAGAGCCGATCTGGGTACACCTTTCCGTCTTCCTGAAGCCCTCCGGCAAGGGCAAAATGAGCAAACGCGATGCTTCAATCGCCCTGGAAAGCGGCCATTCGATCTACATCGGCGATCTGAAGCAACTTGGCTATATCCCTGAAGGCGTGCTGAATTGGATTGCCCTGATGGGGTGGGGTGTGGAGGGGGAGGAGGTCATGACGCTGGGCGAGATGGTGCAGCGGTTTGACCTGAAGCACCTCAACCCGGCCCCGGCCGCCATCAACTTTACCAAGCTGGATCACTTCAGCGGTGTACACATCCGTCGCCTGCCGATAGAGGAATTGGCGCGCCGCTTGAAGCCCTATCTTCCCCAGGCTACCGATGACCAGCTCATCCGAATTGCCCCGCTAATTCGTGAGCGCCTAGTGACCCTGGATGAAGCACCCGAATGGGTAGATTTCCTTTTCCAGGATGAGATCCATCACGATCCTGCCAATTTGATCGGCAAAGGCATGAACGCCGAACAGGCGAAGCAGGTTTTGCGACGGGCCTTGGAAATCCTGGAAGTATTCCCGGAACTTCACGCCAAAGAAATCGAAGCCCCGTTGCGCGATCTGGTGAAAGAACTCGGCTTGAACGCCGGCCAGGTTTTCGGCACGCTACGCGTCGCGGTGACAGGGAAGACCGTCAGCCCGCCGCTCCTGGAGAGCATGGAAGTGCTGGGACGCGAACAGACCCTGCGCCGTTTGCGCAACGCGCTGGAGAAATTAGATGGACGGTAGACGATGGACGGTGGACGGTGGAAGAGAGAAAACACAGATGAAGATTAGAACTGCTGCGGTCTGCTATCTGCCGTCCGCGGTCCGCGGTCTGCCGTCCGCGGTCTAGCGGAGGTAAAATGAAATTCCTGATCGCTGGCCTGGGCTCGGTGGGAAGACGTCACCTGCGCAATTTGCTGGCAGTTGGCGAGCGCGATATTGTGCTCCTGCGCTCCGGCCGCTCCACATTGCCGGATGACGAGCTGGCCTCTTTCCCCCTCGAACACGAGATCGAAATCGCCTTGGAGCGTCATCGTCCGCAGGCGGTCATCATTGCCACGCCGACCGCGCTTCACCTGCCCATCGCCCGGCCGGCAGTCGATGCAGGGTGCCATCTCCTGCTGGAAAAGCCCGTTTCCCATGACCTGAGCGGTCTGGATGAGCTACGCCAGGCCGCCCAACGGAGTGGCAGCCGCATCCTGGTCGGATTCCAATTTCGCTTTCATCCCACCCTGCAGAGGGCGCGTGAGCTACTCCGAGAGGGCGCGCTTGGTCAGATTTTCGCCTTCCATGTCCATTGGGGCGAATATCTTCCGCAGTGGCATCCCTGGGAAGATTATCGCCAAAGTTACGCGGCGCGCCGCGAGCTGGGTGGGGGCGTGATCCGCACCCTGACCCACCCTTTCGACTACCTGCGTTTCATCCTGGGTGAAATCCGTGCCCTTTGGGCCTTCCGTGATCACATCTCTCCCCTGGAAATGGACGTGGAAGATGTGGCCGAGATCGGCTTGCGCTTGGAATGCGGCGCATTGGGTGGTCTACATCTGAACTATGTCCAGCGCCCGCCTGTCCATCGCTGGGAAATTGTCGGCAGTCAGGGCACGCTCCGCTGGGATAACGCCGATGGTCAACTCACACTCTACCGGCTGCCGGCACCTTTCGGCAGCTGGTCGGAAAAGCCTGCGCCGCCACAGGTCGAAACCTTTGCCCCGCCACCCGATTTCGAGCGCAATCACCTGTTCCTGGCCGAAATGCGCCATTTCCTGGAGGTCGTCCGAGGGGAGGCTGAGCCGCTCTGCACCCTTGAAGATGGCATTCGCGCCCTGGAACTCGCCCTCGCCGCCCATCGCGCCGCGGAAGAGAAGAGGTGGGTGGAAGTATGATGGTTCCGTAGTCCTACAGTCGCATAGTCTGATAGACTGATCGTAGTCCTATAGTCGCATAGTCTGATAGACTGATAGTGTAGGGAGCATGTCCTTCACTTTTCTCAAAGGTCCTTTTGGCACGGGCAAGACGAGGCAGGCGGTGGAGCATCTCAAGGCTCTGCTACGAAGCGGTGTGGCCGCAGAGAGCATCCTGATCCTGGCGCCGCAGCGCACAATGCATCTGCCTTATCTTCAGGTGATCTCCGATGCCTCGGCCGGCCCGCTTGGCGAGGTAACTTTGACCACCATCGGTGGGCTGGCGCGGCGCGCCTGCGATCTCTTCTGGCCACTGGCCGCAGAGGTGGCCGGCTTCGCTCACCCAGAATCCCCTCCCATCTTCCTGACCCTAGAAACGGCACAATACTTCATGGCACATGTGGTGCGCCCGTTGCTAGAAGAAGGTTTTTTTGCTTCCCTCACTATTGATCGCAACCGCCTCTATAGCCAGATTCTGGACAACTTGAACAAATCTGCAGCCATCGGATTCCCCTATACCGAAATCGGGATACGCTTGGATGCCGCCTGGATGGGAGACCCGGCCCAGCGCCGCATCTACGCAGATGCACAGGAATGTGCCACGCGCTTCCGCCAATTTTGCCTTGAACACAATCTGCTCGATTTTTCACTCCAGCTAGAAGTCTTCTGGCGCTATCTTTGGCCACAGGACACAGTGCGCGCCTGGTTCTCCCGCTATCGCCATCTGATTTACGATAACATCGAAGAGGACATCCCAATCGCACATGACTGGGTAGGGGAGCTACTGCCCACGCTCGATTCCGCGCTCCTGATTTATGACGAGGGCGGCGGCTACCGCAAGTTCCTCGGCGCCGACCCGATCTCGGCCCTGACCCTGGCCGATTGCTGCGATCGCGTCATTTCCCTGAGCCACTCTTGGGTGACATCTCCCCAGATCGAAACGCTGCGTCAGGGGATGCAGGCCGCCTTACGCGCCCAACCGCTCCCGGCGCTGCCCCGCCTGAAAGAACATCTGCAGGCGACTCTGGTCATCCCTGATTTTCGCTTCTATCCGCAGATGTTGGATTGGGTGGCAAATGAAACGGCGCGCCTGGTGCAGGATGAGGGTCTGCCGCCCTCCGAGATCGTCATCCTGGCCCCCTACCTTTCCGATGCGCTTCGCTTCTCCTTGCTCCAGCGCCTGGAAGAGCGTCAGGTGCCGGCACGCTCGCATCGTCCCTCCCGTTCGCTTCAAGAAGAGCCGGCCACCCATGCATTGGTCACGCTGGCGCTTCTGGCACATCCGGAATGGCAGGAAATGCCATCAGAGTTCGATGTTGCCCGTGCCTGGATGCTAGCCCTGAATACGGATTGGGTACGCGCCTGGTGGTTGACGAAGATCGTCTATCGCCTACGAGAAGGGAAAATCCACTTCACCCCCTTTGAGCTTATTAATCCCGAAGAGCAAGAGCGTTTGACCGCCGGCCTTGGCCTGCGCTATTCGACAGTGCGTCAGTGGCTTCTGGAATATCAGCAGCAATCCGAAAAGCTTCCTCTGGATCATTTCTGGCAGAAGCTGTTCGGCGAAGTGCTCTCCCAGCCGGGCTTCGGCTTCCATAACGACCTGGATGCTGTGCGCGTCGCCGCCACCCTGGTTGAATCGGCTTTCAAGTTCCGTCAGGCACTCTGGCCGATCCTGGAAGGAGAAGACAGCCCTGTGGAGCGCCTGAATCGGGAATATCTGGCCATGCTGCGCGAAGGGGTCATTGCAGCCCAGTATCTGGAAGCCTGGCAAATGCAACAGGCCGAGGCAGTATTGATCGCCCCGGCGCACACCTTCATCATGATGAATCGGCCGGTCGAGGTGCAATTCTGGCTGGATGTTGGCTCTTCGGGTTGGTATGAGCGTCTCTATCAACCACTTACCCATCCCTATGTGCTTTCACGCCATTGGGAAGTCGGTCGTCCCTGGACAGATGCCGACGAAGTCCAGGCCGCTCAAGAGGGCTTGGCACGCCTGATAGACGGCCTATTTCGCCGCTGCCGTCGGCGCGTCTATCTCGGTATTAGCGAGTTAGGCGAAAGTGGCTTTGAACAGCGCGGGCGTCTGCTCCTGGCCTTCCAACGGTTACTCCAGAGTAGCCAGTAAAACACCACCGTCTCCCGTCCACCGTCTCCCGTCCATCCTCCATGTTCCCAGACACCGAAGATACCCTCCGTTTGCGTCATCAAATGGTCGCCGAGCAGATTGCCCGGCGAGGGATTGAAGACGAACATCTGTTGGAGGCTTTTCGTCGCGTGCCACGCCATTCTTTTGTCCCGCTTGAATATCAGGACTGGGCTTATGCGGATAGCCCCCTTCCGATTGGCTATGGTCAGACCATCTCCCAGCCCTATATTGTCGCCCTGATGATCCACCTTTTGGGTCTGCGCGGCGACGAGCGGGTGCTGGAGATCGGCACAGGCTCCGGCTATCAGGCCGCCATCCTGGCCTGTCTGACGAAAGAAGTGCACACGATGGAATACATCCCAGAGCTGGCACAGGAGGCGGAAAAACGCTTGAAGCGATTGGGATTTGGGAACGTCCATTGTCACATCGGAGATGGGAGCCTGGGCTGGCCGCCGGCCGCGCCCTATCAGGGCATCCTCGTGGCAGCGGCTGCTCCGCAGGTGCCGCCACCGCTCCTGGAGCAATTGGACGAGGGGGCCCGCCTGGTCATTCCGGTCGGCAATCGCGGCTATCAGGAGCTTCAGGTCTGGCAACGACGCGGAGAACGTTTCGAGTCGCAGGTGGTGACCGGCGTGGCGTTCGTGCCGTTGCGCGGCGCGCATGGTTGGCAAAGCGAGGATTTTTGGTGATGGATTCCCCTTTCTCTCTGTATATTCACCTTCCCTTTTGCCGTCACCGATGCGCCTACTGTGACTTCAACACCTACGCGGGGCAGGAAGCACTGATCCCGGCCTATGTCGAGGCGCTGATTCGCGAAATTGAGAGCCTCCGGGCCGGCGCCCTCCCCATTCACACGATTTTCTTCGGCGGCGGCACCCCTTCCTTGCTCACCCCTCATCAGGTGGGGCGGATTCTGGAGGCCATCAATCGGCGCTTCTCCCTCTTATCCGAAACAGAGATCACCCTGGAAGCCAACCCGGGCACACTGACACCGGAAGCCTTGCGGGGATTACGCTCGGCGGGAATCAATCGCCTTTCGCTGGGGATGCAATCGGCCAATCCGCAGGAACTGCGCCTGCTGGAACGGGAGCACTCGTTCACGGACGTGATCCGTGCCGTGACCTGGGCACGCCGCGCCGGCTTCACCAATTTGAACCTCGACCTGATCTATGGCCTACCGCAGCAATCTCTCGACCTTTGGCAACGCAGCCTGGAGTGGGCTTTGCGCCTGTGTCCGGAACACCTTTCCCTCTATGCCCTGACCATTGAGCACGGCACCCCGTTTGGGCATTGGGTTGGGCGTGGTCTCCTGCCTGCGCCAGATGAGGATCGGGCAGCAGCAATGCTAGAATGGGCCGCCGAGCGGCTGGCGCAAGCCGGCTATGCCCAATATGAAATCTCCAATTGGGCACTTGACCTACCTCCGGCTGCGCCTTTTGACCTGCCGCGTTATGCCTGCCGCCACAATGTGCAATACTGGCGCTATTTACCCTATCTTGGTCTGGGCGCCGGCGCACATGGCTACGCAAACGGCTATCGTTACTCGAACGTCCTGCGCATCCGCACCTATATCGAGCGCATCCAGGAAGGCAAACCGCAGCCGTTCCCCTTCTCACCGGCGCTGGTCCAGGCACATCGGCAGACCCCCAAAGATGAGATGGGAGAGTTCATGATGCTTGGCCTGCGCCTGACGCGGCAAGGGGTAAGCCTGGAAGAATTTCGCCTCCGATTCGGAAAAGAAGCGCAAGAGGTCTATAGAATGCAGATTCAACGGTTGTGCGCCGCCGGTTTGCTGGAAGTGCTAGAAAACGAAAGGCGCCTGCGGCTTACTCCACGCGGACGCCTGTTAGGAAATTGCGTCTTCCGGGAATTTCTCTGAGCCTATAGCTGGCCACCAAGCCTCTTGGCCAGCGACTGACCTTCCCAGGTCACGGCTTGGCTACAGCGTATACCCGTTCGAATTCCTTGATGAATTCTTCGGCGATCAGGGGATTGTAAATGACGAGCAAGTTCTCGTCATTTTGCTTCTCGGCGTTCGCCGAAAAGTTATAGGACCCAAGGATGACGATGGAACGGTCAATCACAATCACCTTGTGGTGCATCTGACCGGGGTTCCCATCCAGGCGCACATCTATGCCGGCCTGACGGAAAGGATCGAACTCCGTGCCGCGATTCGATGCTACCTGATCGGATTCCATGACACCATGCACTTCCACCCCGGCCTTGTGCTGCGCCAGAATGGCCTCCCCCAGATCGTTGGCAGTGAAAGAATAGGCCAGGAAATAGATGCTCACCTGTGCCCTCTGCAAAAGGGGCAAAATAGCCGCGGCCACGCCATCATCGGGGGAAAAGTAAACCTCCACCTTTGTCCCATCCGGCATCGTCACCTTGCGGAAAGGCGTCTCAGCCATCCGATCACGCCCGAACTTATCTTGGACGAACATCTCCTCAAATTCTTTGGCGTAATCGGCCGCCACTTCCTTCGAGCGAATGCGGATGAGATTGTTGTTGTCACTATAGGCACCGGAGTCTGTCAGGTTCATCGAACCCGTCCAGACTTCCTGACCGTCAATGACGATAAACTTGTTGTGCATCAGGCCATCGCGACGATCGCCCAGGATAGGGATGCCGTTCTCTTTGAGATATTCTGGATCGGCACGATCCATGTTCTCGCTTTCCATCACCATCCGCACGCGCACGCCGCGCTGATGGGCACGTAACAAGGCATCGCGCACGCTATTCAGGCTTAGACTGTACAAGGCCGCATCCACACTTAACCGCGCATTGTCAATCGCCTTCGCCAACGGTAAGTCCGGCCCACCTTCCTTCTCCTTCGCCAGCGGATTGAGCGGATCCGTAAAGTACAATTCAAACCAGGTATCTCCCACACCATAGCCAATGCGGAGAGGGATAGTTCTCAATCCCGTTGACGGTGATAGCACAGGTGCAGTCGGGGAGGTAATCTCAGGCGGCGTCGAGGTAGTATCTGCCCATCTCTCCACCATCGGCAAGAAATAGAGGAGGAACAGGATCACCAGTAGCATTACCAACGTCGAGGTGGCTCTCCTACAGGAAATGGTTCTGCGAGGCATAGGAACTCCTGAGAGAGGGATATAGGCTTATGGTCTTATGGTCTTATAGTCTGATAGTCTGATAGTCTGATGGTTGGGAGGAGATTGAATTGGGCTGAGTGGCACCATCAACTAGCACAGACTGCTTGAATTACTTCGGCGATGAAATATAATGGCTCTACTGCAAAAAGGCCTGTTTCCCACAAAGTGCACAGAGTACACACGGAGAGTTGATAATGAAAAACCTTTGTGCGCTCTATGTTCTCTGTGGTGAGTTTTTGCAGTACACTCAATAATCTCTTTGTAACAAGTTCATTATAACCGAGGAGCGCTCTCCTTTCTCTCGTTTTTGTTCCGAATTTCGGGGTGAGAAATTCTATCCCACCCGCCCTCTCTCAGGGTATAATCGCCTTCACTATTGCTCCCCTGAAAACCATCCCATCTATTCTCACCGGAGTCTCCTCATGTCTCGAATCCAACAGCTCAAAGAATTACTCGGCGAAATTGCCGACCTGAATGCTGCCGCCGCCGTCCTATCCTGGGATCAGAACACCTACATGCCAGCAGGCGGCGCAGAAGCCCGGGGACATCAGCTCGCCACCCTCAGCAAAATTGCCCACGTGAAATTCACCTCCCCGGAAATGGGCAAACTCATCGAAGATGTCCAAAAGGAAGGCTTTGACCCTGAAAGCGACGATGCCGCCCTCGTGCGCATTACCGCACGCGATTACGAGAAAGCCACGCGCGTCCCGCCGGAATTCGTCGCCGAAGTCGCCATGGTCACCTCGCGTGCCCATGAGGCCTGGGTGGAGGCCAAAGGCAAGTCAGATTTCTCCATCTTTCGCCCCCACCTAGAAAAAATTGTCGAGCTTACCCAAAAATACGTCACCTTCTTCCCACCCGCCGATCATCCTTACGATATTCTCCTTGACAACTACGAGCCGGGCATGAAAACCGCCGAGGTCAAAGAAATCTTTGACCTGCTGCGCCCGCAACAGGTTGAGCTTATCCGCGCCATCACTTCCCGCCCCCAGGTAGAGGATGGCTTCCTCCGCTTGGACTACGACGAGCAAAAACAATGGGACTTCGGCGTCGAAGTGATTACCAAATTCGGCTACGATTGGAAACGCGGCCGCCAGGATAAATCCCCTCATCCCTTCACCACCTCTTTCAGCATCGGCGATGTGCGCATCACGACGCGCTTCATGCCGAAGGACGGCGTCTCGGCTCTCTTCAGCACCATGCATGAGGCCGGCCATGCCCTCTATGAACAAGGGATTGACCCGGCCTATGAGCGCACCCCTCTCGCCTCGGGCGCCTCGCTGGCCATTCACGAATCCCAATCGCGCATGTGGGAAAACCTGGTCGGGCGCTCCCTCCCCTTCTGGGAACATTTCTACCCGCGATTCCGGGAACTCTTCTCCGCCCAGCTTGGTAATGTCGACCTGCTGACCTTCTACAAAGGCATCAATAAAGTTCAGCCCTCCCTGATCCGCGTCGAGGCCGATGAGGCCACCTACAACCTCCACATCATGTTGCGCCTGGAAATCGAAATTGCCCTCCTCGAAGGCAGCCTCCAGGTCAAAGACCTTCCCGAATACTGGAACGCTAAGATGCAGGAATACCTTGGCCTCACGCCTCCCAATGATGCCCAAGGCGTTCTCCAGGATATTCACTGGTCAATGGGCTACCTCGGCTACTTCTCCACTTACGCCCTGGGCAACCTGATCTCCGTGCAACTCTGGGAAAGAATCCAGCGCGATATTCCCGATCTGCCCGATCAAATCCGCCGTGGTGAATTTGGTGGCTTGCTGACCTGGCTGCGCGAAAACATCCACCGCTACGGACGCAAATACGAACCCCAACAGCTCGTCCAGCGCGTCACCGGGAGCAAAATCACCCCCGAACCCTACCTGCGCTACCTGCGACAGAAATTCGGCACCATTTACGGCCTCTAACCTCTTCCTCTGCGCCACCCTTCACGACAGTCACCTTTGGTGGGTGACTGTCGCTTTCTACAAGAATGGGAAAATAGACGCGTGACTGCCCCCCCCTGCTCTCCACTTTCCCTGATCTGGGGTGCCATCCGCATCTTGTTTCTCGGCGGATTCTGGCTTGGACTTCTGGCCGGCTGCCGGTCTCTGCAGCCTTCGCCACCCCCGAGGCTTCTCCCCACCGATCTCCTCCCCACCGTGATCGCCCAAACGGCAGAGGCCGCCTGGCGTGCCTCCTGGACTCCCACCCCTACCGTCACCCTCACGTCCACCGCCACCCCTGTGCCCCTGCCGAGTGCCACCCCCACCCTCCCGCCGCCCTTTCCCACCGCCCAGATTCAGGTCTTGGAGCCTGGCCCCATGTCCCGCGTGGCCTCGCCGCTCGTGCTCAAAATGCGCATCTTCCCGGCAGATTCCATGCGCGCCAACATCCTGCTCTATGGCGAAGATGGGCGCATCCTGAATGAGAGCAACGAGCGTTTCTATGCCTTTTCTCCCCGTTCAGGGGTTTACCGTGTCATTCGTCTGCCCTTCAACCTTTCCCTGGTCGCCGAGCGGGCCACCCTCCAGATCAGCACGGCCACAACGCATGATATTATCCAATCCCTGGTCACGCAGCGCCTGCTCCTGCTCTCGGCAGGAGAAAACCTTATCACCCCGCCCATGCCTCCCTTCGAGCGCCTGTACCTGGCAGTACCAGCATCTCAGGCAACGGCATCCGGAGGCATCCTCGCAGCGCAGGGAGTTTACTATCCCATCAACACCCGCCCGCTCCATATTGAGCTGCGGGCCGAAAACGGTGACCTTCTAGCACAACAGGATATTCCCATCCCTTCAACTGAACTGCAACCTTTCGCCCTCACCCTGCCCTATCAAGTGGCCGAAAATACCAAAGCCTGGCTTGTCTTCTCCCAGGAGGACGATCTGCTTCCCATTCAGGCCTATGGTTATGCCCGCTCCCTTTTCTTGCTTCCTTGAACAAACATCCCCAATGTCTCATCCTGCGCAAGAGGTCGGCGTGGCTACTCGCTACCCGCTGCTTGCCGGCCGCGATCTATCACACACAGGAGCCTTCCCATGAGTCGAATCATTCACACCGAAGGCGCGGGCAAAGAGCGCCCTCGCCTGCTCAAAAGTATTGTCCTTGCCCTGCGTGAGCTGGGCAAACAACCATCTCTAAACGCTCAGGCTCGCGACCTGCTTGCCTACCTGGTCTTCGCCCTGGAAACACTCGCGGATGGGATCGAAGAGTCGGTCGCCGCCTGGGAAAAGCGCGGTTACTGGCTCAAAGCCGACCGTTTCCGCCTGGAATGGAGCTGGTCAGATGAATTCGCCGCCCAATTGAAAGCCGCCCTGCTCCAGGAAAACTGGTCTGAAGCCAGCCATCTTGTCGCCCAGATCACCGGAAAATTAGGTCACATCAAGGTCTCTGAACATCACCGGCTGGGCACTCCCTGGGTGGGCGCCTGGGAGCGCCTGCAAAAGGAGGCGGTTTCCCTTCCCAAGACCATCAGATCGCATCCTCATGAATCTACTGCAAAAACTCACCGCAGCGAACGTTGAGAACGCAGAGATCTTCATTAACGACCCTCCGCGTATGCTCTCCGCGGTAAAACGACCTTTTTCCGGTAGAGTCCTCCTCAAAACAAAAAGGCCTCCCTCTGGAACTCCAGAGGAGGTCCTTTTTCTTGGAGCGTTCTTCTGCTACCGCTTCGTGCTGAAATTGAACACCTTATAGAGCGGGCAGAAGCCCACGAAGCTGGTCAGCAGGAATACAATAGCGATGATCAGAAGGATGATCCCCACAGTTCCAGCGACTATCTTGGCAAAGAATAGATAGCCGAACACCAGAGCTACGATGAAACGAACAACACGATCCCAACTCGCCATATTGACGGTCATAGCACACCTCTAATGAAAAAATGGATTTTGAGACTTGTGCACCTCTCTATTTTTTTAGATGCACATCATCGCCGGAAGTGACGACTACATTCCGGCCATATAAGCCAACCCGACCGTGCCGGGGCCGGCGTGGGATCCGATCACTGGGCTTACTTCTGAGAAAATACTTTCCGTAGCCTGGAACATGGCCGAAGCACGTTCTAGCAACTGTTTAGCTTCTTCTGCTGCGTTCGCGTGAAGGGTTGCCAAACGCACCGGCGAGCGTCCCTTGATATCTTCTGCGACCAATTCCAGAACGCGCTCGATAGCCTTCCCTTTCGTCCGAATGCGCTCCACCGCTTCCACACGGCCATCACGCAGAGAGAGCACCGGCTTCATGTTGAGCGCCGTGCCCAAAAAGCGCTGTGCACCGCCGATGCGCCCACCGCGATGCAAAAATTCCAACGTCTCTACCACAAAGTAGACGCCCACATGCTCACGAGCTTTTTCAGCGATTTGCTGACACTCTCGCAGGGAAGCCCCATCCTGAGCGGCTCGTGCAGCGCTCAAAGCGATGAAACCCATGGCCATCGCAGTAGTCAGGCTATCCACAATGACCACCTTCTCGCCGGCTGCGCCCATTGACTCTTTGGCCTGCAAGGCCGATTGAATGGTGCCGGAAAGCTTGGATGAGATAAAAATCCCTAACACCTCATGACCACTCTCTATCAAATGCTGGAACGTATCCTGCATGGTCACCACGGAAACCTGTGAGGTGGTAGGCATCACTTTGGCTGTTTTGAGACGCTTGTAGAATTCCTGTGGCTGAATATCCACACCGTCCCGGAAGGTTTCGTCACCCCAAATCAGAATTTGGGGCGTTACAGCAATGCCATACTTCTGTATCAGGTCTGGTGGAAGATAGGCGGTGCTATCGGTTACAATAGCAACTTTTCCCATAGAGCCTCCGCAGGGCTGGAAGATGGAAGATGTGTATTCACTATAACCCCTATTTGAACATGAGGTTGCGTTGCTTTCACCTGCTCTACCTCCGTGTTATAATAAATTTGCTTTCGAGGGGCGACAGAAGGCCATCCAGGATGGGAGGGCAAAAAAATGTCGCCACGAAATTTCATCATGAGGAGTATCTCACTTGGCCTTTAATCCCTTCCAATGGTTATTAGGCCTCTTTTCTCTGGATATTGCCATTGACTTGGGCACAGCGAATACCCTTGTTCATGTGCGCGGCAAAGGCATTGTCATCAACGAACCCTCCTGGGTCGCGCTGGACAAGAAAAGCCGCGAACCTCTGGCAATCGGCATGGAGGCAAAAGAAATGTACGGCCGGGTGCCGGCCAATGTCTTGGTCGTGCGCCCCTTGCACGATGGAGTCATCTCGGAATTTGATATTACGCGCATCATGTTAGAATACTTCATCGATCGCGTTCATGATCAGAGCATCGTGCCCCTCCCGGCTCCCCGTGTCATCGTGGGCATCCCGGCCGGAGTCACTGAGGTGGAAAAACGCGCCGCTTACGAAGCAACATTGGCCGCCGGGGCACGCCAGGCGCTGCTGATCGAAGAACCAGTTGCCTCCGCATTGGGAGCCGGCCTGCCGATCGGCGACATTCGTGGCTCTATGGTCATAGATATCGGCGGCGGGACAACCGAAATCGCCATCATGTCCCGGGGAGGAGTGGTCATCTCCCGTTCCTTGCGCATCGCCGGCGATGAGATGGATCAAGCAATCGTGCAGTACTTGCGCAATAAATACAACCTGCTCATCGGCCAGAATACGGCCGAACGGGTCAAGATGAACATCGGCTCAGCTTATCCGCTTCCCACTGAAAAGACAATGGAGGTACGGGGACGCAACCTGATCACCGGCCTCCCGGAATCACTTGAAATCTCCTCAATAGAAATTCGCGAAGCCCTCGCCCCTCTCATCCAGGTGATTGTAGATACCGTTCGGGATGCCCTGGACGAAGCCCCTCCCGAAATCGTAGCCGACCTGATGGACACAGGAATCTGTCTGGCCGGAGGAGGCGCCCTGCTGCAGGGCCTGGCCGACCGGTTAACTGATGACTTAAGACTGCGCACCTGGGTCGCTGAAGACCCCTTGACCTGCATGGTGCGAGGCGCCGCAACCGCCCTCGAGGATTTGGATACCTACGGACGTTATCTGGTCAGCCTGGGTCGCTAGATTCTGCCATGTAGGAGGCCACCGCGATCTTTGGATTAGCTGGACATGAGACAACTTTTTTCCCGCACTTTCCAAGTCACCACTTTATTCCTGCTCATCAGTGGCGTTTTGGCATTGGCTTTTGGGGGGTATTTCCGTCCGCTTTCCACCTGGATAAGCACGGCATGGGTCTCAACACAAACATGGGTCTCTTCCCGCTATCTGGCCATCCAACAATTTGTGAGTGCGCCGCAGGACATTGTAGCATTGCGCCAGCGCAACGCGGAGTTGGAAGCCCAAATTTCCCAATTGCAATCCCAGGTCATTGAGCTGCAGCAGCAGCTAGCCGATCGCGAAATCCTCGCTGCGCTAGTGCGCTATTCGCGCGCCAATCCCACCAACACCTATAAAGCGGCTCAGGTCATCGGGCGTGACCCCAGCCCGTTCATGCACTACATTATCATCAACGCCGGCAGCAACGATGGAATTCGTCGGGGAATGCCGGTCGTAACCCACCAAGGACTGGTGGGCCGAGTAGATGCCGTGATCGATAGCGCCGCACGCGTCCAACTAATCACTGATCCAGCTTCCAATGTAAACGTGCGCCTGCAAAACTCCCGCACAGAAGCCGTCTTGGTCGGCTCGCTGACCGCCGATCTCACCCTGGAAATGATTCCTCAGAACGCGCAGGTGATTCCAGGGGACCTGGTGCTGACTTCCGGGCTGGGAGGGGTCTATCCTCCAAACATTCCGCTTGGTCAGGTCGTAGACGTGCGCAAGCGCGAGGCCGAGCTTTTTCAACAAGCCACCGTGCAGCCCAGCGTGGATTTCGCTCAATTGAGCATCGTGTTGGTCATCCTGAATTTCACGCCCATTGATGTATCGCCGCTCATCCCCACAGTGACCCCCTGATGCGTGCCTTGATCGCCTTCCCCCTCTTGTTCCTGGTTGCCATTCTCCAAAGCGCCTTCATCAGCCGCATTCCTGTGCTGGCCGGCCACGCAGACCTCATGCTGGTCACCCTGGCCGTCTGGGCCGCTCAACCACGCGTCATCCATGCCTGGGAATGGACATTACTCGGTGCCTTGCTGATCGCCTTTCTCTCAGCCTTTCCCTGGCCGTTGATTTTCCTGACCTACCTTGCAACCACATCCATTGCCCTGGCATTGCGCAAGGTCATCCGTTCCCATCTGCTGACCCTGTTAATTGCGCTTTTCCTGGGTACAATTCTATGGGGGATCACGGGATGGACGTACCTTTTCTTGATCCAGTCTGCTTTGCCGTTTTCAACCATCCTCGGCGAGGTGACCTCCCCAAGCCTACTCTTGAATCTCGTTCTGGCCCTTGTCACCATCCCACTGATAAACCGTCTGGCAAGCTGGGTCTATCCAGGAGAAAAAGAAAATGAGTAGTGTTGGCTCTACGATTGATCGCACTGCGGATACAGGGCGTTTCTGGTTACTCTATGCCGCCTTTGGCCTGGTCCTGCTTGGGTTGTTTGGTCGCATATTTTACCTGCAAGTCTTCCAACATGAACTCTGGCAGGCCCGAGCAGAAGAAAATTACACCCGCGAAATCAGCATTGCGGCGCCGCGCGGGATCATCTACGATCGCAATGGCTTTATCCTGGCGCGTAACGTGGCCTCCTATAACGTAGTGATCACCCCGGCCGATTTGCCTGATGACCCGGCCGATATTCAGCGCATTTATCGAGAGGTTTCAAAAATCACAGGAATCCCGGTCAATCAGGGAACCGTCGAGGATGCCAAGAGAATCGCTCCCTGCGTCGAAGGCCCCGGAATCACCCAACTGGTAGAATTGGGTGCTTCTCTGGCACCATATACTGCGGTGAAGATTAAATGCAACGTCAGCGAGCAGGTAGCGCGTCTGGTGCGCGAGAAACAAATGGACTGGCCGGGAGTTTCAGTTGAAATCGAACCAATTCGCGATTATCCCACCGGCTCGCTCACGGCAAATATCGTCGGCTTCCTCGGCCCCATCCCGGCTGCGCTGGCCGAAGAATATACGAAAAAGGGTTATCTCCCCGGCCGGGATAAGGTGGGCTATGCTGGCGCAGAAGCCGCTTTTGATGATCTCCTGCTGGGGAA
>JBKBPX010000010.1:0-33766 GCA_046292855.1 Anaerolineales bacterium
TGGGGTCAAGGTAGCGTTTGGTTTTTCGAACCAGTTCGAATCCGACAGGCAGCGAGACGCCTTGGCTGTGATACAAGCAAGTGACAAAGTTGATGCCCTTGACGTGTCGCTGTTTGGAATGATCATAGTGCCAACAAACAATCTCATTTTCATCGGTGTACGGTTTCTCGGCAATACTGTCATCCACGATCATGACGCCTTCTTCACTTTGCATCTCGCGAACGTGCGGCTTGACAACCCGCCACAAATCGGCTGATGTTTGTGCTTCGCTTGCCAGAAAGCGTTGGATTTGATCATGGCTGACTTCGCCGTTCAGGAGAGAAGACAAACCAGTCGCGGTTATTTGCCCGAAGGCACTAATCAGATAATCGCTGTATAGGTCAAGGAGTTTAGGGTTTTTCATGCGTCAAGTTTACCAGAACTGCGTAAGTGAATTACTCAAAGTTTGCAACTGAGCAGGAGCAAAAAGAAAAAGGCACGGAGAGATTTGTTCTCTCCATGCCTCGATCCGTGAGTAAAACAGGGAAATTTAGGCTGCTGTGGGCTGAGGGCTGGGAATCTCATAGCCCATGGCGCGCAGTCTGCGGCGGGCGTCAATCAATGCTTTGCGCCCGAACCCTTCGATTGCCAGCACGGCTTCTTCCCCTTCGGCCAGTTTTTCGATTAACTGACCGATGGTCGTGATGCCGGCGCTTTCCAGGGCCTTCTCGGCGCGTGGGCCGAGCTCCAGATCAGAGATCGGACGAGATGGAGCGCGCCGCTCCCGCTCACGGGCTTCGCGCGCCGCCTCGTAGGCCTGACGTGCCTGTAGCTTGCGCTGGAAGCGATCTACCTGCCCTTCAATATCCACGATGCGCTGTTGCTCGCCTGTAAAGAACGGATGACATTTGGAGCAAATTTCTACATGGATTTCTTTTTTGGTTGAGCCGGTCGTCCAAGTGTTGCCGCAAGCGCAAACCACGCGCGCGTTGGGGTAATAGGGAGGGTGAATCTTCGGTTTCATAAATACCTCATCTGCTCATTCTTCAGCCGCTGGGATAACGTTGACGCGCTTGCGCCCGCGCACACTGTCAAAATACACCACGCCATCGGTCAAGGCAAAGAGGGTATCATCTCCGCCGATGCCAACGTTTAAGCCGGGTTGAATACGCGTGCCGCGTTGGCGCACCAGGATGTTCCCTGCCAGCACATACTGACCGGCATAACGCTTCACGCCCAGGCGTTTGGAATTGGAATCACGTCCATTGCGACTGGAACCGCCACCTTTCTTATGGGCCATACGAACCTCCGTTTACGCTTCGCGGCTTTTCTGGCGTGAAGAGGAGTTTGCCTCTTTGCCTTCAGAAAACTCGATAGACTCGATGCGCAGGCGAGTATAGTGCTGACGATGCCCGCCTTTGACGCGAATGCGCTTCTTCGGCACATAGTGGAACGTGATCACTTTTGGACCTTTGAAGTGTTCCAGCACAGTCGCACGCACGCTCGCGCCCTCGACAAAAGGCGTTCCGACATAGATCTCGCCATTGCGCGCCAGAAGAAGCACGCGGTCTAGGTTAATTTGTTCACCGGGTTCTACAGGCAAACGATCCACCTCGATCGTTGCCCCTTCGCCGGCGCGGTACTGTTTACCGCCACTTTCAAGAATTACGTAGTCACTCATCCTTTTACTCCTGGCATTCGCTTCGCCGCCGAACGTGCGAGGAAGTTCCCAACGCACGTCGTCGGGGAAGCCGGGATACATACATTCGCCCCAGCATCTTCCTTGCCGGGGCAAGCGGGGGTTATTATACTGCCAAAGGGGGGAAACGTCAACGAAAAGGTGCGCCCGCGCCTGGGCCCCTTGACTTTTTGCCCTGAACTCATCACAATTGCAACATGCTCTGGCGTGTCGAATTCCATGCTCACACCTGCTATTCCCCCGATTCTCTCCTCACTCCCGAAAAGTTGCTGGCAACCTGCCGCCGACGCGGGATAGACAAGATTGCTATCACCGACCACAACACCCTGCGCGGTGCCCTTGAAGCCTATGCCCTTGATCCGCACCGTGTCATCATTGGCGAAGAAATCTTGACCACGCGCGGCGAGCTTCTGGCCTTCTTCGTGAAGGAAGAGATTCCGGCCGGGTTATCTCCTCAAGAAACCATTCAGCGCTTGCGCGAACAAGATGCTTTTATCAGCGTTTCTCACCCCTTTGATCGCTTGCGCAAAGGTCATTGGGCGTTCCCTGATTTGTTGGAGATTCTTCCCCTCGTGGATGCGATCGAAGGCTTCAATGCCCGTTGTCTGGACCCGCGATGCAATGCCCAGGCCATCCATCTGGCACGCGAGAAGGGTTTGCCCATTACCGCCGGTTCCGATGCCCATAGCGCCATGGAAGTGGGACGGGCTTCCCTGTTCCTGCCCGCCTTTGGCTCGGCTGAAGAACTGCGTCAGGTGCTTCCCCAAGCCGAGCTTCAGGCTCGCCTTTCTCCACCCTGGGTGCACCTGTTCTCGCGCTATGCTACCTGGCGCAAACGTTTGCGGCGCTCTGGAGTATAATCGGCATGATGCGTGTGCGAGTCAAGCTGATTGCCACTTATCGGCAACATCTCCCGCCGGGGACCCAAGGCGATACAGTCGAATTGGACGTTCCCGCAGGGAGCACCATCGCTCAAGTGCTCCAACCTTTTGGCATTCCCCTCGATGAGAGTAGTGTCATTGTCCTGAATGGTCGCACTGTCCCCCTGGATACTCCCATCCAGGAGGGCGATACGATTGCCGCCTTCTCTGCCATCGCCGGTGGATAACCACCAAGCGGTGACTAACAGGCGATCAACCCCCAATTAGGAGGTCTCATGTACGGCTGGCACGGAAGAATCCTGCGCATTGACTTGATGCGGCGCCGCGTGCGGATTGAAGAAATCAATCCCCGGCTGGCCAAAGATTACCTGGGTGGACGCGGTTGGGCAATCCGCTATCTCTATGATGAAGTGGATCCGCTGGTGGACCCACTTTCTCCGGAAAATAAGCTTATCTTCGCCACCGGCCCTCTCACCGCCACCCCCGCCCCAACCGGGAATCGCTACATGGTGATCACCAAATCCCCGTTGACCGGCGCTCTAGCCCATTCCAATTCCGGCGGCGATTTCCCCACTTGGATGAAACGCACCGGCTTCGATATGTTCATCTTCGAGGGCCGAGCCTCAGAGCCGGTCTACCTCTGGGTGAACGAGGATCAAGTCGAGATTCGCCCGGCTTCCCATCTTTGGGGCAAGGATGTCCATCAAACTACCGATCTGCTCCTGGCCGAAACTGACCCTGAAGCCAAAGTTGCCTGCATTGGCCCGGCTGGGGAAAACCTGGCGCTCATGGCCGCCATTATGAACGACAAACATCGTGCCGCGGCCCGTTCCGGAGTGGGCGCGGTGATGGGCAGCAAGAACCTGAAGGCCGTCGTCGTCATGGGACGCAAAGACCCACCCATGTTCGATGAGCAGGCGATGCGTGAACTCAGTGTCACGATCTCGAAAGAAGTCGGCGCCGATGTGAAAAAAGGCTCCAACTTGCGCATCTATGGCACCGCCTATGTTCCCCAAGTGACCAATACCCTAGGCATCCTGCCCACCTATAACTGGCAAACCGGCGTCTTTGAGCATGTCTCCCAAATTGATGGTGTGGCCCTGCGCGAAAAATATTTGGTGCGGCACAAGCCCTGTTATCGCTGCCCGATCGCTTGTGGCCGGGTGACGCGCCTGCCCGAAGGGAAATATGCCGGTGAAGGTGAAGGCCCCGAATATGAGACGATCGCTTCCCTGGGCAGTGCCTGCGGTGTAAGCGATCTGGCTGCCCTGACCAAGGCCAACTACCTTTGCAATGAACTCGGCCTAGATACCATCTCTGCCGGCATGACCGTGGCAACTGCCATGGAGATGTATGAGAAAGGATACATCCCCGAGGAGCACATCGGTCAACCGCTGCGCTTTGGCGATGCCGATGCCCTGATCGAGATGATCCGCAAGATGGCCTATCGCCAAGGCTTCGGCAACGAACTGGCAGAAGGCAGTTACCGTCTGGCAGAAAAGTATGGTCATCCCGAAGTAGCCGTCACGGCGCGCAAACAGGAATTCCCCGGCTACGACCCGCGCGGCTCACAGGGAATGGGGCTGCTCTATGCTACCTCGAATAAGGGCGCCTCACACATGGAAGGCGATGTTGCCTATGAAGAAGTCTTCGGTGTGCCGGTCAAGATTGACCCCTTGAGCTGGGAGGATAAGCCCGAATTGGTCAAGCGCTTCCAGGATGCCTTTGCCCTGATTGATTCTTCCGGCCTGTGCGTCTTCCTGGCCGTGCGCTATGTCTTCACCAAAGAGCGCATGATCCTTCCCACCCGGCTGGCGCAGCTGATGAAGCTGACCACCGGCGTAGATTACACCCCTGAAGAGGTATTGAAAGCAGGCGAGCGCATTTACAACTTGGAACGCCTCTTCGTCCTCAAAGCCGGTTCCACGGAAGATACTCTGCCTCCGCGCATGCTCAACGAACCTTTGCCAGAAGGCCCAGCCAAAGGCAAAGTGGTCGAGCTGGAGAAAATGCTCCCTGCCTATTACGCTGTGCGTGGTTGGGATGAAAAAGGCTGGCCAACCCCGCAGAAATTGCGGGAATTGGAATTGGAGGCGTAAACATCTCTTCCATCAGAAACTTCGGAGGGCTAAGCCCTAAACCGTGGAGCGTGCGTCGCCCGGGCGCGAGGGCCCGTATTAATGCGGAGCGTAGCGCCGGAATTGGTTTTCGCCGATCCTCTGGGATGAGGAGGCTGCTGTAAAACTCATCGCAGGATGCAGGGTGTTTCGTCGCTCTCGGCGAAAAAAACGGCCTTTTTTTCGGGAAGCTTGACCGTGCAAGAGAGTTCATCCCCCGCCAAAGCCTTGACAAGGCAGAGTCGGCACGGGGAGCACGGTCTCCAAACGATCGAGTTAGATGCAAGCGGGGTAGCGCGGCAGCGCAAGGTGCGTCATGAAGGAGACTTGCCCGGCCCAAAGCTTTCGATCAAAATCTAGCTTGTCCGATTATGGGAAATCCCAAAGACGATATCGAGTTGATTAAACGGGTGGCCAAGGGGGATGAGCAAGCTCTCCTGCGATTGTATGATCGCTACGCCTCGCGTGTATATGCCCTGGCATTGTATATTTTGAAGGACCGAATGATGGCCGAGGAGGCCGTGCAGGATGCCTTCTTTAGAGTGTGGAATCATGCCAGGGATTATCTGCCGCAGCGTGGCCCCTTTCTGATCTGGCTCCTGACATTGACACGCCACATTGCCATTGATCGCCTGCGGCTAGAAGCGCGCCGTCCCTTGCTCTCTGATGCGAGCGATCCCGAGGAACACTGGCGCTCCCTTCCCGCGCCAAACACAGCCGATGAGGAGGCTCGTTGGCGCACTCTTTACCTGACTGTTCAGAATCTTTCGCCGGAGCATCGCCAGGTGATCGAATTGGCATATTATCAGGGCCTGAGTCAGAGTCAGATTGCTGAGGTGCTGGGATGGCCACTTGGTACCGTCAAGACCCGATTGCGAGAGGCCATGCGACAACTGCGCCGTGCCTGGGGGGTAGATCAATCTGAATCCCCTCCCAATGGCGTATGACTATTTAGAGGCGCCTATGAGCAAAAAAGAGTGTGATCCTTTTCGCGCCAACATCCCTGCTTATGTGCTGCAAGCATTGGAAGCCGGGGAGGTTGCCTCCTTAGAGGCCCATTTGCGAGATTGTGCCTCCTGTCGGGAGGAAGTGGCGGCCTATCGTCGCGTCGGTGAGAACCTGCTACTGGCACTTCCTCCCCAACCGCCTCCCTCGTCTCTCCGTCGCCGTCTGGAAGAGCGCCTGCGGCCGGCGCGCCCGCGTTGGAATGTGGCCTGGAGCGTAGCCATTGCTCTGCTCGTGGCACTTAACCTGTTTTCCCTTGTCCAGATTCAAGTTCTCCAGCATCGGCTCTCGCAGCTTGCTCATACCCTGCAAACCAGTCAGTTGGCAATTTCGATGCTGGCCTATCCGGCTGTGGAAAGCATACCCGTCAAGGCGAGTATCGCCGGGCTAGGCGGGAGGCTTTTGCTGGATAAAGAACGCAATGTGGCCGTGCTATTCCTTTGGAACTTGCCACCTCTCCAGGAGAATCAGGTTTACCAGCTCTGGCTGATTGATCCGCAAGGAGAGCGGACAAGTGTCGCCCTCTTCGAGCCTGACCCAGAGCTACCTTTTACGGCTATCTCCATTCTTTCACCCTACCATCTCTCCGATTTCGACGCTTTGGGGGTCACCGTAGAGCCACGCGGCGGTAGCCCAAGGCCGACCGGGCCGCGTCTGTTGAAAATCGAGTTTTAGACTTCCACCTTCCCATGGTTTCTGGTGCTCGAGAAGCCCCATTCATGCGCGCGCAAGCGTTGCTGAATCTGCCACAAAGGCAGCGCAACGAGGTGTAAACCGGCTCAAACCGATCGCGTGCGCGTCAACCCGCTTGAACATAGGGAGTTGGGGCAATCCATTTCCGGCTCTCCATACGTATTTCTCTATGAACACACCTCTTAGCGTGAAGGAGAAAAAGTTATGAAAGCGATACTCGTGCTCGTTATCTCAACTCTGGTTCTAGCTGCCTGCGGTGCACAGCCAACGACCGCACCGGCCCCTACTCAAGTTCAAGCGCCATCCCCTACCGCAGTCGCGCCGATTCCTAGCCCAACCCCATCCCAACGCGACTATGGATATGGGTATGGATATGAAGATTATGGTGTAACTGAGGTCCCGTCCGCTGCCTCCGTGACGGTCAGCGATCAGCCTATTGTCGAAGGTAGCGTTATCATTCAGGAAGCCCGCATTGATCGGGCTGGCTGGGTGGTGATCCACGTTGAAGCGGAGGGTAAACCTGGCCCCGTCATCGGCTACACGGCCATCCCGGCCGGCACTTCCACCAATGTCAAGGTCTCCGTAGAAGCATCAAAGGCGACCCCCACTTTGTTCGCCATGTTGCATTACGATGAAGGCGCCTCCGGCACATATGAGTTCCCCGGCGCCGATGTGCCTGTCAAAGTAGGCGATCAGATCGTCATGATGCGCTTCAATGTTGTCCCTGCCGAGGGTGCGGTGATCAAAGTTGGACAGAAAGAAGGGTTAGGCCTCTTCCTGGTTGACGCTCAAGGGAGAACACTTTACCTGTTCCTCGCCGACACATCTACCAGTTCTGCCTGTGTAGGAACCTGTGCCGAGAGGTGGCCACCCTTGCTGACGACAGGCACCCCTCAAGCCGGTGAAGGCGTAGATGCGACCAAACTCGGCACCTTGCTACGCCCCGATGGCACAACCCAGGTAACGTACAATGGCCATCCGCTCTACTATTTTTCTGGTGATACTCAACCTGGAGATACGAACGGCCAAGGCATAGGCGGAAGATGGTACCTAGTCTCTCCGACCGGCGAGGCGATCAAATAGAAACGCTGTAGAGCCCCCGGTCAGACGCGGCACGGCCGGGTTTCCAGGCATACCCCAAGATGTGACAGGCTGGAAAGCCTGTCCCACGGGTAGTCTTGAGGATTCACCGCCGGGTTTCCAGGCACACCCTAAATGCAGTAGGGTCAATTATGCGGCTCCGCGTTCTTGCCCTCGACATACTTTCGGTTATACTTGATGCAAATATCTCAACAAAAATCCTTGCTTCAGCTTTTTCGAGGTGAACATGGATACCACTATCGAAAGCATTTCTGCCATCGAGGTTCTCGACTCGCGGGGCAACCCGACCATCGAGGTTGAAGTCGTTCTCGCAGATGGCGCTTGGGGACGGGCGGCTGTCCCCTCCGGTGCTTCGACCGGCGTCCACGAGGCGCTTGAGCTGCGCGATGGGGACAAAAGCCGTTATTTGGGCAAAGGCGTCCAACAGGCGGTGGCCAATGTCAATGGCGTGATCGCCGAGGCCCTGAGCGGTTGGGATGCCCTTGACCAAAAAGCCATTGATGCCGAATTGATCGCTCTCGACGGCACTCCGAACAAATCCCGCCTGGGAGCAAATGCCATCTTGGGTGTCAGCCTGGCGGTTGCCAAAGCCGCCGCCAATTCGCTCGGCCTTCCCCTCTACCGCTACCTGGGTGGCGTCTATGCCCATACCCTGCCGGTGCCGATGATGAACATCCTAAACGGCGGTGCCCATACTGCCTGGCAATCTACCGACATGCAGGAGTTCATGATCATACCGCTCGGCGCGCCGTCCTTTGCCGAAGCCCTGCGTTGGGGTGCAGAAATCTATCACGCCCTGAAGGCCGTCCTCAAGGAGCATGGCTATGTCACCTTGGTCGGCGATGAAGGCGGTTACGCTCCTGCTCTGAAATCCAACCGGGAAGCGATCGAACTCATCCTCAAGGCGATCGAAAAGGCCGGCTTCAAGGCCGGTCGTGGTCAGCAAATTGCCCTGGCTCTTGACCCGGCGGCTTCCGAACTCTATGACGAAGAGACCCACACCTATCACCTGCGCAAAGAAGGCCGCTCCCTGACTTCGGAGCAAATGGTCGAATTCTGGGCCGAGTGGGCAGAAGCCTACCCGATCGTTTCGCTCGAAGATGGCCTAGCTCAAGATGATTGGGAAGGCTGGAAATTGCTCACTCAGCGTCTAGGTGGCCGTCTGCAGATCGTCGGCGATGACTTGCTGGTGACCAACCCCCAGCGCGTTGCCCGTGCCATTGCTGAGGGCGCGGCCAATGCTTTGCTGGTCAAATTGAACCAGATTGGCACCCTTACCGAGACGATCCAAGCGGCTGAAGCTTGCCATCGCGCCGGTTGGCGCACGATCATCTCCCATCGTTCCGGCGAGACCGAAGATGCTACCATCGCCGACCTGGCCGTCGCTCTTAACAGCGGTCAGATCAAAACCGGCGCACCAGCCCGTTCGGATCGCGTTGCCAAATACAATCAGCTCCTGCGCATTGAAGCCGAGTTAGGCGATGCCGCCCGCTATGCCGGCTGGCAGGCCCTGCGCAACTCAGCCTGATTTTGCTGCCCTTCAGAAGCAAAAATGGGACTGTTTAGAGTCCCATTTTTTATTTACCGTTGACCGATTTCTTACCCCATGCGGAATTCGGCAAATCGCCGTGCTACCTCCTCCCAGTTCACCACGTTCCACCAGTTGCTCACATATTCGGCGCGGCGGTTCTGGTACTTGAGATAATAGGCATGTTCCCAGACATCAATCCCCATCAATGGGATCATCCCATCCGAGAGCGGATTATCCTGGTTTGCCGTTGAAACGACCGCCAGTTGACCCTGTTGCAGCACCAGCCAGGCCCAGCCGGAACCGAAACGTCCGTTGGCGGCCTTTTCAAACTCGGCCTTGAAGGCCTCAAAGGAGCCGAAAGCCTGTTCAATCGCCTTCGCCAATTCGCCACTCGGCGCACCGCCACCCTTCGGCGACATGATCACCCAGAACAGCGAATGATTCCACGCCCCGCCGCCGTGATTGCGCACTATCGTGCGAATATCCTCGGGCACGGCGTTCAGATCACGCAACAGATCGTCTAGGGATGTTGTTGCCAGCTCCGGATGTTTCTCGATGGCGCCGTTCAGGTTCGTAATGTAGGCTTGATGGTGCTTCGTATGATGGATTTCCATCGTCCGCGCGTCAATATACGGCTCCAATGCATCATATGCATAGGGCAAAGGGGGCAATTCATAATATGCCATGTCTTCCTCCGTAAGAATTTTTTGGATTACTTTGATAATTATAGCACATTTTCCGTTGTCTATACGGAGTTTATCCCCTTCATTTGCGGTTTTTCCCCTGCTCGCCGCCATCGCCCCTTATCAAAACTGGCAGACGATGCCCCCCTCTCATCGTCCGCCGTCTACCGTCCACCGTCTACGGTCCACCGTCCACCGTCCTCACCCTCTCAAACCACCACATCCACTTTCGGCAGCTCTTTCAGTGCCTCCGTCACTGCCTCCTGGGGATACTCGTAGTCCTCCAGCGAATTGTTCAAATAGGCCTCGTAAGCTGCCAGGTCGAAATGGCCGTGTCCGGAGAGATTGAACAGGATGACCCGCTTCTCGCCGCGCTCGCGTGCTTCGATGGCCTGGTCAATTGCCACGCGTATCGCATGAGCCGATTCCGGTGCTGGCACGATCCCTTCGCTGCGCGCAAAGAGCAGGGCCGCCTCGAACGTTGCGCGCTGAGGCACGGCCACCGCTTCCACCAACCCAGCATCGTAGAAGGCGGAAAGGCTAGGTGCCATCCCGTGATAGCGCAATCCACCGGCGTGGATGCCCGGCGGCACAAAGGTGTGTCCCAGCGTATACATCTTCACGATGGGCGCCATCCGTGCCGTATCGCCGTAATCGAAAGTATAGATGCCTTTCGTCAGCGAAGGAGCGGCGGTCGGTTCAACGGCGATCAGGCGGGTCTTCTGCCCATTGCGCAGGTTTTCGCCCAGGAAGGGATAGGCTAATCCGGCAAAGTTTGATCCGCCGCCCACGCAGCCGATCACCACATCGGGATATTCGCCGGCCATCTCCATTTGCTTCAGCGCTTCCTGACCGATCACGCTCTGATGCAAAATCACATGGTTCAGCACCGAGCCCAGGCTATATTTCTTTTGCCCGCCGGAGGTCGCCGCCACTTCCACTGCCTCGGAGATGGCGATCCCCAAAGAGCCGGGATTCTGCGGGTCCCTTGCCAACACCGAGCGCCCATATTGCGTCCGATCGGTCGGGCTAGCAAACACCTGGGCGCCGAACGACTCCATCAGGATGCGGCGATAGGGCTTTTGGCGGTAAGATACCTTCACCATGTACACTTCTAGCGCGATCTCGAAGAAATTGCAGGCGATCGCCAGGGCCGAACCCCATTGTCCGGCGCCGGTCTCGGTCGTCAACGCTTTCGTCCCGGCCGCCTTGTTGTAAAAGGCCTGTGCCAACGCCGTATTCAGCTTATGGCTGCCGGAAGGTGAAACGCTCTCGTTCTTGAAATAGATATGGGCAGGAGTTTGGAGTGCTTGCTCCAGCCTGCGGGCGCGCACCAGCGGCGTTGGCCGATAGAGGCGGTAAATCTCCCGCACCTCCTGCGGAATCTCGATATAGCGCTCCTTTGAAACCTCCTGCAAAATCAACTCCATCGGGAAGAGCACCGAAAGGAAATCCGGCGTCACCGGCTCCAGCGTATCCGGTCGCAAGACCGGCGTCGGGGGCAGAGGGCTATCTGCCTGCACGTTGTACCAAAAACGCGGCAGATCGGCCTCGGAAAGCAAGAAGCGAATTGAGTCAGACATAGAACACCTCCACATTAGATTAAGAATAAGAATTTTAGGAACATAAGGAATGGACTTAACTGCCGGCCGAATCCGGTTTGCCCGATTCGGCTTATGGCACAAACCCGAGCTGTGGCAGGTCCGCAATCAGGCGGGACCCGGCGCTTTCGGCCGCGAAATCGGCAATCTCCTCGACCGAAACTTCGCAAAAACGCTCCTGCATCGGCTGTTCTTCCTCAGCCTCAACGTTGCTCATTGCCCTCTTGTCGTCCATCGCAACCTCCTTTCATCATGGTGAAATCAAAAAACCATCCATCCCATATGGGACGGATGGTTTCATCCGCGGTGCCACCCAAATTAGGCTAACGAAAAACTCCCCGGTGAAGCACCAGGGAGGAAAGCCAGCCTCACTCATTGCGGGTACGCCCGTAACACGGGTTATACCCTGGCTCTTTAACGGGAGCCTTGCGTCTCAGGCTACTGATCATCGGACGTTCGCCCTGCGGCTCGGAGGTCCATTCCGCATCACCTTGGCGGGCAGGACTTTCACCCTTACCCTGCTCTCTGTACCGCTGTACGATGCGTACTCGTCCTCTTCACAGCCTTTGAAGTTGGCGCTGATTATACACAGCCAAGCGAAATTGTCAAGGTTTCGCGCTCGAAGTTCGGGGATTTTGAATTATCTCATAATTTGGGCAGAAGATTCAATCCGAAACATATGGATGAATGTATCTTCTCTGTTCAAGGCGATTCCATCCCGCCGTCGTCAGCACCGTCGCACAGGATGCTGGCGATCCTGACAGCAGCCCATAGGGAGAAGCAATTGGCACAGTAGCAGAAAGGTGGCCTTTCTAGGCGAATGATCGTCTGCCATCATCGGGGATATTTTGGTATCTGCTGCCCTGCCTTTCCACAGATGTTTCCGGGGATGATTGGGCAGACCCTCCTTTGGGTTGCCAGAGCATCCTGCCGCTGGAATCTGATCACCAAGCAGGCAGCGGCGCTGCTATGTGGGCACGAATCGCATCTTTTTGTCTGAACACGGCCAAAGATCGCTCGCCAGGAGGCAAAATCGGCTCGCTGCTCCCTATGTTCCTTACGCTCGTCGCCGTTTGGCAGCGCGCCCTGACCTGGGATTGCCACTCGTTTGCTAGATTACTGAAAAGCCCTAGACAGCGCAGTAGCTGGCAGTATTTTAGGCTTGGGATGGTAAAATATAACTTTGTCCCTCATTCATCTGGAACACATTCTCTCCGTTGTGTGATTTATGAGTAGCAATGTCATTCGTGTGGTTGGTGCGCGGGTCCACAATCTGAAGAACATTACGGTCGAGATTCCGCGCGATAAGCTGGTCGTGATTACCGGACTTTCCGGCTCAGGCAAATCCTCCCTGGCCTTTGATACGATTTTCGCCGAGGGGCAGCGACGCTACGTGGAATCTCTCTCTGCCTATGCCCGGCAATTCATCGGCCAAATGGAAAAGCCGGAGGTGGATGCTATCGAGGGCCTTTCACCGGCTGTTTCTATTGACCAGAAGTCCACCTCCCACAATCCTCGTTCTACCGTTGGCACGGTTACGGAAATTTACGATTACCTGCGCTTGCTCTTTGCGCGTATCGGCGTTCCCCACTGTCCGATCTGCGGCCGTGAGGTGAGCAAACAATCGGCTGAAGAGATTGTCAATGCGCTGGAACAATTGTCCGACGAGACGCGCCTGATCCTCCTAGCCCCCCTGGTGCGTGGGCGCAAGGGCACCTATCAGGCGGTCTTTGAGGAAATTCGCAAATCCGGCTTCACCCGTGCCCGCGTGGATGGCACGATTTACTCTCTGGACGATGAAATTCAGCTGGATCGCTATAAACAACACACCATAGAAGCCGTCGTGGACCGGCTGATAATCCGCAAGTTTGAGGATGAGGAAGAGCGCAAGGCGGCGCGCACCCGGCTGACCGACTCGGTCGAGACGGCACTCAAGTTCGGCGAAGGCTACCTTACCGTGCACCTGCTCGGAGGAGAAAACCAAGCGGGGCGCGATCTGTACTTTTCGGAGCACCTTGCCTGCCCGGAGCATGGGGTCAGCCTGCCGGAGATCGAGCCGCGCACTTTCTCCTTCAATACTCCGCATGGCGCTTGCCCAGAATGCCAGGGGTTGGGCAGCAAGCTGGAAATTGATCCCCAACGTCTAATTCCTGACCCGCGCCGCTCCCTCCGTGATGGGGCGATCGCCGCGCTGGAATGGAACGGGCCGCGCGAGGAGGGCGGTTATTACTGGCAAATGTTGGAAGCGGTAGCGCGAGCTTTCCATATTGACCTGGATAAACCGGTCGAAGAGTTGCCGCCGGAAAAACTCGATCTAATTCTCTACGGCACAGGCGGACGGGAGGTGCCCATCCATTATCGCAGTGCCCATGGACATGAGTTCACCCTGGTGCGCAATTTTGAAGGCGTCATCCCAAACCTCGAGCGCCGCTATCGCGAAACAAGCTCGGACTACATCCGGGACCGCATCGCCGAATTCATGTCCGACCGTCCCTGCCCTGCCTGTAAGGGGGCACGCCTGCGCCCCGAAGCCTTAGCCGTGACAGTGGATGGGTACAACATCGTCGAGGTCACCTCCTGGCCGATCCACCGCACGTTGGAATGGAGCGAGCGTCTGAGCGGCCCTCAAACTCCGCTCACCGAACGTCAACGCGCCATTGCCGACCGCGTGCTCAAAGAGATCAAAACCCGCCTGGGTTTTCTGGTGAATGTCGGGCTGGATTATCTCACCCTCAGCCGTTCGGCGGCCACCCTTTCCGGCGGCGAAGCGCAGCGCATCCGCCTGGCCACCCAGGTGGGATCGCAGCTGATGGGGGTGCTCTATGTGCTCGATGAACCCTCCATCGGTCTCCATCCGCGCGATAATGAGCGTCTGCTGCGCACCTTGCGCGGCCTGCGTGACCTGGGCAACACCGTGCTTGTCATCGAACATGATGAGGAGACGATTCGCACTGCCGATTGGGTACTTGATCTCGGCCCCGGCGCCGGCGAACACGGAGGCTGGGTGGTGGCGCAAGGCACCCCGGAACAGATCATGGAGCATCCTACCTCCCTGACTGGCGCTTATCTTTCGGGCCGCTTGCACATTCCGGTGCCCGAGAAACGCCGGCAGGGAAATGGGAAGTGGCTCACAATTGTAGGCGCGCGTGCCAACAACCTGAAGAACCTGACCGTGCGCATTCCGCTGGGGAGGTTTATCTGCATTACTGGCGTTTCTGGTTCCGGCAAATCAACGTTGATAGTGGATGTGCTCTATAACGCCTTGGCAGCGCAGCTGATGGACGCGCGCGTGCAGGCGGGTGAGCATGATCGCATCGAAGGCATAGAGCACCTGGACAAGGTGATCAACATTGACCAATCCCCAATCGGGCGCACGCCACGCTCGAACCCGGCCACCTACACTGGCCTCTTCGATGAAATCCGCAAACTCTTCGCCGAGTTGCCCGAAAGCAAGATTCGCGGCTACCGACCCGGCCGCTTCTCGTTCAACGTGCACGGCGGGCGTTGTGAGGCCTGTCAGGGCCAGGGAGAACTGCGCATCGAGATGCAGTTCCTGCCCGATATTTACGTCCCTTGCGACGTGTGTCACGGCAAGCGCTTCAATCGCGAGACCCTACAGGTGCGTTTCAAGGATTACAACATTGCCGATGTGCTGGATATGACGGTCGAGCAGGCACTGGAAGTGTTCTCGGCTTTCCCGGCCATGGTCAATAAGCTACGCCTGTTACAGGATGTCGGATTGGGGTATATCCGCATTGGCCAGCCGGCGCCGACGCTCTCCGGTGGCGAGGCGCAACGTGTAAAATTGGCACGCGAACTCTCGCGACGCGCAACGGGGCGCACGCTTTACGTGCTCGACGAGCCTTCGGTCGGTCTGCATGCGGCAGATGTCCATCGCCTGATCGAGGTGCTCCAGCGACTCGTGGAGGCAGGCAACACAGTGATCGTGATCGAGCATAACCTTGACATCATCAAAACTGCCGATTGGATCATTGATCTGGGGCCGGAAGGCGGCGAACGCGGTGGCGAGATTGTGGCCGAAGGTACACCGGAAGAGATCGCGCAGATCGAAGCCTCGTATACGGGGCAATTTCTGCGCCGTCACTTGGCAAGCGTGTTCCAACACCAATAACCCCTTCCAAATTCTCAATTCAGGAGTTCCCCATGAAAATCTTAATTGCTGGCAGTGGTGGAGTGGGCGGTTACTACGGCGGCTTGCTCGCTCAAAGCGGGAATGAGGTCGTCTTTCTGGCTCGCGGAGAGCACCTGAAAGCCATACGCGAACGCGGACTGCAGGTCAAAAGCGTGCACGGGGATTTTACCGTCTTCCCGGCTCGGGCTACGGACACCCCGGCAGAAGCCGGGGTGGTGGACCTGATTCTCTTCTGCGCCAAAACTTACGATACGGAGACGGTTGCCCAGTCTCTGCGTCCCTGTGTCGGCCCCGCGACGGCCATCATCAGCTTGCAAAACGGCGTGGATGCTGCCGAGCGTATCGGCGCCATCTTGGGCATGGAGCACATGCTGGGCGGTGCCACCTGGATTTCGTCAGCGTTGGAAGCGCCGGGCGTTATTCAGCAGTTTTCCCAATTCCGTCGCATCGTTTTCGGCGAATTGAACGGGCAGATCACTCCACGCGCCCAGGCAATTCACCAGACCTTGAGCGCTAGCGGCGCGACCGTGGAACTTTCCGCCAACATTTTGAGCGTCCTGTGGACGAAGTTCGTCTTCATTGCGGCGGTAAGCGGGATCAGCTCCCTGACGCGGCTGGAAATGGGCGAATTCCGCAGCGTCCCTGAGACCCGTGCCCTGCTAACGGCGCTCATGCGCGAGGTCGAGGCCCTGGCCCGCGCCCAAAACATCCCGCTCGATGCGGATGTAGTAGAAAAAGCGCTGGCCTTTGTGGATGCAGCCGCACCGAACATCAAAAGTTCCATGCAACGCGATGTGGAAAGTGGTCGCCGCACGGAATTGGAATCTATGATCGGTGTAATCTGCCGTAAAGGGCGCGAATGGAATATCCCTACCCCCGTGGCTGATTTCGTCTATGCAGCTTTGTTGCCCATTGAATTGAAAGCCCAAAGACAATCCAGTTAAAAGATTCGCAGGCCGAAAGGCGTTAAGAGGCAATATCTAGCTCAGTTGCAAACTTTGAGTAATTGCGATACAGGATGGACATGAGAGAGCCATTGCGTAACTGTTGCCCGAATCGCTTTCCGCCTTGCCCAGAAGGTCTTGCCACGCTACTACCATCCTAAGAGCCTGCATTGCTACATCCTGCGCGCATTGGCCACCTGTGCGTTGCTGATGTTTCAGGCTCAGCTAGCGGAACATGGATGAGTGGCTATTGGCTACGGACCAAATCTGTGCCGGGCTGGATGAAGTGTATGCCAGACTAGTTTTTTCTCTGTAGACCTGCCTCCCTTCGCAACGAAGCAACACGAGATTCTAACCGACCTTATTCTGCGCTTTTTTGCGGTGGGCGGAGGAGCGCAGCCAGTTTCTCGATCTGGCGCATGGCTAAGTTGTCGCGTTGCACCAGAAAAGCAAGGGTTTTGGAACGGCAGGCGATGTGGAAGAGCTCCGGAGCCGGCATGATGGTCACTGCTAGGGGATGCGCAAGGCGATTCTGCACCTCTGTGATCGGCAAGATCGTCTCGCTGCGCACGCGGCTGTTGAGCACGATTTTCAGCCGCGATTCGTCCATCCCCATTTGCTTGAGGTCTTTAATCAGCACCTGAGTATGGGCAACAGTATTAGGAGAAGGCTCGGTGACGATCAGCAATTGGTGACAAGCCGGAAGAATCTTTTGGGTAAACGGGAATATCCCGTTGCCCAAATCTAGGATGACGAAGTTCGCCAGGGTCACAAGCCGTGTCAGGATGACTACGTATTGATCAACCTGGCCGACTAGCACCTTCTCAGAGGGCCTTTCAGAAGCGAGAAGGAACCTCAACCCCGATGAGTGACGCACCAGCGATTCCAGAGCTTTCTGGCGCGTAATTTCCTGGTGAGGTAGCCGCAGAAGCCGATCAAGTCCCTCTCGATCCTCAAAGCCCAGGTCCAATCCCAGAGTGCCATTTCCGGGCACCATCTCAGCAACGATTACTTCAGAGACCTGCGGTTGATATAGCGCCGCCCCTAGATTAGCGGCCATGCTGGTCACTCCTAATCCCCCGCGCGCTGCCAGGACACCGATAACGATGGCAGTAGCACTGGCCTTTTTCTTGGCCTCATGGGCGCGCCGCGCTAACAGCGCGCGCACATGGGCTTGCAATTCGGCCGGATGCGTGGGTTTGGTCAGATAGTCATCCGCGCCGGACTCAAACCCGGCCAGTTTATCGTCTATTTGTGCTTTGGCGGTAAACATCAGGATGGGCGTGGAAGCCGTGATCGGATTGGCGCGCAACCTGCGCGCCACCTCATACCCATCCATTCCCGGCATCATCACGTCGAGCAGGATCAGGTCTGGTTCTTCTTCCTCTGCTTTTTGCAGTGCCTGAGGGCCGTTGCTGGCCGCAAGCACCTCATACCCCTGGCGCTGAAGCATTAACCCCACCAGGCGTAAGGTATCCGCATCATCATCCACTATCAGAATTTTCTCGGCCATACTAATGTAAGTGTAGCATAAACTCCCTGTTCCAGGCAAGAAATCTTGAGTCCACTGCAAAAACTTATCGCGGAATGCGAAGAGCGCAGAATTTTCTCGTTAATGCGTATCTCCGCACACTTTGTAGCTCGAGGATGAACGACCTTTTTGCAGTCAAGTCAAATTTTGTCTCTGATCTACTCGCAAGCCTGGGATAGATTGTCGCTGCGAATCTCGCCTTAAAAAAGTCGGCGTGTGCTAAATCGGGTATAATCAAAGCCCTGTGACATCCTCGTAAGGAGTAGCTCATGCGTCGTCAGAACACCTGGCTTTTTCTGATTATGGTGCTGGTTGCCTTCGCGCTTTACGTAGATTTGAGCAAAACGATCAACCTGCCTAACCCGTTCAGGCCTGGAACAGCACTTCTCTACCGGGAAGTTCCGATCCGACTAGGATTAGACCTGCGTGGAGGATTACAAGCAGTCCTACAAGCAGATATGGACTGCGCAAAAGTCAACCCTTCCGATCTGCAAGTGACCCGTCAAATCCTGGAACGCCGCGCCAACGCATTGGGCGTGAGCGAGATCACTATGCAGATCGCAGGGAATTGCCGCATCGTCGCCGAGTTCCCCGGCGTGGACAATCCTGATCAGGTGGTGGCAGCGCTCCAGCAGACCGGCCGCCTTGAATTCGTAGATATGGGCACAGAACCCCTGCCAGAAGGCACACTGATCCAGACGGATTACGGCCAGGGAGGCACCACACCACAAGGAAGCGGCGGGACAAATGCGACTCCGCCTCCAACCGAGGCGGTCACTCCTGTGGCTACCCCTTCCACCGTGTTTACTCCCACACCATCCGCTGCGGAAACCTCTGTGACCCCCATTCCCCAAGCGCCATCATTGCCCGAAAACAAGGTCTATCACACCGTCCTGACAGGCGCAGCGCTGGATCCGGCCCGCATCCTGGTGCGGCAGGATCAGGTTGGAAAATTCGTCATCGAATTTGCCCTCAAACCAGAAGCCAAAGACCTGTTTGCCGAATATACCTCGACCCACATCGGCCAAATTCTGGCCATCGTTCTGGATGGGCGCGTCATTTCCACGCCGGTGATCCAATCGGCGATCACAGATGGAGCGGGGATCATCACAGGAAACTTCACCGAAGAAAGTGCCAATACACTGGCCATCCAACTGCGTTATGGCGCTCTCCCCATCCCGGTCAAGATCGTGCAGACCCAAACGATCGGCCCAACATTGGGCGAGGAATCGGTTCGGAAGAGCATCGTTGCAGGCCTCATTGGGATCATCACGGTCATCCTCTTCATGGCACTGTACTATCGGTTGCCGGGCATCCTGGCCGATTTGGCCTTGCTGATTTACGCCCTGCTCAGCCTGATGCTTTTCAAGATCATTCCGGTGGTGCTCACCCTGCCCGGAATTGCCGGCTTTATCTTGAGCATCGGCATGGCCGTAGATGCGAATGTCCTGATCTTTGAACGCCTGAAGGAAGAACTGCGCGCCGGGCGGACATTGCGTCAGGCGATTGACCTGGGATGGAGCCGTGCCTGGCCTTCGATCCGGGATTCGAACATCTCAACCCTGATCACTTGCGCCATTCTCTTCACTTTTGGAAGCACATTTGGCGCTAGCATCGTCAAAGGGTTTTCCGTGACCCTGGCACTAGGTGTGCTGGTCAGCCTCTTCACGGCAATAATCGCCACTCGCCTGTTCCTGCACCTGGTGCTAGATAACATCAAACTCGCCGAACACCCGCGCTGGTTCGGCTTGTAGGAGGACTCATGAACCTCATCAAGTATCGCTACTGGTACTTCCTGATTTCGCTACTCGTGATCATTCCTGGGCTGTTCTTCCTCATCCTTCATTGGGTGCAGCACCCCCAGGAAGGCCCGCTGAAACTCGGCATTGACTTCACCGGTGGAGCACTTTTGGAGGTGCGTTTTGACGGACAACGACCGTCGATAGGGGTAGTGCAGGAAATTTACAATGCCTTCTCGACTCCCGAAGAAACCATCGCCAATCCCATAGTTCAGCCACTTGGCGAGGATGCCTATGCCATCCGCTCCAAAGCGATGAGCGACGAAAGCAGGGCAAAGATCGTCACCGAGCTGGAGAGGCGCAGCGGAGCGAAGGTCACGGTTTTGAATTTCACTTTCGTTAGCCCGGTCATCGGTCAAGAAGTGACGCGCGCTGCAGTTGTCGCCGTGATGATGGCCGCGGTGGCGATCATGCTCTACATCTGGTTCGCCTTTCGGCAGGTGGAACACGCTTTCCGCTATGGCACGGCGGCTATCATAGCACTGTTACATGATGTGTTCGTCGTTCTAGGTGTGGAAGCTATCCTCGGCTACTTCTTGGGGTGGGAGGTAGATGCGCTCTTCCTCACCGCCACGCTCACCGTGATCGGCTTTTCAGTGCATGATAGCATCGTTGTCTTTGACCGCATCCGGGAAAATGCCCGAATCTATCGCCGCCTGGAATATGAGACTCTGGTCAATCACTCTATTCTCCAGACACTGGATCGCTCCATCAATACCCAATTGACGGTCTTGTTCACCCTCACGGCACTGGCACTCTTCGGTGGTGAGAGCATCCGTCACTTTGTGATTATCCTGCTTCTTGGTATCTTCAGCGGGACTTATTCCTCGATCTTCAACGCCGCGCCGATCTTGGTGGTCTGGGAAAACCGGGAATGGCGAAACTGGTTGCGCAAAGGCCAACCGGCGGCCTCATAGTCAACTTGGCTCGGAAACGAATTTTTTTTGCCTGTAAGTGGATTGTGGATTAGCGCGCTTTCCCCTGCGCGGCGACGGCCATTGCTGCGCGGGCTACTTCTTCCTCCTCAGCCAAGTAGTAATGGCGCAAGGGGCGCAGATCGGCATCCAACTCATAGACCAGAGGAATGCCGGTCGGAATGTTTAGTTCCACGATCGCTTCGTCCGAAATCCCATCCAAGTACTTGACCAGCGCTCGCAGGCTATTCCCATGTGCGGAGATCAGCACGCGCTGACCAGCACGAACGATCGGAACGATGGTCTCATGCCAATAGGGCAAAACGCGCTCCAACGTATCCTTAAGTGACTCACAAGCCGGCAGAATCTTCGGATCGAGATGTGCGTAACGACGATCAAAACGCGGGTGGCGCGCATCGTCCCAATCGAGAGGCGGAGGAGGAACATCATAACTGCGTCGCCAGAGCTTCACCTGTTGTTCCCCATACTTTGCGGCCATCTCCGACTTATTCAGGCCCTGCAAGGCTCCGTAGTGACGTTCATTCAGACGCCAGGAGCGGTACACCGCAATCCATTCCAGCCCCATCTCCTCAAGCACAATCCAGAGCGTCTTAATTGCTCGCCGCAAGACAGAAGTGAAGGCCACGTCAAAGGTGTAACCTGCTTCCTTGAGCCGCTGCCCGGCACGGACAGCTTCTTGAATGCCCTGCTCGGTCAAGCCGACATCTGTCCAACCTGTGAAGCGGTTCTCCAAATTCCAAACGCTTTGTCCGTGTCGAAGAAGTACGACCTTGTACATTGACGCCCTCCGAAGCGAGCAAAATCAAGTTAGGAGCCTCACCCTCGGCGAAAACTCTACTTCCCGATGGCTATACTTCGAGCTTATTCAGGCCGAAAGCTTCCGCAACCGGCACAGCGATCAGGAGGCCGGTGCCCGGGCGGGTAAGGTCACCGATAACTTTGGTAATCGCGCGATGCAATTTTTGCACCCCTTCCATATCCGGCACGAGGGTGAAGATGGTGCGGCTAAATCTCTCCTCTTGGTAGAAGTCCTCCAGGGAAGGGATGAGCGGCAGGTCATCTCGCCATTTCGCCTGACGGATGCGCCCCAGGCCGGTGCTAAATAATACGGTCACTCGTTGGATTCCCTCTTCCTCCCAAGTGTTTAGCACTTCGTCTAACCGGGAGGGATCGTGAAGTACGAACAAAACCAGGTACATTACTGATCCTCCTCCGTTTGCTCAGCTAGAGCAACTCTTTTTTCCGCTTTCGTCTCACTGAAAAGAGCGCGTAGGATCACAGGAGTGATCAATGTTGTCGTCAATACCATGATTACAATGACAGCGAATTCGTCTTCTGTGACCAACCGATATGGGAGGCCCAAGCTGGCGATAATCAGGCCAACTTCTCCTCGCGAGACCATGCCTGCGCCAAGCTGCACCGCTTCACGCAGTGGTAATCCTCCCAGATAACTCCCCAATCCTGCGCCGAACCACTTACTGAAAATAGCGATGAGGATGACGATAACGGCAAACCAGAGCACTCCTAAATGGAAAACGCGTCCGTTGGTCGAGAGGCCAATATTGATAAAGAAGATCGGCACGAACAAACCATAGGCGAGCGCGTGGACACCGCCGATGATCTCCTCTTTCTGCGGGGTGCGGGCGAACATCAATCCGGCGAGGAAAGCGCCGGTGATTGCGGCTAGTTTGCCGATCACCTCAGCGGCCAGGCCATAGGTCAGCATGATGCTCAAGCTAAAGGCAAGCGTCCCTTGGCTGATGGGAAGTTCGGCAAAAGTCTTGCTCCAGCGCGGCAGTAACCAGAATCCAAAGGCGAAAGCGGCTGCGAGGAAAAGGAGCATGCGCAGTGCGATTCCGATCAGAGAAAATGCGCTGCCGCCGCCGCTGACTACCGCAAGGAAGATAGAAAGGAGAAGAATGGCCAGAATATCATCTAGCACTGCCGCACCGAGCAATCCCAAGCCAACGCGTGAGCGCAAGCGCCCCAATTCCATCAGGGTTTGTGCCGAGATGCTGACGCTAGTCGCAGTTAGGATCAGGCCAAGAAAAATAGAGGCACGCTGATCCAGCCCAAAGATACGGCCAATTCCCCAACCACCTGCCAGCGGCAGAAACACACCCAAGCTGCCGGCCAAGGTGGACACCCGCAGATTGCGGGAAAGTTCATGGAAGTGTAGCTCCAAGCCGGCTAGGAACATCAACAGCATCACCCCCATTTCGGAAAGAGCGTGGATGATCTCCTCCATCGAGGGGTCAAGAAATGGCCAGTGCAGGATATTGAGCGCTGTCGGCCCCAGCAAAATGCCGACCAGCAACTCCCCCAAGACAGCCGGCTGATTTAAACGCGTGCTGAGATAGCCGGCCAGTTTGGCCATGAGCAAGATGATTACCAACAGGAAGGAAAGCTGCAAGAAGGTGCTCATGTTCATTGTGCAGGGCGCAAGGCAAACTGTGGTTTCTCATTAGGGTGGGTAAAGAAGGGTGGCAAAGGCAGAGGGGGATATTCGATCCCCGTTCCAATCGTGCCATATTGGACATAATAAACTTCAATTTTTCCCTCCGGGCCAAGCCGTAAGTCCTGGAAAGCAAAGATGAGCCAGCGTCCATCGGGGCTCCAACGCGCATCCCGATAGCAGCAAGTACCTCCAATCGGGTTGAGCTGCCGTCCTTTATGGAGTTCAGCATTGTACTCATAGAGATCGCCAAAACCATCGTTGCGACGGAAACTATTCAGCACAAAGAGCATCTCACCATCCCAATCATAGGAGGGGATGAGGGGGCGATCTCCATAGCCGCTCATGGAAAAGCGCGCTGCAGGGAATTCGTCTAACTTGAACGGCATTCCTGCGGCGCAGTTACGGAAATCATATAGGACAATCGCGTCTACCTGCCTTGTTCCACTTACTCCCAGGATTTGCAAGGCCAGCTTATAGCCCTGACGCGGCCAGCGCACATCCTTTACTGCCACCTCGTTATAGAAAAGGCATCCTTGCCGCTCAATCAATGCTCGCAAATCCACGCGGGTGCGAGCTTTGCCAAGGGCCTCCAAGTCTAATGGGAGAATATAGAGTTCGCGGTCCAACGTGATGGCCAACCATTTCCCATCCGGCGAAGGACGAACTGCTTCCAGTATACCTGCACCCTCCAGGCAAGTCAACACTTTGTTTTCTCCACTTTCTACGTTTAGGATGTTAATGCACTTTCCAGTCAGGTAAAGCAAATGAACGTGATCAGGCAACCACTCCAGATTGCGCTTGAGAGCGCGATCCCGAGTAAACTGCTTCACTTCCTGTCCATCCAGAGATACCAACCAAATCTCGTTGGAAGCCACTAGAGCCACCGCATCCGCGCCCCCGATCACCGGAGGCGTATAAACAGTGGGAGTTGGAGATGGAGAAGGAGTGACTGACGGATAGGGAGTCGGGGATGAGAGTGGAGATGCTATGACCGTAGCCGAAGGGATAATTGCAGGAGAAGCCAGGGCCACAGCGCGGGTGGGGGTGTAAACGATAGCCGATGGAGTCGGCGTGATCCTGAGTGCGCTTGAAGAAAGACCACGCAAGACGCCTATTCCCAAAACAGCCGAGAGTGCCAGGAGGATAAGCAAGCCCCCAGCAGCTATCACAGGGAATAAGTTAAATCGCTGTGGCGTAGCTTTGGGCGCAGCCGGCAGGGTTGTCCTCAGCACTGTGGCGGTAGGCGCCTCTTCCAACAAGAAAGATGGCACCTTCCCTTGCACAATCTCGCGCAAGGCCCTGACCATTTCACCGGCGGTAGCAAAACGTTCCGCCGGCTCTTTCGCCATGGCTTTGCGGATGAGTGCTGCCAGCGCCGGCGGCAGGGATGGATTGACTTGCAAAATATCCGGCGGTGGTTCGGTGATGTGCTTCAATGCCAGGCTCATCGGAGTATCTGCCTGGTAGGGTGGCTCTCCGCTCAGCATATGGTAGAGGAGAGCGCCAAGCGAGTAAATATCGCTCCGCCCGTCAATCGGTTTCCCCTGTGCTTGCTCCGGGCTGATATAGGCCGGCGTGCCGACGATAAAATCCCCTGTCAGGGTCGTCTGTTGACCGGCAAGGACTTTGGCAATGCCGAAATCCGAAAGGTAGGGCAGGCCGGAAGCATCAAAGAGGATATTAGCGGGCTTCAGATCGCGATGGACAACGCCTTTGGCGTGAGCCGCATCCAGGGCAGGAGCCAGATGCTCTAGCAGGCGAAGTGTTTCTTGCAATGAAAGAGGCCCTTTTTTGAGCCGATCAGAGAGGGACCCGCCGCTCATATAGCGCATGACGAAGAAGAGTTGACCGTTGTCCTCCCCGACATCATAGACCGGCACAATGGCCGGGTGTTCCAACTGGGCTACAACGCGCGCCTCGCGCTCAAAACGCTTACGGAACTGCGCATCCTCCATCAAATGAGGGGGCAATACTTTCACCGCCACTTCGCGCTCGAAGACCGGATCGTAGGCGCGATAGACGGTAGCCATGCCTCCCCGCCCTAATTCACCACGAATTTCATAACGACCGATTTTTTCCATAAGCACTCCGCGATCTCAAGCGCCCAGTTACACTGCGTATTGCAGGTTGTAAGCCTATCGCGGAGAATCCTGCAAAGATCACACAAAATTCTCCGCGATCTCCATAAAACGGCTCTGGAGCGAAGCAAATCTACCTTTCTAAGGATTATACTCGATAACCGAATTTCCAAAACGAGAGGATTCAAGGCCAAGCTCACCATCTCACCCACAAGCAACGGCTGGAGCCGTCTTTCACCGGGAACAGGCATTCAAACTTTATCGGGCAGGCGGTGGTCAGAAAAGTCAAAACCGCTCTGCTACGTATTCTCCCCAGGTTTGACGCAAGACGGTGCAGATTTCACCCAGCGTAACTTTGTTTTCCACGCACTCAATAAAAAGGGGCATCAAGTTTTCTGTGCCGCGGGCGGCGGTTTCTAAGCGCGCAAGAAGTTCGGCGACGCGTTGCGAATCTCGATTCTGACGTAAGCGCTGCAGGCGCGCTTTTTGCTCGGCTTCGAGGCGCGGGTCAACTTTGAGACGCTCCAGCGTCACTTGTTCCTGCACCTGGAAGGCGTTGACCCCGACAACGATCTGCTCACCTTTTTCGATAGCCTGGTGGGCGCGATAGGCCGCTTCCTGTATTTCGCTCTGCAGGTAGCCCCGCTCAATGGCGCGTAGTGCGCCCCCCATCTCGTCAATCTTGTGGATATATTCCTCGGCGCGGCGCTCAATCTCATCGGTCAGGTATTCGATCAGATATGAACCGGCCAGGGGGTCCACCGTATCGGCCACGCCCGATTCATAGGCGATGATCTGCTGGGTGCGGAGGGCTACGCGCACCGACTTTTCGGTCGGCAGCCAGAGAGCCTCGTCCATGCTGTTCGTGTGCAGGGATTGTGTCCCTCCAAGAACGGCGGCCAATGCCTGGATGGTCACGCGCACCACATTGTTTTCCGGCTGCTGCGCGGTGAGGGTTGAGCCGGCCGTCTGGGTGTGGAAACGTAGCTGCCAGGAGGCCGGGTTGCGCGCGCCGAAGCGCTCCCGCATGAGGCGCGCCCACAGCCGGCGCGCGGCGCGGAATTTCGCAACTTCCTCAAGCAGGTTATTGTGGGCATTGAAAAAGAACGAAAGCTGAGGGGCAAATTCATCTACATCCAGGCCAGCCTCAATCGCCGCTTGGACATAGGCAATCCCATTTGCCAGCGTGAAAGCCACCTCCTGGACGGCGGTCGAACCGGCCTCGCGAATGTGATAGCCGCTGATCGAAATGGTGTTCCAATGCGGCACCTCGCGCGCACAGAAACGGAAAATATCTGTGATCAAGCGCATGGACGGTTGAGGCGGAAAGATGTAGGTGCCACGTGCGATGTATTCCTTCAAAATGTCATTCTGGATGGTGCCACGCAATTTGCGCATCTCCGCCCCTTGCTTCTTGGCCACAGCAATATACATGGCCAGTAAAATCCCGGCCGGCGCATTGATCGTCATCGAAGTGGAGACCTTTTCCAGCGGAATGCCCTCGAACAGGCGCTCCATATCCTCTAGGGACGAGATAGATACACCAACTTTCCCCACCTCCCCGGCTGCCATCGGATGATCGGCATCATAGCCGATTTGCGTGGGCAGGTCAAAAGCTACCGAAAGCCCGGTCTGCCCTTGTTCTAGCAGATAGCGAAAGCGGCGATTGGTCTCCTCGGCAGTGGCATAGCCAGCATATTGGCGCATTGTCCAAAAACGCCCACGATACATGGTTGGCTGGACGCCGCGCGTGAAAGGATATACGCCGGGGAAGCCCAGTTTTTCTTCATAGTCAGGATCAGGATCAGAGGGGAGGAGAAAGCGCGGGATTTCAATGCCAGAAGGGGTTTCAAAGTGCGCCTTACGCTCCGGAAAACGTTGCAGGATGGGATCGAGGACTTCTCGCTTCCAACGCTCGTAGGCTTCCCTAAGAGACATGAGACCTCCAAATGGTGAAATCAAGGCGAAGGAAACGGCAAGCTCTAGAACTCCAACCGCATCAAATCTTCAGCCAGGTAAAGCGGGCCGGAGAAGTGTTGTGAGGCACTATCGAGCAGCTGCTGACGCAGGGCTGGCGTAAGGGTGGGATAATGGACCAGATACAGTGCGCCGACCTCTGCTTGACGTGCCACTTCTGCGGCTTGAGCGGCACTCGAATGCCCAAGAGTTTCGCCGCCGGCCTCGTGAATCAACACATCCGCGCCGGCCGCCAGACGGATCACATCCTGACAGGGTTCGGTATCCCCAGAGTAGGCAATTACCTTGCCGCTCTGCCGCAACTCGATGCGCAGTCCAATGGCTGGAACGATGTGTCGGACCGGCGAAGAGAAAATGCGCAGATCGGCATCCTCCAGCAAAAGCACCTTCTCACGAGGAGGAAGACGGTGAAAGGCAACCGGGAAAAAATCCGGCCAGCGATCCCAACCATAAGCATCCATTAAGGCCTGCAAACGCTCCAGCGTATACGCAAGGCCATAGATGTGCATCTCTTGCCGATAGCCCATTAACCACAACCCCATGAGCAAGGAAGGCATTCCGGAAACATGATCGGGATGAAAATGGGTCAGGATCACATCGGTGATCTCAAGGGGAGAGGCGCCAACCTGTTCCAGGCGGGCGAAGGGATTCCCAGAACAATCAATCAAGATATTCCGTTGACCACATTCGAGGAACAAGTGCGTATTCTCACGCTGCGCCGAGGGCAGAGCATTGGCCGTGCCAAGAAACAGAAGAGAAGGCATGGAAACTACCTCAGCAAAGTCCAGAGGTAAGACTTCAGCAGGATAGGAGTAACCGAAGATTCAACCATTGCAGCCAGAAAAAACAGGGGAATCACAATACCAACGGTGATCCGCAGCCAAAACGCCAAGTTTTCGGCGAGAATTTTGGAAATGGTCTTGTTCGAGGGAGTGATGGTGCGTACACCCAGATAGAACACGGTGGCAAAGGAAATAACCATAGCAGGAAGCTCAAGGATGCCATGGGGTAGCACACCGAAAAGGTAGATATTCAGAGGGGGCAAAGCCATCCATTCAAGTACTCGCCACACGATTCCCAAAAGCCCAGTATTCAAAAGATAGGCGAGCACTCCAAAGATGCCGAAAGACATTATCCCCAAAAAAGAGATGCCGAATACTACTGTCAAATTATGTCTCAAAATATATCCCATACTGAGAGCATCTTCTTGTTGGAAATCCTCCCTCGCAGTCGAAGAGAGAACCACGCTGATTCTCTTTAGCAAAGTCTCTCGCTCACTTTGCGTTTCGGGAAGCGGAAAAAGGGGCTTAACCATGCTATCTGCGACATACACTCCCAGCATTGACCCAAGCGGGAACAAAGCCAGGAAGAGGATCAGGGCATAACGCATCTCGCGTAGGCTGCGCGGCAATTCATAGCGATACCACTCCCAGATCGTGCCCGCTTCGCCGCGAAAAGCTTCCCATATATACCGCAACGAACGACGCAGGTTAAGCTCATCTACTTCACGGCCAAATAAATTCTCGCGTTCAAAGTAAATCAACCCCAGGCGCAGAAACATGAACGCAAAAATCAAAACGAAAAACAGGATCAAAAACAGCGGAAAGTTATTTTTCCAAAACAAAAGATATGCCTCCATCTCCAACACAAAGGAAACGGGCAGGATAATGAAGGACGAACTCAGTGTGGCCCCCCGCACCGAAGTGGATTGTGCGGAGAGGAACGTCGCCCCGCTTACCATCAATAACGCATTGGAGACACTGATCAGGTAAAGCAGGCCCAGCATTTGTGGAGAGGGCAGAGGAATATCACGACGAGCAATCAGAATCAGATATAGCGTAATGGCAAAGAAAATGGAGAACAAGGGAGCGATCAGACCGGCGATAAACTTGCCCATGTAAATTTGCCAATTTGCCAGCGGAGTTGCCAGAAGTGGTTCTACCGTGCCGCGTTCGCGCTCGCCAACAATGCCCTCGATCGAGATGGTGAGGGAAAGCGTGGTCGGAAAAAAGCCAACAACCAGGATCGAAAAGGGAACAAGCTGCTCAATGACTAAGTTACCACCGTATTGATTGATGAAATTCACCGTCGCCTGGGCAATGCCGGTCATGGCGATTGGGAAAAATAGTGAAAGCACGATCAGCGGGAAGAGAATACGCCAATCGCGCATCTGATCGGAAAGTTCACGGCGGACAATCCAGTAAATTGGAGCCAGACTCTCTTTCATCGGATTTCTCCTCGCTCACGTGCTCGTGCCATTACCGTCAGATATATTTCTTCCAGGGTGTGGTAGATTTCTTCGATGGTAAGAAAAGGCGCATCCGCTTCCATGAATGTACGCCAGATGGAGGGCAGGATTCTTTCCGCCTCAGGAACGCGCACACGCCAGATGGTAGGAGTTTTCTCGACAATTTGGACTTGGTGGGGAAGCGAAACCTGATCATGCCAAGGTCTCTGAAAGCGAATGCGAAATTCGGGAACGCCGAATATCGCCCGTCGTAGCTCATCAGGAGTCCCAATCGCTAGGAGACGTCCCTCGGCGATGATGGCGATGCGGGTGGCCAGCATCTCGGCCTCGGTCAGATTGTGGGTGGAGATCAAAATGGCACGCCGATCAGAACGCAGGCGCAAAATCTCCTGGCGCACCAATTGTGCCGCTTCCGGATCCATCGCCGAGGTCGGTTCATCCAATAACAGCACCGGCGGATCATGAAGCAGTGCCCGCGCCAGGCTGAGTTTCTGACGCATTCCCTTGGAGTACTCACCACAACGTCTATCGGCCACCTGAGCCAGGCCGAAATATTCCAGCAGTTCGTTAATTCGTTTACGCCGCTGAACGGGGTCATTGAGACGGTATAGGTGGGCGTAGAACTCCAGGTATTCTCGTCCGTTCATGCGCAGGTAGAGGCTATGCTGTTCGGTCAACATGCCCACGTGCTTTCGCACCATTTCGGGTTGCTCCACCGTATCGTAGCCTATAATGCGCGCTCGTCCATGCGTCGGCCGCAACAGGGCATTTAACATGCGGATGGTCGTCGTCTTTCCGGCGCCATTTTGCCCCAAAAGGGCAAGCACTTCCCCCTCCTTCACCAAGAAAGTGACATCACGTACAGCCCAAAAAGACTCAAATTGTTTTGCAAGCGACTCAGCCTCTATCATGACCACAAATCCACAAAGGGAAGAGAAAGGATTTCTTATCACTCTAAAGTCAGCCACTCGTCTTACTATTGCGATGTCTCCAGAAAAGCGTGACTGCCGCACCCAGGGCAATCAGTCCCATGACCGTTTGGTTCAGGTTCAGACCGGCGGCGGTTACAATGTCCAACCGCAGGAATTCCAGGAAGAAGCGCGCGAGCGGATAAGTGACCAGGTAGATCAAGAAAACATCGCCAGGCAAAAGTTTATCCTGCTTGCGGCGCAAGAGCCACAAAAGAAAGAACATGTTGGCCAAATTGAAGAGTGACTCATAGAGGAAGAGCGGGTGATAGTACTCGTAATTTTCAAAGCCCGGCAAGCGATGTTCTTGAGAGATATAAAGCTTCCAAGGTAGATCGGTCGGGGCGCCATAGAGTTCCTGGTTGAAGAAATTTCCCCAGCGGCCAATTGCTTGCCCCAATGCCAGAGCCGGAGCGGCAATATCGGCCCAAGAGGCAAAACGCTGACCGCGCTTGTGTGTATAGATTGCCAGCGCAATGGTGCCGCCTAAAATCACACCCGGCATCCCCAACCCGCCATGACGCAAGTTGAGAATCTCCCAAGGATTTTGCAAGTAGTACGAGGTAGTAATTCCGCTGCCCACTGCGGAAGTGGATGGCGTAAAGACATGCCATAGACGAGCACCAACCACTCCTCCAATAACCAGGTAGATCAACAAATCCCAGACCTCCTGCGGATTTCCTCCTCGTCTTCGCACCTCCCACGACGCTAATCCAGCCCCGGCCAGAGCACCGCTCATCAAGATCAGACCATAAAACTTGATTTCCAGGTAATCCGCCTTCAGAAAGACCGGGAATATCACCCCGATTGTTCCCAACACAATCCAGAACAAGAGATTGGGGACGTATGAAGCTTTTTCGCGCACCCCGCGGGCACTCTCAATTAATCCAGAAATTGCCATCAAAACCAGGATGATCTGCAGGACTACGATAGGTAGTGCGAATCCATCAGGTGGGACAAAGCGTCCAAACATCAGTTTCCTCCTTTAGCAGATTGTGAAACTCGTTTCATCTCTGCCCTCGCCTGACGGCGGACATGGAAAATGCGCTGTAGCGCAGTGTAGTTGGCAAACATGGCAATCACCAGAATTCCAGCATGAGGGATATTGAACAACAGGGAAGGAGCCAGCACGAGATAGCGCTCAACCCGCGTGAGCAGGCCTACTTTAGCCTCGTATCCGACCGCTTCGGCACGCGCTTTGACATACGAAACCAGCACCGTTCCAGCTGCGGCCGCGAAGGTCACAACTGCCCACAAAGGCTGGGCATTCATCGCAAAATAGTAGATCAGGCCGCCTAAGACGAACAATTCTGAGTAGCGATCCGTGACCGAGTCTACGAAGGCGCCCCATTCGCTATCTTCGCCAGCCTGGCGCGCCATAGCTCCATCCAGGGCATCGAAGGGGGTAAAGATGAGCATTAACAGACCGCCCAACGTAATTTTCCCTTGGGCAATGGAAAACGCAGCCAGGACATTCCCCGCCAGGCCGGCCAAGGTCATGGTGCTGGGCGTCAGGCCAAGGCGCAAGAGAAAGCGCGCCGTCGGCTCCAGAAACCAGCGAAACCAAATACGGAGGCGATCGGTGAAGGTGAGATATTGTGGTGACACAGTGATTTTTCCTTTCGTGAGTGTCTGCAAAAACTCACCACAGAGAACATAGAGCGCACAAAGGTTTTTCATTACCAACTCTCCGTGTGTACTCTGTGCACTCTGTGGTAAACAGGCCTTTTTGCAGTAGAGTCTTTCGTCGTTTGCATATCTCAATCATACCATAGTGCTAACGGTAAACTGCAGTCCGCAAATCGGAGTTCAGTGCTAAAATCAACGGGACGATATAGGGCGATAAGATGGAATTAAGGCGAAAACTCCCCTGAAGCGGGAGAAAGACTCTCAAGCACGCACGGGCTGAAAGAGTCCTAAGCGGCACAATAAAAAGCTCGTAACCGCAAAGGAAGCGATACCCAGCAAATATGCGTTTTCGATACCTGATTCTACTATCACTTCTCTTAGCAGCTTGCCGTCCCACGTGGCAACCCCCGACCATTTGGCGAATTGCCGTCCCACCCTCCTTAAGGCTCTGGATGGGGACGCTGGAAGCTTGCCTGCCTCCCCAAACCGTGCTAGCCCTAAGCGGTGATGAGGCCGAAATGCGCCTGCATTGGGGCGAACCATCTGCGCTTGCCTTTCCGGCCTTCGCTATTGGAGAAGAAGCTCTTGTTGTGATCACTCATCCCAAAAACGGCATCTCCACTCTCTCTGAGGTACAAGTGCGAGCGATCTTTCGAGGCCAAATTGAAAACTGGCGGGAGATCGGCGGCGCCGATCAAGCAGTGGATGTGTGGGTCTATCCACTCGAAGGAGAGGAGATGCTCGCCTTTGAGGCCTGGCTGGGTGGACGGGTCACTCCTTCAGCCCATCTGGCAATGACGCCGCCGGAGATGCTGATGAATATTCAGAACGTGCCCGGCGCAATTGGGCTACTGGGAGAGCGCTGGGTGATTTCGGGAGTGAACACCGTGGCACGTCTGCCGGCTGCGCCGCTGCTCCTGGTCTTTCGCACTCCGCCATCGGAAGAGCAGGCCACCTGGATCACTTGCCTGCAACAGCGCGCCACTTTTCCATCGCCTCAGCAGTGACGAACATCGAGCCGGCCACCACGACAGCATTCCCATCCTGCGCCGCCAGCTCCAGGGCACGGGCAAAAGCCTGAGCCACGGTGGGGTGGGTCTCGAATTCGAGTCCCTGTTGACGCGCCAAAGCCTCCAAGCGCTCCAATTCCGTAGCCCGCGGGTGGTTGGCTCGAGTGAGAAGGAGCTTTTCGAGGCGCGGGCGAATTTCCTGAAGCATAGCCTCGAGCGGTTTATCTTCTGAGGCACCAAAGACGAGATAAACCTGGTGATCGGGAAAGGTCTCGGCCAGGGTCTGGGTCAGGAGGCGGAATGAGGCCTGGTTGTGCGCAGAGTCGAAGATGAGGGGAGGATGCAAACGTGCAATTTCGAAACGGGCCGGCCAGCGCACGGAAGCAAAGCCTTGTCGGATCGCCCGATCGTCCACCGCAATCCCCTGCTCCTGAAGCTTCCACAGCGCAGCAACTGCCACGCCCGCATTCTCCACCTGATGCTGGCCAAGGAGGGGCAAAAGCGTCTCAAGCCGGCGCCCGTTTCGGGTCCAGATTTGAACCGTCTGCCCATTTAGGTCGAACCCGATTCGGTTGGCCAACACGTCACGGGAGAGCAGCGTCAATGGGGCATGCTTGTCTTCCGCCACTTTCTGGATGACCTGTAAGGCCTCCTGTTCCTGGGGAGCTGAGACCACCGGACGGCTTTCCTTGATAATTCCAGCCTTCTCGCGGGCAATTTGCGCCAGAGTATTGCCGAGGACGGCC
>JBKBPX010000011.1:0-32056 GCA_046292855.1 Anaerolineales bacterium
AGCTCATCCACGCGCTTGGCCAGCTCACCAACCTGTTGCTCGGTGCGCTTCTGCGCCTCGGCCAGCTCTTCAACACGCTGCTCGGTGCGCTTCTGCGCCTCGGCCAGCTCATCCACGCGCTTGGCCAGCTCTTCAACACGCTGCTCGGTGCGCTTCTGCGCCTCGGCCAGCTCTTCAACACGCTGCTCGGTGCGCTTCTGCGCCTCGGCCAGCTCTTCAACACGCTGCTCGGTGCGCTTCTGCGCCTCGGCAAGCTCGCGCACGCTTTCGCGCAGCTCAGCCATTCCTTCAGGTAAACGGAGAATCTCCTCCGGCAGCAGCATCTGGCGGAGCGGCTCCCGCCATTCCGGGTGCTCATGCAAAAGGGAGAGCAGTTGCATGTATTCCTCGAATCCGATAGCCATGGACACTCTAAGCTAAATTATAACACATTGATCCTACGTGCGTATTCCTGCCATCAGCAATCCTAATTTTTCTACTCTTGCTTCGGCGCGAGAAAACACGGCCATGATTTCCCCTTCATACATCACGGCAATACGATCCGCGAGTGCCAGGATTTCATCCAGGTCTTCCGAGATAAGCAGAATGGCAGTGCCCGCTTCCCGTTGGGCAAGCAATTGCGAACGGACATATTCGGTGGCGCCAATGTCAAGGCCACGTGTGGGCTGAGAGGCGAGGATCAGGCGCGGGTTGGCCGAAAGCTCCCGCGCCAGTACCACTTTCTGAATGTTTCCTCCCGAAAGGTTACCTACCGCTGTTTCACGGCTGGGAGTTTTGATTTGGTAGCGTTGGATTAGGGCATTTGCATGAGAGGCAATCTCGGCCAGCTGCAGGAAAGTGAAGCGCGAGAAGGGAGGCCGGGCATGATTCTTGAGCAAGAGGTTTTCGGCCACCGTGAACTCGCGGATGACCCCATCACGCATGCGTTCTTCCGGGATATAGGCCATGCCGCGCGCGGCACGCTCAGCAGGGGAGAGAGTGGTGATGTCCTCCCCTTCCAGCCAGATGCGCCCAGCTATCATCGGGCGTAGGCCGGTGATCACCTCTGCCAGTTCGCGTTGACCATTGCCGGAAACGCCGGCAATCCCCAAGATTTCCCCATGATAAATATCCAACGACACCCCTCTTAAAGCAGGCATTCCACGCTCGTTGAGGCAAGAAACTTGCTCCAAACGTAAGGCGAGAGCGCCGCGTGAGCCGATGCCAGGGTTCATTGCCGCTGCGATGGCACGTCCAACCATCCAAGTTGCCAGCGTTTCCTTGGTGACCTGGCGAGTTGGGCGGGTGCCAACCTTGCGCCCATCGCGCAAGACGGTCACGCGATCGCTAATGGCAATGACTTCGTGGAGTTTGTGGGAAATGAACACTACACCATGCCCTTCCTGTACCATTTGGCGAATCACGTGAAAAAGCTCCTCTACTTCTTGAGGAGTAAGCACGGCGGTCGGCTCATCCAGAATCAGGAGATCTGCCCCGCGATAAAGCGCCTTCATAATCTCTACACGCTGTTGCTGCCCTACCGAAAGTTGCCAGATGTAGGCCCAGGGGTCGACGTGCAAGTGATAACGTTCGGCAAGTTCTTGGATTTGGCCGGCAACGCGATCGAGATCGGTCAGAAAACCGCGGGAGGAAGGCATGCCGAGGGCCACATTTTCGACCACGCTGAGGGTCTCAACAAGCATAAAATGCTGATGCACCATGCCGATGCCGCGTTGAATGGCATCTTGAGGAGAGGAGAAGTGGACGCGCTGTCCGTTGAGATAAATTTCTCCGCTTTCCGGGCGATACATGCCATAGAGTATCTTCATCAGCGTTGTTTTCCCAGCACCATTTTCACCCAGAAGGGCATGAACCTCGCCGGCGTGGACATCGAAATCAACGTGATCAACCGCCAAGACGCCGGGAAAGCGCTTGGTGATTTGACGCATTTCTACCTGTTCCAATCGCGGACGTGGTGCATCGGTAGGCATAGTTCCCTCTTTGGAAAGCGGGGTAGAGCATAGGTGGCTCTACCCCATCGGCTCCGCTATTTGGGCAATTCGATCTTGATGCTGCCGTTGATGATGCCCTGAATGGTCTCCTCGGCCTTTGCCTTGACTTCAGGCAGCAAGTTGAAGGCCGGGTTGAATTCGATCACCTCGCCACCGTTGGCCAGGTTGATGGTAAAGGATTTTCCTCCCAAAGTGCCCGATTGAATGAGCTGGACCATCTCCAGCAATGCCACTTCCCAGTGATATACCTGCGTAGCAACAACGATGTTGGGCGCTAGCGAGACCTGGCTGGATTGGGTGCCGAACCAGAGCACGTTTTTCTCCTTGGCCACGCCGATCGCTCCGACCACCATCTGGGCGGTGCCGGTGAGCACGTCCGCGCCGGCCGAGATATGCGTATTGGCCGCTTCGGCTGCCAAGGCAGTATCGGAGAACGAGCCAATATAGCTGACATTGACGGTCGCTTGCGCATTCGTGGCCGCGACGCCGGCCTTGAAGCCATCCACGTAGAGTTTGGCGTCGCCGGTTTCGATCGGGCCGATTACACCGATCACTTTGCTCTTGGTCAGCAGGGCGGCCATCACACCGTTGACGTAGCCCCCTTCATGGGAAGCGGCCTCATAGGCGAAGACGTTGGGCAGTCCGAAGGTATCCACAGTGGTGCCCCAGGCAAAGCTGGTATTGGGGAAATCGGGGGCGATCTCTTTCAGGGAGGAACCGTATTGGGACCCATGAGCGATGACGAGGTCGTATCCCTGGCTGGCATAGTCACGGATGGCGGCTGCGGCGTCATCTACGTTGAACATCCCTTCCGAATAGACGAATTCAAATGTGTCTTTGCCCAGTTTCTGCTGCACGGCGAGCAGGGCATCATAGATGCTTTGGCTGAAGGCCATATCGTTGATAGCACTGGGCATCACCACGGCCACGCGGAAGGGTTTTTGCGGTGGCGGAGGGGGTTGCATCGGCGTCGCGGGAGCTTCGGTTTGGGCAGGAGGGGCCTGGGTCACGGCAGGAGGCGTCACAGGAGACGGTCGAGGGCCGCAGGCGGCCAGAAGCAGCGCGAGCAGCAAAAGGGGGGCAAACAGCATTTTGTGTTTCATGTTTTCTTCTCCTCTCAAAATAGAAAAGGATGTGGTGGGGTACTATCAACAGGCATGGATTTTCGATCTCACCTCCTTTCTGCTACCCCTCGCGGAAGAACGGTTTGGTGAGCGCCGCAGGAGCGCGAGCACGCGAGGCGGCAAAGACTAGCACGAAGATGGTCATGATGTAGGGAAGCATGGTGGCAATATCGGGAGGGAGCGGCACGCTTAGGACTTGCATCCACAGTTGCAATGCATTTACCATGCTGAAAAGGAAGGCGCCGAGGAGCACTCCCATGGGACGCCACGCACCAAAATAAACCAGAGCGACAGCGATGAAACCCATGCCGCTGGTCATATTCTGCTGAAAAACGTTGAGCAGGCCGATCGAGAGAGAAGCGCCGCCAAGCGCCGCTAACATCCCACCGAGTATGATGGCAAAATAACGCACCCCCGCCACGCTCACCCCCAACGAGTCGGCAGCCTGCGGATTTTCACCGACTGCTCGCATTTTCAAGCCAAGCGTGGTGCGGGAGAGTACAAACCAGGACAACGGCACCAAAAGATAGGCGCCGTAGACGAGTGCATTGTGCTGGAAGAAGATTTCGCCGAGAATGGGAATTTGACCCAAGATAGGGATGGTGAGACGAGGGAATCCGCTCACCGTGCGTACTGTGCCGAGCAATTTCTGGAAGAGCAGATCGCTCAATCCTAGGCCGAAGAGATAGAAGCCAATCCCGCTAATCCCCTGTTGGGCATTGAGATGAACGGTGACGAAGGCCATGGCTAATCCCAGGAGTGCACCGACTAGCAGAGCAGCTAGTACTCCTAGCCAGAGGTTCCCGCTGATGTAGGTGATATAGAAAGCCGCGAAAGCACCCATGAGCATCTGACCCTCTACTCCTAGGTTGAGCACCCCACTACGCTGCCCAAAGGTCTCTCCGATAGCTGCATATAGATAGGGAGTTGCCAGGCGTACTCCCGAAGTCAAAATGCCGATCAGCACCGAAAAGGAAAGGAAATCCTGGTTCATAAGGTTGCTTGCTCTTGCTCGGAGCGGAGGTGTCCCGACTGCATTTTAAGTTTACGTTGCTGTTGCCAGCGGCGAAAGATTTCGCTGCTCACGACAAAGACGACCACCAAGCCGTTCAAGGCCACGACTAACGCTGAAGGGATCTGCGTCACGCGCTGCATACGGTTTGCTCCGACCAGCAAGGCGCCAAAGAGGATCGAGGCCGGCATGGTCCAGATAGGATGTAATTGTCCAAACAGCGCGGCGACAATGCCGTTGAAGCCGCTACCGCCGGTGAAGCCGGCCGCCGAGCCATCCGTGATCATCCGATAGTTCACCCCATAAACCTGAACCGCGCCGGCGAGGCCGGCAAACATCCCGCTTAAGACCAGTGCCAGCACGGTATAGCGTTCTACAGGAATGCCGGCATAGCGCGCCGCAAAAGGATTCAAGCCGACTGCACGAATGCGGTAGCCGATGGTGGTGCGCCAGAGCAAAAGGTAGACGGCGATCGCCAGCAAGATGGCGATCAGCACGCCCAGGTGTAAGCGAGTGGGCACCCAGCGCGGCAAGCGGAAGGCTTCGATGAGAGGGGCTGTCTGAGGGATTTTGGAGGCCTGAAGAGCCTGAGCCGGATCAATCATCGGGCCGCGCAGGAGGAAATTCATCAATTGGACGGCGATCCCGTTCATCATCACCGTGCTGAGAATCTCATTCACATTGAAATAGGCTTTCAACACTCCCGGAATGCCACCCCAAAGTGCGCCGCCTAGCATCCCCAATAGCAGCGCGATAGGGATCACGAGCCAGCCGGGCCAATTGGTAAAGGTCAGGCCGAACCAGGTAGCCAGGATTGCCCCCACGATCATCTGTCCCTCCCCGCCGATGTTGATTACGTTGCCGCGATAGGCAATGCAGATGCCGATTCCGATTAACAGGAGCGGGGTGGCTTTGACCAACGTTTCCGCAAAAGCATTGAAGCTGCCAAAAGCCCCCTGAACCATAGCCAGATAGGCGCGGAACGGGTTCACCCCTAGCAGGAACAACACAATCGCGCCCACAGTGAGGGCGAGCAGAGCAGCCCAAATGGGCAAGGCGGCTTCAAAGAGCCACTCAAGGAGGGAGGTCAGGCGTTTGAAGAGGGAGGTCATTGGACGGTGGACGGTAGACGGTGGACGGTGGAGGGTAGTGGATGGCGAGTTTATTCGCGCTCGAAAGGGGTTCCCAAGGAGGCTGGTGGCGTGGAACGCAGAGCGCTCAGGATACGCGTCAAGAGACGGCGCCAGCGCTCAGGCAGCGCGGCCAAGGAGCGTTAGACACACTCAGCGTTGCCAATGTTCACCAGGAGCAAGGTCAAGATCATCAGCGGGAAAGGCGCCACCTGTAACACCTGCGAAGGTACACCGGGAAGGCGCGGCTGGAGCACCAATCCCAACCACTGCAAGAAGCCAAAAAGATAGGTGCCGAAGGCAGCACGCAAGGGATTCCAACCGCCAAAGATGGTGATCGCCAGGGCAATCCAGCCCAAGCCATCCAGTCCGGAGATCGTACCCTTCCAGCCAGCTTTCACGCTCAGGGAATAGGTGGGGCCGGCCAGACCGATAATCGCACCACCGATCAGAGTATAGAGATAGCGTAGGCGGTTGACATCCGTGCCGCGCACGTAAGCCGCCGCAGGGCGCTCCCCAATCCCTTGGAGCATCAGACCAGGACGGGTATGGAAGATCCACCACCAGCCCAACAGAATCGCCAGATAACTCAGATAGGTCATCAAATCGTGGCGGAAAAAGAGCACGCCGAGCAGGGGCAGGTCTTTCAGAAGGGGGAAATGCCAGGAAGGCAAACGCACCCCGGCCAACCCCATGTAGGGATTGCCCAAAAAATAAGCCAGATCGCGCGTCAGCAAGGCCAAGACGAAGCCGATGGCCACCTGCGATTGCTTAAGGCTAATGCTACTGAAAGCCACCAAAAGCGCCACCACTGCGCCGATCAACATCCCCACCAAAAACCCGAGGAAGAGATTGCCCGTGTGCACGGTTACCGCAAAAGCGGCCATTGCCGTGAGCAGGATCGTGCCATTGACGGAAAGGTTGATGATGCCGGCACGTTCGATAAGCGTCTCCCCAACGACGGCAAAGATCAGCGGCGTGGAAGCGGCAAAGATACCGGCGAATCCGATCAAGAGAGCAGAATCTTCCATGTGGTCACTCCCGCTTTAGCCAGCGACGTGCTCCATCCAACATCAGAGCAAAAAGGACCAGCACACCTTGGATCACGCCGGAAAGGCTCGAGTCCAGTTTCAAGACAATGGGCAATTGGATGCTCCCCAGGTTCAAAGCAGCGAAGAAGAAAGCCACCGGCGCCACCCAGGCCGCTTGGAAATTCACCAGCATTGCCACCAACAGGCCGAGGTAGCCATAACCGCTGGATATGGATGGAATCAGGCGATGATAGACTGCTGTCACCTGAAGGGAGCCGGCCAGCCCTCCCAGCGCACCGCACAGCAAGAAAGCCAGCATCATGTGTTGCCAGGTTGGAACGCCGAGCAGATAGGCAGCGCGCGGATTCTTCCCCACCGCTTTCAAGCGCAAGCCGAAATAGGTGTTGCTCAGCAACAAATAGACCAGCACGAGTGCCAGGATGCCCATTCCGAGCGCCCAACCGCTCAGGCGCAGCCCGGCAAAAGTCGGCAGCCAGAGATGTTCGGGAAAAGGCTCGGTGCCGCTCATGGAGCCAATGCCAGGGCGCTTCCAGGGGCCGAAGATCAGCCAGAGGGTGAGCGCGGTGGCGACGAAATTCAATCCCAACCCGCCAAAGATTTCATTCACGCCGCCGAACGTCTTCAGCACTCCTGCCAACATCGCCCAAAGTGCCCCACCGAGCATCCCGGCCAGGGTGGCCAGGAACAGGATCAGGCCAGGAGAGAGGGTGCTCTCCTGAAAGAGGCGCAAAGCCCAGGTGGTGGCGATCGCTCCCAGTGTGATCTGCCCCTCGATGCCGATATTCCACAGACCGGCAGTAAATGTGATCAGCAACCCACTGCTGACCAAGAGCAGCGGCACCCAGGAGACCAGCACATCCGAAAAGCGCTTCAGCGAGCCAAAGGCACCTACCAGAATCTGGTAAAAGGCCTCTAATGGCGGAGCGCCGCTTACCAGTAAGACCAGAATCGTGACCAAGATAGCCAGGATAAAAGCCAGGGCTCGTAAGCCCAAGGTAAGGCCGAGATGTTCACGCTTCATTGCACCATCCTCACTGGGGAAAATTTTTCCCATCCTTTCCCACCGATCAAGCGTCCCAATTCCTCAACGGTGAGAGAAGCGGCCTCTAATGGAGGAGAAACGCGTCCACTGAAGAACACCACGACGCGATTGCTATACTGCAAAATTTCTTCTAGATCGGCAGAGACAAAGAGGATCGCCGTCCCTTGCTGGCAGCGCTCCTTAAGACGCGACCAGATGTAGATGGTGGATTCGACATCCAAGCCGCGCGTCGGATGTTCAAGAAGGAGCAAAGAGAGGGAGGGACGCAAAAGCGCCAGCAAAGCACGCTGTTGGTTTCCACCAGAGAGCGCTTCTACCGGCGTATCCGGCCGTCCCTTAATGTGATAGAGACCGATATGTTCGTCAGCTTTTCGCCAGGCCTGGGCACGGTGCAAGAAAAAGCCACTTCGCTCCTCGGCCAGGAGAAAATGATCGCTCAGGGTCAGACCGGACACCAGCCCTTCTTCAAGGCGGGCTGCCGGCAAGAATTCCACGCCGGCGCGCTTGTAAGTGTGGTAATCTTTGCCCGTCAGGTCCTTGCCATTAACAAAGACCTGCCCCTTCACCGGGCGCACCAAGCCGGCACAAGCGCGCAAGAAAAACCCCTGCCCGCTACCTTCCATCCCGGCCAGCCCAATGGTCTCACCGGCATAGACCTCCAGATCAATATTTGACATGCGCAGGCGCACATCTTCCAACGCCACCTGGCGCAAGCGGAGGACGGGGGTGGTCGTGGCGAAGGAAACACGTTCCATGGGCTTGATCTCGCGTCCGAACATCATCTCCACCAGCCTACCTGTATCGTAAGGTGGCATCATCTCGCCTATCAGCCGGCCAGCCCGCAGCACGGCGACACGATGACAAAGCTCTTCCACCTCTTCCAGTTTATGGGAGACGAATAAGACGGTCTTGCCTTCTTCGGCCAAACGACGCAGCGTGGAAAAAAGCTTTTCCTTCTGCAAAGCGCTGATGCCGGTGGTCGGCTCATCCAGGATCAGGGCTCGCGCGCCCAGCCAGAGCAGGCGTAGAATTTCCAGTTGCTGACGTTCCCCAACCGTGAGATTTTCGACATAAGCGAAAGGGTCAAGCGAAAACTCATACTGCTGTGCCAGGCGTTCAAATTCTCCCAATACTTGCCTGCGATTTAGGAAAAGCCCACCTTCCTGACCAAGCAAAAAATTATCAATCACGCGCATAGGCGGAAAATCGAGGGGGTCCTGGTGGAGCATTCCAATCCCATGGCGAATGGCATCGGCCGGAGAACGAATGATGACCGGGCGGTCATCGAGCAAAATTTCTCCTGAATCAGCCTGGATAAAGCCGGAAAGGATTTTCATCAGCGTGCTTTTCCCCGCACCGTTTTCCCCTAACAATCCCTGAATGGTGCCGGCAGGTACAGTCAAAGAAATATCATTATTGGCATGAACGAGGCCAAAGTGCTTGTGGATGTGGCGAAGTTCGATTTTCATGGGGCACCTATCAAAAAGGGGAAGGCAAAATGCCTTCCCCCTCACGGGTCAGTTTACTGTTGTGGCACGCTCTGTCCTTCCATGCCCTCGAGCAGTTGCGGCAGATACCAGATTTGCTGGTCGGTGGCGACCTCGCCCTCCTTGAGATAGACGGTGCCATCCTGCAGGTTAAGCGGGCCAACCCACAGGTTCAGACCGCCGGCCAGTTCAGAAATGAATTTATCCACGAGCTTGGCGGCATCTTCGGAGAGCGCCTTGCCTTTGACAAAGCCGACTGCGCTGGTATCGCGGTTGTTAATATCCTTCCAATCCGGCCCGGCCCAGACGAACTGGGATTGCCATTTGCCCTCGGCAGCAGCCTGGACAGCCTTCAGATACTCAGGTCCCCAGTTGAAATACGGCACTCCCAAGCAGACATCGGGCGCCTCTTCGCAAGCACCGATGTAGTCATAGGGGATTGCCCAAACAGACTTTCCGGCATCGTGCGCTTTCTTAGCTTCCGTGAGTGCTTCAGTAGTGTCAATGCCGGAAATGATCACATCGTAACCGCTGTTGATGAAATCGTTAGCTACCTGGGTTGGATCAGCCGTGACACCGGGGATGTTGAACCAGAAGCCGATCCAGGTCACCTTGAAGGCCAGGTCTTTGGCATCCTTATTGAGGTACTTCGTCCAGCAATACTTCGCGCCCAGATAGGCCGAAGCGGCGAGACGGCGGGTCTCATCGTTGATGAGCGGGCCGAGGTAACCAATCTTGCCGGTCTGAGTGGTCAGCGCGGCAGCGCAGCCGGCGATCATCTTCCCGTATTCCATGCGCCCCATGATGTTCACCAGGTTCGGCACTTCCTCGTAGGCCTTGCCTTCTTTCCAGACCTGGTCACCCGAGGCCATGATGACAAACACATCCGGGTGTGCCTTGGCAAATTTGGTGGATTCGTCCTTCATGTCATCGGAGTTGAAGATGATCAGTTTGGCACCCTGAGCGACCAGCTCTTCAGCCAGCTGTGAGGCAGCCGTGCCGGGACGATCGGCCGGGTTCACCTTATCCAGGTAAATCATCTTCGCGCCGAGCTTCTCTTCCACATACTTCCCGGCTTCGTAATGTGCCTGGCTCCAACCTTTATCGTTATAAGGCCCCACCAGAAGCATCCCGAAAACGAACGGCTCTTGGGTGGGCGCCTCGGTTGGGGCAGGGGTGTTGGTTGGGGCAGGGGGTTTGGTGGGTGCTTGGGTCGCCGGAGGCTGAGTAGGCGTAGGGGTCGGGCGGGCACATGCACTCAAAATCAGACTTAAGCCAACCAAGATGGTCACTAGGACAAAGAGTGATTTGCGCATACGGAACTCCTCCTTTCTTACGATTGTGCAAGTGAAACGGATTTTCTGGACAACGTTCAAGCACTACCCCTCTTAGCTGGTCCTACCACCTCCTTTCAAAGCAAGAAACGAGAACGGTATGTAAAATTATTTTATCACGATTCGCCGGAAATCCTCACATCTCACGCACAAAGGTCAGGGCATCTCAAAGTAATCACCTTACTGCTGCATAGATACAAAACATCCAAAAACGTCCTGCACTTTCTGCCGGACCGCCTCCGGCAGCCTCCCATCGCGCTCGATGCGTTTCCAGAGCCGGCAGAGAGGTGGAGCAACAAATTTCGGAGAAACCTGATAGGCCTGTTGGGATAGCTTGAATGCCTGCGACCATTCCTCCATATGGGCATAGGCCTCGATGAAGGGAAAGTATTCCAGTGGATCATTGGGATGATCATTCAGGGAAAAGGCCCTTTCGGCCAACGCTACTACTTGCGCCCAATCTTGATACTGCCGTGCCAGATCAGCCTTCTGAAAATAGTAACACCAGCCATGGGGTGGCTCTGGACCGTAAATTGCGGGCATGCGCGCCTCCTCTTGCTTTCTAATCCAACGCGTTTGCGAAAGGAGCATGGCCTCGCGCATCAGGCTCTCGAGCGGAATCATGCGGTTGACGCTTTCAATTTCGGGATCGAGAAAGCGCAGACAAGCCGGCGGTTGAAAATAAAAGGCCACCACTTGATCTGTTGCCCCCTCAAAGGTGCCGGCCAAGAAGCTATAGCGTACCTTGTGACCCGCTTCCAAAGCGGGTAAGGAACTTCCCAAGCGGTTGGTGGGATGGAACAAGACATAGGGAATTTCGGCGGAGCGTAAATCAGGAGCGTAAATCCAGTTCAGCGCCGCGGCCAAAGAATTATCAGCATAGGCATTGAGCGCGCCCTCGTTCAGGAGCACGATGGTTTTCGGTGCTAGAGAGGGAGCACGCCAGCTCATCTGCCAGAACATCGTCTTCTGCACCTTCCAATCGCGCCGATAGAGATCTGCCCACAAGAACTGACGTCCACTTGCCAACCCAATCAGCAATAAAGCTATTCCCCAACGCAGGAAGCGCAGGCGCAGGAATGCCAGCAGGCCAGCGAGCACCAGACTCATGCCAAAGAGAAAGGGCAGCGTGAAGCGATTGGCTGGGAGATAAACTGTGACTTTCAATTCTGCTAGCCAGAACGGCCAACCGGCCAGGAAAAGGGCAATCAGGCCGAGCGCTACAGGAAGCCAGGAAGGAGAGGGAAAAGCAAGGCGTCGCCGAGGCCACAGGAAGAGAAACACGGTCAGCAGTGCCAGGACGATCACACTCCAGTAGGCCAAGGTGGTGATTTTGCCATCTATACTCAGACGCGCCAGCGGAAAAAGGCGCAACCAGCCATCCACAAGCACTACCTTCAGGCTGGCGAGAATGGTCTGCAGCAGCTCCCAGGCGGTGGGGAAAAACGAAACTCGCAAACGTTCAAACAGACTGGTCTCGTAAACCTGATTGTTGAAGACGAACAGCCGCCAGAGCACCGCGCCCAGCCAGAGCAAACCATAGGGAAGGTAGGCATATCCCCCCTCCTTCCAGCTCTTCTTCCGAGAAAGCAGGAAAGCTCCCAGCAAGAAAGGGCGCACCAACTCCAGGAAAAAGAAGTATTCCATCATCCACAGGTTCAGCGCCGAAGTGAGCAGGGCAGTCACCTTCCAGGCGCGCTGGCGATGTCCTCTCTCCAGAGCCTGGAGCATAGCGAAGAGCGAAAACAGAAAGAGCGAAAGGACGATGAAAAAGTGGCTATACAGATAGGCGACCCATTGCTGGTTGAAGCCGGGGTAAAGCAGGAAAAAAGCACTCGCCCAAAAAGCCAGCTCCTCCTGTTCCGGCCAAAGGCGGCGCAGGAGCGACCAGAAGAGCGCGGCCGTTGCCCAGCGCCAAAAGAGGGCAAAAATTTGCCAGTAGATCGGCACTTGTGGAAAGAGACGCGTGGTAATCTGGTAAAGCAATCCCCAAACCGGGCGGTTAGTCGAAAAGTAACGGACCATCGCTTCCGGCCCTAGCTCATAGCGAATCCAGGACATGGGCAAATCATCCCAATAGAAACCCAGGAATGGGATGAGCATGCCATAGGCGAGGAAGGTCAAGCAGAAGAGAATGAAAAGGGGATGGCGGATGAATCGAGAAATCAACGCGTCTCCTTGGCGCGAAATACTGAACCTCGTGCAATGCTGGCGGCCAGCAGCGCAAACAGTGGCCCAAGCACGGCCAGCAGGAGTGACTGGATGGTGGCCAGAAAGCCCAGGAAGAGGGTGCGAAAATGGGGAAGCGTCCAGGTAATCAGAGCACCGTTCCAGATAAAGGAGATCAGCAGGGGGGTGACGGTCAGGAAGAGGCTCAGGTAGGTAAAGTGCAAGAGGGTCGCGGCAGCGTCGCCACGCGTCCATGCTCGCATGCGCAGGCGGAAAAAGACAAAGAGGGCAGCTAGGCCAAAGGCCAGGATCGTGCTCCGGGCGGTGGCGGTGAGGATGTCCTCCGCACTCGATACCGAACTGAGTGAATAGGTGCGTCCCTGCAAAAGGGTGTAATCCAGATGAAATAAAACGAAGTAGAGCAAAGCTCCTCCTGCCAAGAGAGGGGAGCTGCGTCCCCAACGTGTCAGTGGCCGCACGAGTAAGAGAAGAAACAGCAGGACAAGCCCGGCACGCGGCAGCCGCTCACGGAAGAGACGCGCCTGACGTGCTTCTTCCAATGCTTGTTGGAAAGGAGCCACCGGGTCACCTGAGAAGACCGGGATGCGCAAAGGGGCGCCTATGGCCTGGAGGTAGGCGCGCAAGAGGCGTTCCTGTTGTGCCCATTCTAGCGCCTGAATGAGGCGGGTTTCTTGTTCGGTCAAGGTGAGCATCTCGGTCAGCACGCGTCCCTGAGTGCTGGCTGGCAAGGAGATCCCCAATAGGGCGGCCACGGTAGGGGCAATATCCACTTGTTGGACATCCCCATAGTGTCCCGGCCGAACTCCCGCCCCAACAACGACCAGTGGCTCGATCAAGGTGACCGCTTCATCGCCGCCATGACCGCCGCGCTCGATATGACCGTGATCGGAGACGACCAGGAGTGTATCCTGCTCAAAGTTGAGAGTCGCCGCCAGTTGACGTAGCAAATCGTCCACGCGCCGGGCCGCTTGCTTCCAGCGCGCATCGCGCGGCCCACCTTCATTGTGGCCGGCATAGTCCACCTGATCAAAATGCACCAGGATAAAATCGGCGGAGTTTTCCTTCAACCAGGGCATCACGGCGTTAAAAACCTGCTCATCGGCCACACGATCTTCCCGCGGGGTATAAAACGAAAGCGTCACCGCCGATTGCGGGATCAACCGTTCAAACCAATTCAGGCCGGCTACCGCCGTGCGTAGGCCGGCGCGATGGGCGGCTGTGAAGAGGTTATCCTGCGTCCAGGTGGGTGTCTCTTCGTAGGGCAAGTTCATCACCGGCCCATCGTGCAGTTCCGGCCAGGCGCCGATCAGGAGCACCCCATAGCCGGGATCGGAATAGGAGGGTGGGCGGGAATGCACTACAGCCGAAGCGCCTTGACCGCGTAGCTCGTTCAGGAAGGGCATGACCTGGGGATCGAGGGAGGTATCCAGGCGCAACCCATCTATCAGGACAAAGACCAAGCGAGCGGTCAACCGCCTGGGCAAAGGCTCCCCAGGAGATGGCGGATTGGCATGAAGGGGGGAGCGATAAGCGTAGAGCGAATCCATCAAGGCATTCGACCAGAAATAGGCCAAGATGGCGATCCCGAGCAGGGGAAGGAGCAGGCGGAAAAAGCGCATAAGAGGCTCGGATGGTTGAATAGTCAGATCGCCCTCACCTTCGCCAAGTGACCGGGCAGGCAACCTTCTCAAATCAAGGGCGTGCCTAAGTCTCTATCCGCAGCACCTTCGCGCCACGGATGCGCCCTTGCTTGAGGTCCCAGAGGGCACGGTTGGCCGATTCTAACGGATACTCCTGGACTTCCGGCCGAATGCCCGCTTCCGCCGCCAGGGTCAGGAATTCGCGCACGTCGCGGCGGGTCACATTGGCGACGCTTTTGATCTCCTTCTCCAGCCAAAGCTGGGAAGGATAATCCAGTTCGAGCCAGTGTGTCTTATCGCCCTCTTCTTTGCGAATGGCATTGATCACCAGGCGTCCACCAGGAGCGAGGTTTTTGAGCGCTTCCAACACCGGTCGCCAAACCGGAGTGGTATCAATGATGGCGCGCAAGGGCTGAGGAGCACGATCTTCGAGCGCACCGGCCCAGACTGCCCCCAAGGAAAGAGCAAAGGCACGTTCTTGGGGGTTGCGACTGAAAACGTAGACCGGCGTATTTGGATAGAGATAGCGCACCATCTTCAAGACCAGATGTGCCGAAGCCCCAAAGCCGGTCAGGCCAAGAGGCTCGCCATCTTGGAGGCCGGTCAGGCGCAAGGAACGGTAACCAATCGCACCAGCACAGAGCAATGGGGCTGCTTCCATATCGCTCAAAGCGGCAGGAATAGGGTGGAGAAAATCAGCCGGCGCGCTCATATATTCAGCGTAGCCGCCATGCGCATCCCGACCGGTGGCGCGGAAATGCGGACACAGGTTCTCTTCCCCTCGTCGGCAGGCCTCGCATTCTCCACAGGCCGAAAAAATCCAGGCTACGCCGACGCGATCGCCAACCTTCACCGCCGCCCCTGCAGGGGCCTCTTCCACCACGCCCACCACCTGATGCCCCAAAATGATAGGGAAAAAGGCGGGAGGTGTGCGACCTTCGATCTCGTCCAACTCAGTATGACACACGCCACAGGCCGTGACCCGAATCAACACTTCGCCCGGCCTGGGGCGCGGCACAGGTAATTCACGCAATTCCAGGGGAAATGTTTCCGAAGCATCGCCACTTAAGATGGCCAGATTCGAGAGCACCATCGCACGCATAGACCTGTTTTCCTCCGCTATCAGCATTCCCCCTATTCCTTTTGCTTGTGTGCCTCCAGTCCAAGAAAATCCACGCGCTTCCGATTGAAGAGACCGGCAGGGGTCTCCATGCGCAGGGATGGGAAAAGAATGGCACTGATGACGGCATTGTAGATGGGAACAAAATCGCGCGTTCCCTCAAACATGATGGCGGCATAGTCGAACTTGCCGGGCGTCTCAAGCACCCCTCGTATCTCATAGACCTGACTTGTGAGGAAGGCCGCATGCTCCTGAAAGGAAACAAACCCTCCCCGCAGCAAGGAAAGAGGCCCCAAATCACCACGCCGCCCAGTACACACCACGAACACCTGCGCTTTGAGCACGCGCATCAGCTCAAAATGCCCCACCAGTTTTGTCGGCATATGGATGCGCGCCAAGCGCACATCATGAATTTCAACATAGGAACGTGTGGGATCGTTGAGCAGTCCAATGACACCCGTGTTTGTCACCATCAACTTCCCGACGGCACGGTAAGCAGAGGTGAACAAGTCCACACTCACAAAGCGGTTGGTGGTAGTAGATGCTGTCATCGAGCCTCCTAGCGGGCGGTACGCGTATCCGACGAACGCGGTCGCGATAGGCGCGATAGCCGCTGCGTGCGCCGAGACGAATGGAGGGGTTTGCCCATAGAGGGCGTGAGAATCAGATTGAGCCAGGAAACGGCATGCTCGTCATATTCACGCCGTCCACATACATCACAAACCCACGCTGGGAAATTGGGCACCGTGATCAGCTCATTTCCCAGCCAGGTAAAGTAGGTGAGGTACTCTAAATGCATCACCCCACTCTGACATTCCGGGCAAGGGAAAGTTTGCGTTTCCGGATCCTCACTCATGGACTCTCCTGTAAGGCTTCTTTCACGATAGCCACGCCGGAACTACTTCCCAGCCGATTGGCACCTGCGCGCAGCATGGCCTGAGCATCTTTCCAGGTGCGAATGCCACCGGCCGCTTTCACACCCATTTTAGCACCGACCACGCGGCGCATCAGCTCGACATCGTCCACCGTTGCGCCAGCCGGGCCGAAACCGGTGGACGTTTTGACAAAATCGGCATCAGCCGCCTGGGCCAGAAGACAGCCCCAAATTTTCTCTTCGCGCGTCAGCAAGGCCATTTCCAGGATCACCTTGACCGCGGCATGGTGCGCATGGGCCTCTTCAACGACTGCCGCAACATCTTCAAGCACCCGTTCATACTCTCCCGCCTTGAGCGCACCGATGTGGATGACCATATCCACCTCCGATGCGCCGTCTTCCAGCACCTGACGCGTTTCCAGGGCTTTCTGACGCGGCGTATGCGCCCCTAACGGGAAGGCGACCACTGCGCAGACCCCGACGCCGGATGAACGAAGTTCCTGCGCCGCCAGCGCCACATAGACCGGATTCACGCATACAGTCGCAAAGTGATACTCACGCGCCTCTTCGCACAGGCGGCGAATTTGCGCTGGTGTCGCTTCAGGTTTCAGCAAGGTGTGGTCAATCCAGGGTGCAATCGCCGCCCCTTGTGGCAGAGAAGGAAGCTCCGCTAAGGGGGGCAACTCACGAACAAAAGCCTCAACTTGGGAGCGTAAATCTGAAAGGGATGACATGATTCAATTTGTCGGCATCAAAACAGGATGCTGCAAGATGCGAATTCGATTAGGTGGCCAATACACCAGCACAGCCTTGCCGATCACGTTCTCTGTGGGCAGCAATCCCCAGGAATGCGAATCCGAGGAATCATTGCGATTATCACCCAGGACAAACAGGAAACCAGGTGGGACTTCCCATCTCCCATTATAACGCGGGGGAGCGGAAATATAGGGTTCCGCAATTACCATCCCATTCAAGATCACCTGGCCGTTTTCAATCACCACTTTGTCTCCGGGCAAACCGATCACACGCTTGATCAGTTCCTGACGCGTGTTCAAGGGATGGCGAAAGACGACAATGTCCCCGCGCTGGATAGAACCAAACCGATAGGAAATTTTGCTCACCAACACCACTTCGCCATCATGAAGTGTGGGCATCATGCTGAACCCTTCCACGCGCACTCGCACCGAGACAAACTCAATCGCTAAAAAGAGAAAGGCCGCCAGGAAAAGGGTTTCGATCGCCTCGCGCAAAAAGGAAAGCAAGGTGTTTTTCGCCGTAGGCGTCTGGACGACCGCATCTGGAGAATTTTGTGGGAATTCTTGCAAATTATACCTCCGTGATATTAACCTTGCGGGATGCTTCCGAGCGAATGGCGCCCATCTCCGCCTTCCACTCTCTGGATTCGCTCTCCCTTGTAATTTATAGATTATACCCTGGAGTGTGCGACTTCCTAGCGTAACAGCGTTCTCATCACCAATTTGATCATTGCAGAAATCCGAAAGATGGGATAGAATTGCTCTTAGCAGCACTTTCCAATCGCATATGTGGAGAAATAGCGGCTGGGCCCTGCCGAGCAGGGCTACGAGGTGGAGGTTCCCCGACGCGAGTCGGGTGCTAACGGCCAATGGCCGGAAAATCGGATTGATCAGCGGATGCCTCCAGAGCCTGATCACGGGCTCTTTTCTCCCTTCCGAAAGAAGCGTCAGCAACAGGTTTTGGAATAAAAAAACGCTGTTGCTTGCCGAAAACCATCCGGTAACGGGTGGGACAGGGCAAACGCAGTGATTCAGGCTTTTCAGGCCTGATGCTTGTGTTTAGGAAGGGCGTTTTGTTTTTAACAGCACGCCCAGGCGTGCTGTTTTGCTTTGGAGGTTGTGCTATGGGCGCGAGTCGCTATCATATTTCCATCCATCCCGTCCCCCCGCCAGCAGGCGGTTACCCGGCAACCTTCGCCATCCTGGAAGGCGATGCCTATGTCAAATATGGGCATCCGGCCTTCGAGGGACGATCGCAACGCGGCGATGAGTACTGGACGGCTGAGATCATCACCCAGACCTGGTATCAGGCCGAGACGGGGCGCATCCCCATCTCCGGAGCAGGCTATGGCGGGAAATTCGCCGGCGAGGGGTTCGAAGGTCTCTGGCTGGATATGAGCGAGATCGTCCGTCCAACCCGCGATGGCATCCACGGACGCGAATACATCTCGACCCAGGTGGACCTCGGCGCTCGCCTCGACCGCTTGATCTTCGATGCCCAGGGGCAGCTCATCTCGGACCTCCCGGCCTGGCTCAGCCTCCCGATTCCCGTCCTGTTCGATCCGCTTCCCCTTCCCCTGCCCAGAGGCAGCGCTCTGCGTGCCCTGGCCGAAGCGGCGCGCAGGCTGGACTCCCTGGCCTTGATTGCCCCCTCCGACTACGCCGACGATCTGAGCGATTGTGTCACGCACCTGGGCGCGCTGGGAACGATGAACGAACTCGGGCATTTGCTCTGGTCACCGCGCTACATCGAGGTCGAGGGAGCGGATGACGGCGGTCTGGAAGATTTAGGCACTCGGTACCCCCAGGCCGTGATCGGCATTCGTTTGCCACTCGATCGCCAGGTCGCAGGAAAGATTCTTCACTATATCAAATCAGGCGTGGGTGTGATTCATCTGATTGCCGATGAGATCGGGCGCGACTTGACCGGCCGTCCCCTTCCTGAAGCCCTGCAGGAAGTCCATCGTGCCCTGGTCGCGGCCGCGTTGCGCGATCGGGTTACGTTGATCGTCTCCGGCGGGATTGGGGCGGCCGAGCATGTGGTCAAGGCGATTGCCTGCGGCGCCGACGCGGTGGCCGTGGATTTTGCCCTGCTGATCGCCTGGGGCTGCGCGCTATGGGCCGATAAAGGCAAGTGCCCAGCCGAAAGCGGAGAGTTCGATGCGGAATGGGGAGCGCAGCGCCTTGTCAACCTGATGAATGCCTGGCGCGATCAAATGCTGGAGGCGCTGGGAGCCATGGGCATGCGTGAGATCCGTCGCTTGCGCGATGAGATCGGGCGGACGATCTGGCACAAGACCGAGGAGGCGGCTTTTCGCGAAACGCTCGGAGGGAGCAAGCCCCTCTCGGCACTGCCGCGGCTGAAAATCCAGGCAGGGAGCGAGGGCGATTTCCGTTGGCCACAGAGCCTCCTCCTGGCCTCGCAACAGCAAGCGCGTACCGGTCAACCGCCCATCGGTCTGGAATGGGATTACCGTTTTGGCGCCTCGGATGGCGGCTTTGATCGCCTGGCCTTCGCCTTTGAGTTCGAGATGGATCCGGCCCATCCTCCCATCGCCGATCCTGCTGACTTTGATCTTTCGCTGCCGCTCAACCGCCGCGCCGACGGGCGGCCGGAACTCGTCCTGCCGCTGCCGTGGTACGGGGCGGGGATGTCCTACGGTTCGGTCGGATTGCCGGTCATGCTGGCACGGGCGCGGGCGGCACAGGCTCTGGGAACGTTCACCTCGACCGGCGAGGGCGGTTACCCAGAAGAACTTATCCCCTACGCCGACCACATCATCACCCAGGTGGCAACCGGCTTGTTCGGCGTGCGCGAGGAGACCATCCAGCGCGCCCGCCTGGTGGAAATCAAATATGCCCAGGGCGCCAAGCCGGGGCTGGGCGGTCACCTGCTCGGAAACAAGAACACCGATTCGGTAGCTCGCCTGCGCGAGGCCGTGCAAGGCACCTCGCTTTTCTCCCCTTTCCCGTTCCACAGCGTGTACTCGGTGGAAGACCATCGAAAGCACGTGGACTGGCTGAAGCAGGTCAACCCGCGTGCCCTGATCAGCGTCAAGGTCTCGACGCCGACCGATGTGGATATGGTGGCCGTCGGTGCCTATTATGCCGGCGCGCACATCGTCCATCTGGATGGTGCCTATGGCGGCACCGGCGCGGCGCCGGAAATCGCTAAGAAGAACATTGCCATGCCCATCGAATACGCCATTCCCAAAGTGCACCGCTTCCTGGTTGGCGAGGGGATTCGCGATGAAATCGTGGTCGTGGCCTCCGGCGGCTTGCGCTCGGCCTGGGATGTGGCCAAAGCCATCGCGCTGGGCGCGGATGGGGCGATCTTGGGCACGGCCGAGCTAGTAGCCATTGGCTGCATCCGCATTGCCCAGTGCGAGAAAGGACTGGGCTGCCCGTTTGGCATCACCACCACCGACCCGGAACATGCGAAGAAGGTCAATGCCGATGAGGCTACGCAACGCATCATCAACCTGTACACCTCCTGGCTGTGGCAGCTGGCCGGGATTTTGAAAACCTTGGGCATGAAATCGGTGCGCGAATTGCGCGGCCGGAGCGATCTGCTGGTGTATTTGGAATGATGGCCCTCACCCCAAGCCCTCTCCCAGGGAAAAGTATTGAGTGCGCCAGACTCACCTGGAGGTAAGCGATGGACAGAAACTACCCTGAACGAATCTTGGAATCCCGCCGTAACTTGTTGCTTCTAACACCCCCCTCGCAACGCTCCGATGAGGCCGCCGAGGGCGGATGTGGGGTGCTGGGGTTGATCGCGAATATCCCCATCGCCGGGCGGCATGTGCTGACCGCCTCGGTGCAAATGCACAACCGCGGCAACGGCAAAGGCGGAGGCATCGCCATGGTCGGGTTGGACCCGGCTCAAGTCGGCGTGGATGCAGAGACCCTGCGTAGCCATTATCTGCTGCAGATTGCCTTGCTCGATCCCTCGGCCCGCGAGGAAGTAGAACGGGATTTCATCCTGCCCCACTTCGACATCGCCCAGGCGTATGAACTCCCCCATCTGGATGATTTCCGCCAGGTGGAGGGGCTGGAGGTCCGCCCGCCGGACGTCTGGCGCTACTTCGGGCGCGTCCGGCCCGAGGTCCTGACACGATTCGCCGAGGAGAAGGGGCTGGAGGAGCTGCCGCCGCGTGCGGTCGAGGACGAGTTCGTCTATCAAAACTCGTATCGGTTGAACATCCGCTTCTATGCCAGTCTGGGTGAGAAGCGCGCCTTCGTGCTCAGCCACGGGCGGAACCTTTCAGTGCTGAAGATTGTGGGCTATGCCGAACAGGTGGTGAAGTATTACCGTCTGGACGATCAAACCGCTCACGTCTGGATCGCGCACCAGCGCTACCCGACCAAGGGCCGCGTCTGGCATCCGGGTGGGGCACATCCCTTCATCGGGCTGAACGAGGCGCTGGTACATAATGGCGACTTTGCCAACTATCACGCCGTGAGCGAGTATCTGCGTCAGCGCAATATCGGGCAGTTGTTCCTGACCGATACCGAGGTCAGCGTGCAGTTGTTTGACTTGTGGGACCGCGTCTACGGCTATCCCCTGGAGGTCACGCTGGAGGCCATGGCGCCGACCACCGAGCATGACTTCCTGATGCTGCCGCCGGAAAAGCGCGAACTCTACCGGGCGGTGCAGCGCACCCATCTGCACGGCTCGCCGGATGGCCCCTGGTTCTTCATCGTGGCACGCTCGAAGGAGGAGAATTCCTTTGAACTGCTGGGCATCACGGACACTTCGATGCTGCGGCCACAGGTGTTCGCGTTATATGAGAACGAGGAGAAGGGCGTACAAATCGGGCTGATTGCCAGCGAACGGCAGGCGATCAATGCCTGTCTGCGCTCACTGGCGGAGGAGGACGAGCGCTTCAAGCCACTGGCCGATAAATACTGGGTGGCGCGCGGCGGCTCGCATACGGATGGAGGCGCATTCCGCTTCATTTTTAGCCCGACCGCGGGGAGGCTCACCTGCAGCAACAAATTCGGGCAGGCGGTGAGGCTGCCATCCGGGCGCATCCACGCGCCGGCTCGGCCAGAACTCGCTCGCGCTGGGCTGAGGTGGCGTTCGGAATGGGAGCGGGCCATGCAGCGCGCTTTCGATAACGGCGGCGCCCTGACTGCATGGGACTGGCTCTCGCCGCGCATGAAGACGCTCGATTGGGATGAATTGGCCTGGGGGCTGAATTGGTTGGTGGATTTCGGCGGCCATGGATTCGATGAATGGCGCTTCGCGCGTGAGACGTTGACCCTGCTCCGCGATCGCCGCACCGACCTCGGAAACAAGAAGCGCGCCTCACTGCTCACGCTGGTGGATGAGAGCCTGGTGAAATTGTTTGAGGGAAAAGGGGACGGTGGACGGTTGACCGTGGACCGTGGCAACGGTCTATCGTCCATGGTCCACCGTCTAACCTGGGATACCCGCCACTCACTTCCTCCCGCACCCTCGCCGACGGCGATCCTCGTCCTGGATACGCTGGGATTCCCGCCCGAAGGGGAGGAGAGCGCGGCGCGCTGGATGGTGCGGGCCTACGAGCAGGGCTGGCGGCATCTCATCGCCTATCGCTGGCGCGGCGGACGCTTCGCGGCTTGCGGCCTCGGGCCGAAATCACACGGGGCACGCATTGACCTATATGGCGATGTCGGTGACTACGCCGCCTCAGGCCTGGATGGCGCCGAGGTGCATCTACACGGCGATGGGCAGGATCAACTCGGCCAGATCTTCAAGGACGGCAAACTGGTGATCTACGGCGATGTGGGGCAGACTTTCCTCTATGGAGCGAAGGGCGGCGAGATATACGTCCTCGGCTCGGCGGCCGGGCGTCCGCTCATCAACGCGGTGGGGAAACCGCGCGTGGTCATCAACGGCACCTGCCTGGATTACCTGGCCGAATCCTTCATGGCCGGCGATCCCCATCAAGGCGGGGGCTTTGTGATCCTAAACGGGGTGACTTTCGCAGAAGATGGCAGCCTGGAGGAGTTGCCTTCGCCGTATCCTGGCGGAAATCTCTTTTCGCTGGCCTCGGGTGGCGCGATCTTCCTGCGCGATCCGCATCATCTTGTTAGTGAGGAGCAGCTCAACGGCGGCACTTTTGCCCCCCTGACTGAGGCCGATTGGGCGTTGATCGAACCCTATCTGCGCGAGAACGAACGTCTGTTCGGCATCCACCTGGAAAGCTTGTTAAACGTGGAAGGGCGACTTCGCCCTCCACAGGAGGTCTATCGCAAGGTTGTGGTGCAGGAGCAGAATACAGCGCTGCGGGAAGGCGAGAATCGCTGACTCCTTCCGCCGAAAAGATGAGCCTCTCATCACCAAGCGGCGCCACGCGACATCGCCGACCTGGGGTGGGAATGAGCAGGCGCATCCCCGAGTGACCACAAAGATGTACGAATGCCCGCACCGCTGAGCTATGATGGCCGGTGTGCTAGGTAAAGCCCGGCGTTATAATGTGTCGTCAACCTGTGCCGGCATGGCTGGCAAAGCCGGGCATTGCCGGGCAACGAGTTGCTAACCCAAATAGTTCATTCCTGCGCAGTCGGCGCAGTGAGAAATCATCAAGTTGTAAGGAGGTTGAATATGGATACAAAGGAGTTACTTGCCCGTGTAAAGGAAGATGACGTCAAGTTCATCTCCCTCCAATTCACCGACGTGACCGGAGCCGTGAAATCGGTGGATATTCCGGTCTCTCGCTTGGAAATGGCTCTAGAAGATGGCGTCTGGTTTGATGGCTCCTCGGTGGAGGGGTTTGCCCGCATTCAGGAAAGCGACATGCGCCTGGTGTTGGATGCGAACACCTACGCGGTTTTGCCTTGGACTCCGGCAGAGCGGCGCCGAGCGCGCATCTTTTGCGATATTTACACGCCGGATGGGGAACCCTTTGAAGGGGATCCGCGCGGTACACTCAAGCGCCTCCTGGAAAAGTTACATGCCCGAGGCTGGGTCTATAATGTAGGGCCAGAACCGGAATTTTTCCTCTTCAAGCCGGGCAACGAAGGAAGTGTGCATCCGGTGCCCCATGATGTCGGTGGCTACTTTGACTTTTCGGCCAACGATGAAGCAGTGCAGGTGCGCACGGAACTGATGGAAGCGCTCAAGACTATGGGGCTGGATGTCGAAATGGGACACCATGAGGTGGCGCTTGGTCAGCATGAGATTGATTTTCGTTTCGCCGATGCTTTGCAGACGGCAGATAACGTGCTCACGCTGAAGTACACAGTCAAGGCGATCGCTGCACAGCATGGGCTGATCGCTTCGTTCATGCCCAAGCCGATTTTCGGTATCAATGGCTCCGGTATGCACTGTCATCAGTCCATCTTTGATGTGAACGGCGAGACGCTTTTCTACGATCCCAACGATGAATATAAGCTCTCGCCTCTGGCTTATCACTTTATTGCCGGCCAATTGGCCCATGCGCGCGCCATGGCGGCGGTAGTGGCGCCGACGGTCAACTCCTATAAGCGCCTTGTTCCGGGCTACGAGGCGCCGGTCTATATCGGTTGGGCCCAGATCAATCGTTCTGCGCTGATCCGTATTCCACGTTATACGGAAGGACGGCATAAGTCCATGCGCGTCGAATTGCGTTTTCCCGATCCGTCATCGAATCCCTATCTCGCCTTTGCGGTTATGCTGGCAGCGGCTCTGGATGGAATCGATCGTCAACTGATGCCGCCGGCGCCTCTCAATAACATCAACCTCTACCATCTGACCAAGGAAGAGCGTGCCCAGATGGGGATACGTGAGCTACCCGGTTCGCTGGCGGAAGCTTTACGCGAATTAGAACAGGATGAGGTGCTCAAGGAGGCGCTCGGCCCAATGACTTACGAGGCTTTCGTGCGCGCCAAATGGGCAGAGGTGGAAGAATATCGCATGAAAGTCACGGATTGGGAGATTGAGCGCTATCTGGAAACAGCTTGAGCTTTTCCCAAAATGAAAAGCAGGCGGCGTGGTCACCCTGCCGTCTGCTTTTCGCTTTTGCTTCTGCCCTGATCGTTTGGCGCCCTTTTTGCCGCGTAGAGAATCTGTGCCTTCCCGGCGCGCTTAGCCCGGTATATCCTTTCGTCAGCATACTTGATCAGTTCGTCCGGGTTTTGAAACTCCATCCAGGGCGGATCACTCCTCAAGCTCGGCAAGGACCTCAACGACAAAGTCCAACCAGCAGGTCCCATTATCATTGCTAAATTCCGCTCTGTAGCTTCTCTCCCTTTCTCCTTGGGCAGCCTTGGCAATCTCGTCCAGTTCCCAATGACCTATCGTATACTCGCCGGTGCAGAATTTATCGGCACGGGACCACATGTCGGGGTCCCGAAGTTCCATCCTGATCGTAAGGTCATCTGAGGGACCCAAGATCAATGTCACAGGCCGGAAGTAAGTTACGTCATAGGTCGTTGCGCTGTCAAAGTCCTGCCATAGGCTGGGCTCGGCCTTTTCCCCGTTCACCCAGACGTCACCTTCCGGAATGGGCCAAAATCTGGGATCATGGTTGCAGTCGCAGGGCTCTCTCCCCATTTGCTGGTTCACAGAACCATACTGCCCCTTCGTACATAGCTGCTGGAACAGGTGATCGTCAAGGTCCAGGCAGCCTGTGTGGAGATAGTTGAAGGTCACCCTCACTACTTTCGACCGATAGCAGGGTACAGGGTCTGCATCCACAAAGACGGAATTGCTGTGTTCCGATTCCAGGCGGCCCTGAGGGGTGTCGCGATAGGCAGTCACGTAAAATTCGTATCTATTGGGACAAGAGGGGTAAAAGTCCGCCCGGCTAATGGGCGCAAACCATGTGTTGCGGTCTGGATAGCTCGAAACGAGCGCGGGGTGAGTGACCTCTGCAAGGAGTGTGTCATTGCGGTAGATAAGGTAACCGTCAACGTTCTCGGCGCCTGTGGGGTAATCAAAATACAGCCCGAATTCCCATCCATACCCATCCAGCACAGCGCCTTCCATCAGGTTGGTGGGGGGAGCAGGCCTTTCTTCAGAAGGGGATAAGGGAGGAAATGGACTGATTCGATAACCAACCTTGAACCACCCGTGCAAGCCGGTTGCCAATCGCTCTATCAGACGGCCGTCCCACTCTTCCGCAGTGTGGCTTGCCATCAGGGTGCCCAGGTCGAAGATGAGACTGCCTTGTTCGTACTCGTTATAGCCGATGCAGTTCACCATTACATCCAGCCGTCCTTCACTCCTGGGGATCAACACGATACGCTTGTTCTCTTCCCCCATTTGGGCCTCTATGTCCCAGCGGGTGCCGCCCAGGTTTTCCAAGTATCCCTCCTCTGGAATCCTTTCCACATCCGAGCCGGCGAGGGAGAGATAGCAAGAGACGCCCTGATATTCCTTATCCACCACCAGATAGACACCCTCCACTTGTAATGAAATCAAACCCTCCGACTCCTGTGGGATGGGCGGGGAGGGCACCCTGGGGAATAAGCGTATGGCCATCTCAGACAATGGAGAAAGTTCGATTCTCTCGACTGGTTGTGGAGGTTCCTCACCGGGGAGTAGTTCAGGCGCGGTTTCCTCGGGACGGGGCGGGTCCTCAATTTCCGGAGGAGGGGGAATGAGCAATTTGTCTCCAGGCTTCAGAGGTTCCTCCAAGCCCGGATTACCTCCAAGGATGTCCTCCATACGGACATCATACTTTGCGGCTATCGTTTCCAGACTCTCTCCTGGCTGAACCTCGTGGGCAATAGGCGTAGGCTCCGGCTTGGCTCCCTCTACGGCCTTGAGGGTGATACTGGCCTGACCACTTTTCTTGGCGCTGTTATAGGCCCTCACGACAAGGACATGAGAGCCGGGGTTCTTCGGTTGCCAGGTCTCAATGAAGGGAAAGGGGTTGCTGCCGCGCGGGAGCCGGCTGGTCTTCACGGCCAATAGTTCCCTATCCACCCATAACTCTACCCGCATAACCCCCTGCGGGTCTCGGACGATAGCCTGGAGGAGCGTGGTCTGGTAGAGATTTACTTCCTCCCCATATCCTGGAGATTTGATAAGCACTACCGGCTTGGCCTCCTCCGGTCGCTGAAGGGAGTAAACGGCCCCGCCGACCAAAATGCATATTGAGCACAGGCCCACGAGGAGAGCGAGCAAAAGCGATGTTCTCCTTTTCATTTGCCACCTCCGTACTTAAATTCAGAGCAGGCAGATCTTCAGTGTCAGGGTCGTAAGGCCGCTCTGAGCCAAATTGTTCTTGGTGTCCCATGCCCGGATGTAGTATTCAACCGTGGCGGTGCTATATACGGGGGGATTCAAGCTGTTTTTCCATTCATCCCAATTGATTGTGATTTGATACTTACCCGTACCTGCAGGGGTCATGCTGAGGGTACGCCATTGTCCGTAGTCAGCTCCCCTCACTACCCGATAGTTCAACTCGACCTTGGCTATCCCAGAAGGATCGTTGACCCAGGCTGTGATGGTCACAACGTTCGCTCCACATTGGGAATGGCTATAGATCGGGTCATCTGACTCCTTAATCTTGGTAATGCTAGGTGGTGTCGTATCAGGAGGCGCAGCTACCTCGACGGTCACGCTTCTGTCAACATCGCCGGCAGGGCTAACCACGTGCAGATAGTAGGTCGTCGTGCTGGAAGGACAAACCTGTCGGGTACCATGAGCCGCCACTCCCTCTCCGTTCAGGGAAACGGCGGTTGCATATTCTACATCCCAGTGCAAGGTGGTGCATTCACCCAGGGTGAGGGTATTCCGTTCCACCCAGAAGTTGACCTGGGCAGGGGGAGGTGTGACGGTGGCAGTAGCGGTAGCAGTCGGTGTGGGTGGAATGGCGGTAGAAGTTGGCGTGGGCGGGATGGTAGGAGCAGAAGTTGGCGTGGATGGAACGGGGGAAGTAACAGGGCCAACCGCTCTTACCCTCACCACGGCCTGGGTGCTCTGCCCCTTCGTATCATAAACCCTCACCTCCAGGATGTATTCACCCGGCGCTTTGGGAAGCCATTCCAGTGTGATTTGGATAAACGAAGCCCCTGGCGTGCTAGGAGGCTCGCGCAGATAGGGTTCCCCGTTCACAGAGAGCATGATCTCTGCGATACCCTGACGGGCATAGGCATGGGAGATGATCAGGACGCTCATGCCCGTGTTTACCTCACTTCCGTCCAAGGGGGCATCAATCCAAACCCGAGGTATGGCTGAAGGCAGGGCAGGGGAACAGGAAAAGCCTCCGGCTAACAATATAAGAAGGCAAAGGGAGAGCAAGCGCCTCCCCCATGGGAATCGTTTCATTTTCCACCTCCCCGAAAAGAGAATGCAAACATATTACCTTTTTTGCTCTGATCTCAGTGCTGGTTTTCCCTTCACAAACTCGTACCCCCTATGGCAGTGCACACGCTTTCGGAAAAGGAGAACGATGGCAGAGTTTGTGAGCTAGTCAGAATTAAGGGGCATTGATTTCCATGAGCGTTGACAAAGTACGAATTTGTGATGCTCTCTCCGCCGAAGCGAGGAGCTTTCCAGGTTACACACAGCGCTCAAATCCTTCCCCACCATCGGCCGCGCGCACTTTCGGAGTTGGGGTTCATGGTCACCGTTGGCGTAGCGGTCCTCTCAGCCTTGAACAATGGAAGTTGACCGACCGCCGGCTCCGTCTCGTGTGTGCTGAAGGCCAGGCGGTGATCGGTGGTCACGAAAGAAAGCATGGGGCGCTACACTCTGTTGTCTTGCGAGAATCTCTATTCACGCCGCTGAAAACATGGCAAATACAGCTTTCTTTCATTTTCATTATAGGCCTGGGGAAAAGGATGTCAAGGGGGTAATTCGTGCTCTCTCAGATTCCGATGTTTAGGAGAGTTCCCCTCTAGGCCCATAATCCCAACCCGTGCCCGGCTTTTTCCTGGTGAGAGAGTTGCTGCGGCATGACGGGCTTGCACTAGGAGAGATGGATGCCGATCTCCTGCCTTTTGGCGCTTATCTCTTCCATCCAGGCCTCGAGAGCGCCCTCATCTTCTTTCTCAAGCAGGTTTTGCAGGTGCGAAAGCGCTTCCTGAGCGGCTTGCAGGGCTTGGAGAACGGGCGGACGGTTGGTCATGAGGATGTCCAGCATCATGCGGGGATGGCTGGCTGCCAAGCGCGAGGTATCCCGAAAACCGCCGGCCATGACTTGGAAGAGACGATTATCTGTGGCGGCCAATTGTAACGCCACCTGCATCAGCGAGGCAGCAAGCAGATAGGGGAGGTGGCTGGTCACGGCCAGTAGGCGATCGTGTTCTTCGGCGCCTAGGTAAAGTGGGGACATGCCGAGGCGCTTGAGCAGGTCTTCGATGAAGCGCAGCGCCTGGGGTGGGGTGCGTTCCAAGGGTGTAATGACAAAGCGAGCGCCGCGGAATAGGTCAGGGGTAGCCGCAGCGAAGCCGGCCTGTTCGCGCCCGCAAAGAGGATGCCCTCCCACAGGGTGAAGGTGCGGCGGCAGCTCACGCATGGCTTCTACGATCCTCTGCTTGGTGGAGCCGAAATCGAGCACGATGGCTCCGGGGGAGGCGTGGTGGGCAACGTCCCTGAGAAGGTGCAAAATGGCGCGCACCGGAGCCGCAAGTACGATGAGATGCGCTGGGCGGATCAGCTGCGGATCAGCACCCAAAGCGTCGAAATAGGGAGCGGCCCGGGCGCGCACTTTGGCATCGTTGTCTATTCCTATCAAAGGATGCCCCAAGTTCGCTTGCCGCAAGGCCAGGGCAAAAGAGCCACCCATCAAGCCCAGTCCAATAATAGCAATGCCGGCTTCTTCGAGCCGTGGAAACCCCGCTTCCATTAGAGCCTCCGCCCCAATGCTTCCGCCAGTCGCCGCGTTTCCTCGACCAGCGCGGCGAAACGTTCGGGGCGCAGGGATTGTGCCCCATCGCTGAGTGCTTGCTCTGGGTGAGGGTGGACTTCGATGATCAGGCCATCGGCGCCGGCCGCGATGGCGGCACGGGCGACCGGGGTGACCAGGTCCCAGCGCCCGGTTCCATGCGAAGGATCGGCGACCACAGGTAGGTGGCTAATCTGCTTGATCAGGGGGATGGCGTTGATGTCGAAGGTGTTACGGGTGGCGGTTTCAAAGGTGCGGATGCCGCGTTCGCACAAGATGACCCGTGAGTTGCCTTGAGCTAGAATGTATTCGGCGGCCATCAGCCATTCCTCGATGGTGGCCATCATGCCGCGCTTGAGGAGCACCGGCTTCTGGGTCTCGCCGACGGCGCGCAGGAGGGGGAAATTTTGCATGTTGCGCGCCCCGATCTGCAGAATATCGGCATATTGGGCAACCAGGGTGACATCCTGCGGAGAAAGGACTTCGGTGACGACCGGGAGGTGGAATTCCTCGCGCGCCTCGCGCAGCAATTCCAGCCCTTTCAACCCCAATCCCTGAAAAGAGTAGGGAGAGGTGCGCGGTTTGAAGGCGCCGCCGCGCAGAACATGTGCGCCAGCCTCTTTGACGGCTGCGGCGGTCTCGAAAAGCTGCTCACGGGATTCGACCGAGCACGGGCCGGCCATCAGGATGATCTGCTCTCCACCGATCTGGAGACCGTTGATGCGAAAGACCGAATTTTCAGGGTGGAAATCGCGCGAGGCCAGTTTGAACGGGTGGAGGACGCGCACCACGCGCTCAACTCCTTCAAAGGCCTCCAGGTGCTCCGGCTCTAGAGGGCGCTCATCGCCGATGATGCCCAAGATGGTGCGCTCCGCGCCATCCGAGCGATGCACGCGATAGCCGAGAGACTCGACATGTTCGATCACGGCTTGAATTTGGGTTGGGGTTGCTTGGTGATTCATGATGACGATCATTTTGCCTCCTTTCACGTGTATGCGGGAGTGGAAAAGTTTTTTCAGATGCCGGGTAAGAGCCCAGCAGACGGAGAAAAGTAGTGTGGGATTGGAGAGCCTGGAGCGCTTCTTGCATAGGAGCATCGCTCACATGACCTTCGACATCTACGTAGAAGAGATAGTGCCAGGGTTGCCGGCGATCGGGGCGTGATTCGATGCGGGTCAGGTTGAGGTTGCGGGTGGCAAATTCTCCTAGGCAGCGATAGAGTGCACCCGGCACATGCGCAGTAGCAAAGACCAATGTGGTTTTGGCCGGCGAGGCATAGGGAGGAGGGGTCCTGCCGAGCAGGAAGAAGCGGGTGTAATTTTCTTGCCAATCTTGGATGGAACGTTCGAGGATTTGAAGCCCGTAGATTTGGGCCGCGATTTCGCTGGCGATGACGGCAGTGCTCACATCTTTGGATTGAGCTAATTCGCGGGCGGCGCCGGCAGTATCATAGGCGGTGATGGCCTCCCAACCGTGCCTGCGAAGATAGGCTTCGCATTGGGCCAGGGCTTGTGGGTGAGAAGTGACGCGGCGGATACTTTCGAGAGTGGCCTCCGGCGCAGCAAGAAGGGCGTGTTCGATGCGTAAGATGATCTCGCGTTGGATAGGCAGGCTGTATTGCAGGAGCAAGTCATACGCTGGGTGGATGCTGCCGGTGGTCGAATTTTCGATGGGGAGCAAGGCATGGGTGGCCTCGCCTCGCAGCACGGCGTGGAAGAGCGCCTCAAAGGTTTCACAGGGCAGACATTCCGTCTCCGGGCCAATGAATTCCCAGATGGCGGCCTGCGAATAGGCACCAGGAGCACCTTGAAAGGCGACGCGCATCATAGCGGTTCTCCTGCCCATTCCGGGCGTAACTGCCGGGCGCGGTGTAGGTAGAGGTGACGCAGATTTTCTGGCGGGTGCGAGGTTTCAACATGCAGCAGGACGCGAATGCAGCGGGGAATATCATTCGGCACGGGTGGAGCGAGCATATCCAACAGCGGGACGGAAACCCATCCCAAACGGCGGGCTGCCGTGGCCGGGAAGGCAGCGGTCAGGTCAGGGGTGACGGTGAAGATGGCGCTGATGATTTCTTCGGGACGCAGGTGATTGGCCTCCAGCAGGGCCAGGAGCAATTCCTGAGTGGCCTCCCAGATCGCTTCCGGGTGGTCCTCTTCGACCGTGGTAGCTCCTCTCAAAGCGCGCATGGGCATAAGGCACCTCCTTCAGAAAAACAAATAAGGCGTGGGGTCTATCCCACGCCTTTGAATGCACTGCTGCGCTTCAACTATGGCGTGATGGCTCGACCCCGCGCGCCGAGGACGGCGGCGTAATAAAAGTAGCCATAAAAGGGCGCAAAGGTCGAGAACATCAGGTTTTGCATTGGCGCTATTTTACCTGCTAGTCTGGATTTTGACAAGAGTCTGCCGTTCCTGGTTAGGGCTTTTCAATAATTTAGCAAATGAGTGGTAATCCCAGGTCAGGACGCGCTGCCAAACGGCGACGAGCGTCAGG
>JBKBPX010000012.1:0-31087 GCA_046292855.1 Anaerolineales bacterium
CTATCTCCGGGAACACATCACCTATGCTGAACGTATTCCTCCACCCCCGCCCGGACAAGACCTCATGGAGTGGTTCCTGTTGGAGCATCGGCAGGGATTTTGTAACTACTACGCCACCGCCGAGGTGCTTTTGCTCCGCGCTGTAGGAGTGCCGGCACGCCTGGCCAGCGGCTATGCTCAAGGCGAAACTCAGGGAAATGGACGATATATGGTGCGAGAGCGCCATGCTCACGCCTGGCCCGAAGTTTATTTTCCAGGCTGGGGTTGGGTAGAATTTGAACCGACGGTGAATCAAGCCGTCCTCGTGCGCCCCCAAAGAGCCGCTACTCCATCGCTCACGCCGGCACCTACACCGGCGATAAGAAGGCCCCCCTCTCGCCTGCCGAAAGATGAAAGGCTTGAAGAAGCAACGACCGAAAAAAAGCCCTGGCCGTGGATTTTATTGGGGATCGGCGCTAGCGTTCTCCTTTTCCTCCTCACGAAACGTTATCTCCCAACAGGGAATTTTCCGCTATACTTACAGAGGTGCTTGATGCGCTACGGTCTGAAACCGCCCGATTGGCTAGGAGAATGGGCGCGCTGGAATACGCTTTTGCCCGTAGAAAGGTCATTTGAAGAGATCAACCGGGCACTCAAACGCCTCGGTGTGCAGTTGCCGGCATCGGCGACCCCCGCAGAGCGCGCTGCCCGCTTGGGCGAGATACTTCCAGAAAGTCGGCCTGCCATCGAGGATTTACTAAAAGAATATCAGACCACCATCTATGGCAAGGGCTTTGGCCACCCCCAACGGGCACGACGTGCGGCTTCAAAGATACGCCGTGCTGTTTGGGAAAAACGTTACTTCCATCTTTTGCGAGAGAACTCATGAACGAAAAGACATTACCTCTCTCTTTCGGAAAACAGCTTCGCATTCTGGCACAACATGTGACCAGCTTGGCGGCAAAAATGCGAGGCGAATTCGCCAACGGCTGTCTGATCCTGGCAGAAAATTTACAGACCCTGGCAAAGCAAATCGAGCAGTTTGAAGAAAAATACCGCGACCTGCAGGAATTGGCGCACATCGGGCAGGTGATCAACTCCTCATTGGATATCCAAACAGTGCTAGAGTCCGTGATGGACACAATTATCCGCATCACCGGCGCAGAACGCGGCTTTTTAATGCTCCGCGAGCCAAATGGAGAAATGAGCATCCAGATTGCGCGCAATTGGGAGCAAGAATCTCTTAACCCTTCCGAATTCGCCATCAGCCGCACCGTCCTCAAGCGCGTATTGGAAAGCGGCGAGGCCGTGCTGACCACGAATGCCCAGGAAGATCCACGCTTTGGCAGCCAGGATAGCATCATCGCCTACAACCTGCGTTCGATCCTCTGTGTACCTCTGAAAATTAGAGACAAAATGACCGGTGTCATCTATACGGATAATCGTATCCATGCCGGCATCTTCACAGAGGCCGAGCGCGACCTGCTGAACGGTTTTGCCCACCAGGCGGCCATCGCCATCGAAAACGCTCGCCTATTCAGTTCCTTGCGCCAGACCCTGGCCGAGGTGACCGAGCTGAAGAACCTCATGGACAATGTCTTTGCCTCTATCACCAGCGGAGTAATCACAGCAGATGTGGAAGAAAAGATCACACTCTGTAATCGCGCCGCCGAGCGTATCCTGGGACGTACAACCAGCGAACTAATCGGGCGGCCACTCAGAGAAGTGCTTGCTCCGCTGTTTCCCGTGATTCAACCCCATCTTGAAATGGTGCAAAAGCGCGAGCAGCCTGTCTTGGACTTGGAAATCTCCCCTTCTCTTGACCCACGCGGTACAGTCGATTGGCGCTTGAACCTGGCACCCTTGAAAAACGATCGGGAGCAGATACAGGGCGTGGCTATCGTGCTCGACGATCTGACAGAGCGCAAGAAGCTGGAAGCACAACGTCGCCTGCTAGAGCGTATGGTTTCACCGGCCGTATTGGAACAAATGAATTTGAACAGCTTGCGAATCGGCGGAGAGGAAGTAGAACTCACCATCCTTTTTGCCGACATCCGCGGCTTTACCTCCTACAGCGAGAAGCGTACCCCAGAGGAGCTGGTGCAGGTTCTCAATCAATATCTGGCGGCAGCAGCCGATGCGGTACTCTCTGAAGAGGGAACGGTGGACAAATTCCTGGGCGACGCCGTTATGGCCTGGTTCAACGCACCACTCCCCCAACCAGACCACCACCTGCGAGCAATCCGTGCCGCCCTGCGAATTCGCCAGGCAGTCTACAAGCTACATCAACAATTGCCTCCGGAGGCACACCTTTCTTTTGGTGTCGGCATCCATTCTGGCCCGGCCGTCTTGGGATGGATCGGGCACGAAAAGCGCCTGGAATACACTGCCCTGGGAGATAGTGTCAATACGGCCAAACGCATTCAGGAGAACGCCGACGTAGATCAGATTTTGATCACCAGGGCAGTTTATGAACACGTGCGCGAACGAGTAAAAGCTGTGCCCTTTACGCCATTATCCTTGAAAGGGAAAGTTTTGCCGGTCGAGGTGTGGGAAGTCCTGGATGTGATAGAATGAGAGAAAAGGACGAACCCTCTACAACAGCACAGCAATAACGATTGCGGAGGTTTTTGTGACGAAAGACGAACTGAAATACGATGCGAGTAGCATTCAAGTACTGGAAGGGCTGGAAGCCGTGCGCCGACGGCCGGGAATGTACGTCGGTGGCACGGATATTAAGGCATTACATCACCTGGTTTACGAGGTCGTGGATAATTCGATTGACGAAGCCCTGGCCGGCGCTTGTACACGCATCGAAGTGACCATTCACCCTGATAACAGCGTGACCGTTGAAGATAACGGCCGCGGCATCCCGGTAGATATTCATCCCCAGCTGAAAAAGTCAGCTTTAGAAGTGGTTATGACCACCCTCCACGCCGGTGGCAAATTCGGCGGCGGCGGGTATAAGGTCTCCGGCGGATTGCATGGCGTAGGCGTCAGCGCCGTCAACGCCCTCTCAGAATGGTGCGAAGTCGAAGTGAAACGGCACGGCCAGCGTTATTTCCAGCGCTATGAGCGCGGCTATCCCGTGACGCCCGTGCAGGTCATCGGCAAAGTCAAAGAAAACGAGACGGGGACGAAAACCACCTTCAAGTTTGATCCCGAAATCTTCAAGGATGTGGAATATCGCTTCGAGACCTTGGCGCAGCGTTTCCGCGAGATGGCCTTTGTCACGCGCAGGGTCACCATCCACTTTGTGGATGAGCGTTCCAACCGAGAGTTAACTTTCTACTTCGAGGGTGGATTAACTTCGTTCGTGCGCTACCTGAATCGAAATCGAGAAGTGCTACATACGGTAGTTTATGTGGAAAAGCAGGTTGAAGGGATCGGCATCGAGGCCGCAATCCAATATACAGATGCCTACACCGAATCCGTTTACTCGTTTGCTAACACCATCAACACAATTGACGGCGGCACTCACCTGACCGGCCTCCGTGCCGCTATCACACGCGTCATCAATGACTATGCACGCAAAAATGGCCTGCTCAAGGAAAGCGATCCAAACTTCACCGGTGACGACACGCGCGAAGGTCTGACCGCCATCATCAGCGTCAAACATCCAGATCCGCAATTCGAATCGCAGACGAAAGTCAAGCTGATGAATGCGGAAGTGCAGACCTATGTCCAGCAGGCCGTGGGAGAAGCTTTTGCCACCTTCCTGGACGAAAACCCCAGCGCAGCCCGCGCCATTGTCCAGAAATGCCTGACTTCCGCCCGCGCGCGCGATGCGGCACGCAAAGCGCGTGACCTGGTGATCCGCAAATCGGCGCTGGAAAGCCTCACTCTGCCCGGCAAGCTGGCCGATTGCTCTGAGCGCGATCCATCCAAAACCGAACTCTTCATCGTTGAAGGCGATTCGGCCGGCGGCTCGGCGAAACAGGGACGCGACCGCCACTTCCAGGCTATTCTCCCCCTGCGCGGCAAAATCCTGAACACGGAACGCTCACGGCTGGACAAAATCCTGAGCAACAATGAAGTCAAGGCTATCATCTCCGCTCTCGGCACCGGCATCGGCGATAACTTTGACCTCAGCAACCTGCGGTACGGTCGGGTGATCATCATGACCGATGCCGATGTGGATGGGAGCCATATCCGCACCCTCCTGCTCACCTTCTTCTTCCGCTATATGCAACCGCTAATCGAGGAGGGTCACCTCTATATCGCCCAGCCTCCCCTCTACCGCCTGGCCTGGAAAAATCAGGTGCGCTATGCCTATAGCGATGCCGAGAAAGACGCAATCCTACAATCCCTGAATGGCGAAAAAGTGACCGTCCAGCGCTACAAGGGGCTTGGCGAAATGAACCCGCAGCAGCTTTGGGAAACTACTATGAACCCGGAGACCCGCACATTGCTGCTGGTCACCATCGAAGATGCCGCCGAAGCCGATCGCACCTTCGATATGCTGATGGGCGATGCCGTAGACCCGCGACGCCGCTTCATCCAAACTCATGCTAGAACGGTGCGAAACCTGGACATTTGAGCGTGAAACGACCTGCATGCCCTCGGCAAGAGCAAATCGACATCTGTAGGGATGTTGTAACGCTGGAAAAACAGCTTTTATGCTAAAAAGTTTTTGAATTCTCTCCAGTATTCCCAACAACCAACCCTGACGACTAGTGGTATGAAAACTCTCGCTCACACGCTGCGCCTTCCCCTCCCCCTCACCCTTGAGCGCCTGCTCCAAATTGGGGTCATCGCCTACCAGATAGTAGCCATAGCAGGCTTGCTCGCAGCGCTCTTTCTTGCCAACTATTGGCTAAACCTGCCTTTTCTGGGAGCCTTTTTCGATCCGACGCTGACTTTCGACAAAGTGGGGCCTTCCGCCTCAAGCGCGGATCAATGGCCACTCTATCCCCTGCTCAGTTTTGAGCGCGGGGACCGGCTGGTGGCGATTCAAGGGCAGGAAATCCGCAACACACGCCAAATGGAGCAGCTCCTCAGCCAGTATTTTCCAGGAAAAACCATCCAAGTTGAAATCGTGTCTAGGAATGAGGAGCGGCACATTTACCAGGTCACGCTTCAGGCCTTCCCCAATGCAGATCGCATCAAGTACATATTCCTTCCATTTACACTGGCGTTTATCTTCCTGGCAGCAGGCCTATGGGTCTTTGGGATACGACGCACGGAAAGCCCTGGGCGCGCCTTTGCGCTGTTTTCCACATCGTTGTCCCTGGCTAGTGGATTGCTTTTTGACGTATACACCACCCATCGCCTGGTTTACTTATGGGTTGCCGGCATTGCAATTGCCGGCGGTGCCCTGGTAGATCTTTCCTTCTCATTTCCGCGCGAGGCACGCTTCATTCACACACGACCCTATTTGCGCTGGATCGGTTATCTCATCGCCTGGCTCTTCATACTCTACGCCTGGTCAAAAAGCTATGATTACGCTCATCCCTATGATTACGTACCTGCCTGGCGGTACACCTACCTTTTCGCAGGCATTACGGTGCTTATTTCCCTCGGATTAAACACCTACCATCTGATAGCCACCCGCTCACCGGTGATCAAAGCCCAGGCACGTATCGTGTTTTGGGGCACCACTGTGGGATTAGGCCCCCTCGCTTCCTGGCTGCTCCTGACAGCACCTTTGAATTGGGACTTTTCTCCTTACCTTTTCCTACCCACCATTTTCTTCCCTCTCAGCCTGGGATATGCTATCCTGCGTTTCCGCGTCCAGATAGTAGATCAATGGTTGCGTCAAGGAGCAGTCTACAGCATCCTAGGCGCGGCCATCCTGCTGGGATATACCCTTCTCGTGAGCGGCGCCAGCCTGGTTTTCGCCGAGGCCACACAAGCTCGTCATCCGCTCGTGGTGGGCATCATTGTATTTTTGCTTGCCATAGCATTGGAGCCTTTCCGGACGAGTGCTCAGGAATTTATAAACCGAACCTTCTTCCGAGGGCAAACCGCTCTAGAGCAGACCCTGGAAACCTTCGGGGGTGAACTCGCTCAAGCCTCAGATATACAGGATATATATCGCTTCCTGCGCCACCGCATTCAAGAGACACTCAACCCCGAACAGGTTCATCTCTTCCTATACGATCCGCTAGGGGAGCAATTCACCGCATTGACCGATGAAAGTGGCCGCCCGACAACTGAAATCCGTTTCTCGACAAGCAGCGGGTTAGCACGTTACTTTCAACGCGAGCAACTCCCTCTCTACATCGAACCGGACAACATTCCCCCGCCTCTCCTATCCGACCGTAGCCGATTAATCTTGCTCAATGCGCCTCTCTTCGTTGCCATCAAAACCAGAGAACGCCTGCTTGGATGGCTGGCACTGGGAAAGCGGCAGAGCGAAGACCCCTATCTTCCGCGCCATCTGACGTTTTTGGAACGCCTTGCCGATCTCGCCGCAATAGCCATTGAGCGGGCACAGACCGTCACCGATCTGCAACGACGAATGCAAGAAATGAATGCCCTGACGCGCGTCTCCCAGGGAGCAAACATCACCCTGGCATTTGATGACGTGCTGGAACTGATCTATGCCCAGACGACCCAAATCATCCCAGCCACGGACATGCATATCATGCTTTACCACCCCACAGGGCAATACTACTACTATGCCTTCTACGTCGAGAATGATGAACGCTTACGGCATCGCGAAAACATACCGCTGGAAGAGAACCGCGGCTTGAGTCCCTTCGTTATCCAACGCGGCCGTCCAATCCAAACTCAGGATTACCTCAGGGAATGCCAGACACGCGGCGCTACCCCCTCCGATCCCGCTTTCCGTGCCTGGATGGGAGTGCCTCTAAACGCCGGGGCACGCACAATCGGCGCGCTAAGCCTGGCCCATCGTGAGCCCGGCATTGTTTACACACGTCAACAGATGGATTTGCTCCAAGCAATCGCAGATCAGACCGCCGGTGCGATCGTCAAGGCTCAGCTTCTGGAAGAAACCCAGCGCCGCGCGCAACAATTGAGCACACTCAACGAACTCAGCCGGCAGTTGACCTCCACCCTGGAACTCGAACCCCTTCTGCAAAAAATCCTTGAGAGCGCCGTCACCATCTTGAACTGCGAGGCCGGCACCCTTTTCCTCCTTGATGAAGCCACGGATGAGCTGGTTTTCCAAGTGGTTATCGGTCCCACTGCCCAATCGCTGGTTGGTCAGCGTCTGCCGCGCGGCAAGGGAATTGCCGGCAAAGCCGTCTTGGAACGCAAAGCAATTATCGAGAATAACGTAGAAGAAGATACCTCATGGGATGCCTCCACAGATAAGCGCACAGGGTTTCGCACACACAGCGTGTTGGCTGTGCCGCTTGAACTGAAGGAACGAGTGATCGGCGTATTGGAGGTAATCAACCGTCGTGACGGCTTACCTTTCCGCGCCGAGGATGCAGAACTATTGACGGCCTTCGCGGCCCAGGCAGCTGTGGCGATCGAGAATGCCCGCCTCTATACCCTCACCGACCAGGAACTTAATGCACGTGTGGAAGAGCTCTCTGTCCTCCAGCGCATCGATCGCGAGCTGAACGCAAGCCTGGACATTCAGCGCGCCATGCGCATCACCCTGGAATGGGCAATGCGTCAAAGCGGCGCTGAGGCCGGCTTGATCGGCATGGTGGACGACGAGGGACTCCATATTATGGCTCAGGAAGGATATGGCGATCGCCTGAGCGCATATGAGCAAACTCCTATCCCGACCCATCTGCCGCGCCTTCGTGAAGTCATTGAAAGCGGACAAGTCCGGCGCTTTACCCTTGATCCAGAAATAGGCGGAGGATTCCTACACGCGGCGCGCAGCCAGGTCATCGTGCCCATCCGACGCGAGGCAAAAGTCATCGGGATGCTCATCCTGGAATACCTCGGAGAGAGTCGGGAAGAATCCCTTACTTTCCTTTCCCGCCTCGCCGATCATGCCGCAATTGCCATTGCCAATGCCCAACTATATGCCGAAGTGCAGGCCGCAAACCTGGCAAAAAGCGAATTCGTCTCCCTCGTGGCACACGAATTGAAAAACCCGATGACCTCGATCAAAGGTTACACCGAGCTATTGGCGAGCGGCGCCGTCGGCCCAATCACCGAGATGCAGGCGAACTTTCTGAACACCATTCGGGCAAACGTCGAGCGCATGGCCACCCTGGTCTCTGACCTCAACGATCAATCCAAGATCGAGGCTGGACGATTGCGCTTGGAATTTCGCTCCGTGCAAGTTGCCGAGGTGGTCAACGAAGTAATTCGCTCCACCCAGCGGCAAATTGACGAAAAGAAACAGACTCTCGAAGTAAAAATCCCACTCAACCTGCCGCCCGTCTGGGCCGATCGCACGCGCTTGGCGCAAATCTTGGTTAACCTGGTTAGCAATGCCAATAAATACACGCCGGAAGGTGGCCATATCCTCATCGCTGCCGAGGTGACAGAGAACCAATGGGATCCTGGCGGCGCACGCCATGTTGTCCATCTGTGGGTCCAGGATAATGGAATCGGCATAAGTCTCGAGGATCAAAAGAAGCTCTTTCAAAAGTTCTTCCGTTCGGATGACCCCAAAGCGCGGGAGGCCCCCGGCACCGGTCTGGGATTGAACATCACCAAGAGCCTGGTCGAAATGCAGGGCGGGCGAATCTGGTTCCAAAGCGAATACCGTAAGGGAACCACTTTCCACTTCACTATTCCGGTTGCGGAAAGGTAAGCCATGACATTTACAGCCGCGATAGGTGTTGCATCAGGTCTGGACGGGCGAGAAAGCGGCTTGCAAGCCACCCATCATGCTTTGCGTCAACTCGGGAACCTCTCCCCCACCCTGGGCTTCGTCTTCGCTTCGCAGGAATATCGCCCGCGTGAAGTCGTCAGTGGAGTGAGCAGTCTACTGGGCGACATACCGGTCATCGGCATGAGTGCGCCCGCAGTGTTAAGTCATGAAGGCTTCCATTCCCATTCCGTTCTGACGGCTTTACTGGCATCCGATACTTTCCAGGCAGAGGCGATCTGGATGCCGGGATATGCCCAATCCAGCGCCGAAACCGCTCAACGTGTTAAACAGCTAATTCAACGCACCTTTTCCCCGCGCGCATTGTTGTTCTTCGCCGATGGTTTTACCGGCAACATTGAACAATTCTGCGCCTCTCTAGCGGTGCCTGAGATGGTCATCGCCGGGGGACTTTCAGGAGGCAATGCCAATACCCTGACCACCTTTGTGCTAGGCAACATGTCTCAAGGAGCCGGCGCACTGGCTGCGGCCATCCTGCGCGGGGATGTCAAGATCGGGATCGGGTACGCCCATGGGTGGCAACCCGTTGGGAAACAATTCCGGGTCACGCGCTCGCGCGGCTTCTGGTTGCGCACCCTGGATGGGCGCCCGGTATCCGAAGCCTATGCACAACTCTTCGGACACCCCGCCCGTGAGTGGTCCTTCCCACCGCTCAATCTCCTATCTCGCATCTATCCTTTAGGCATTGTGCGTGAAGATGGTTTTGCAGTGCGCTCTCCCATCCGCATCGAGGCAGATGGCAGCTTCCGCCTGAACCTGATGGTAGAAGATGGCAGCGACGCGTTGCTCCTCATCAGCAATCAAGCCGCCTGCCGCGAAGCTATTCTCAATGCCGCCCATCAGGCCTTGCAGGGATTAGGGGAAAATCGCCCTGCTTTCATCCTTCTTCTGATAGATCAGGCCTGGGAAATGCTCCTGCGTACCTTCCCCGGCTTCGAGGTGCGCGTGCTCCAAGAGATTTTCGGCCCGCAGGTGCCGATCGCCGGCGCATATACGCTGGGGCAGATCGCCTCCTCGCCAACCTCCTCCACTGCCCAGGCACTCAACCAGCATATCCTGGTCATCGCTTTCGGGGAAAATACAGCTTAGCAAGCGGCAAAGTAGTGCTTTGTCCATTTATCTTTTAGCGTTATTGAACTTGATGCGGATCGCCAAAAAACTGCCTAAGCGCCCGGAAGTGAGAATCCTGGGAGCGCGGACGTCCCGTCCGCCAGCGTGGATGCTGGGAATGCGGACGTCCCTCCGCCAGCGGCGCTTGAGGTGGTAGCAAGGTATCAGCATCCGAGACGGATGCGTTCCCGGGGGTGTTGCCGCCTAGAGGCTAAAGTTGTGGTATGATAATCCTCACATCCTTGAAACGGAGGAGTTATGTTCAGCCGATTTGGCATCGAAGAGCTTCTGATCCTGCTGCTGATCATTCTGATCCTATTTGGGCCGGGACGCATCTCTCGCATTGCAGGCGAGCTGGGTGAAGGCATTCGCAACTTCCGGGCCGGTTTGAGCGGTGGAGGAAAAGAAGAGGAGAAGCCGCAGGAGCCAGTTGCGAAAACCGAAAAGACCGAGCAAAAAGAATGATCTGGCAGGGGTGCTGACTCTTGTAGGCGCCGGCGTAGGTCTTTTGCGCTGCGTTGAGCTGAGAGACTTTCGCCAATATGAGCATATCCGCATTGCGCGCCGGGCGAAAGAATAGGCCTCTACAGAAAATGGTTTTGTTGTTTTAACCCCGGCCGGGTGCAGCGCGTTCGACTTTGCTGTGGGGAAGCCGCATGCTTGCCAGAATGCAAAGGGCAGCGCTAGAGTTGTATTCCTGACTGCCGGCCTCGCCGCTCCTCTGGGGCTCTTTCTCCCGAAACCTTTGAAACTAGATTTAGGAGCTACTTTGAAATTCCAAACCCTTTGCGTTTTAGGTCTGGGTTATATCGGCCTTCCGACTGCGAGCACATTTGCCACGCACGGCCTGGATGTGATCGGGGTGGACATCAACCCGCAGGTTATCGAGACGCTGCGCAACGGTGGCCTGCACTTGCATGAACCTGGCCTGCGCACCCTGGTCGAAGCCGCCTTTAAGTCCGGTCACTTGCGTGTTTCGGAAAAGCCAACCGAAGCAGATGCATTCATCATTGCGGTCCCCACTCCCTTTTTCAGCGATCGCTTTGGAGAATACGAAGGTCGCACTTATAAGATGGCGGATCTCAGCGCGGTGAAATCTGCCAGCGAAGCGATTGTGCCCTACTTGCGCAAAGGCAACCTGGTGATTCTGGAATCCACCTCCCCGCCAGGCACCACAGAAAAGATAGTCGCTCCCATCCTTGAGCGTTCCGGCCTGAAGGCCGGAGTGGATTTTCACCTGGCCTATTCTCCTGAACGCGTGTTGCCGGGGCAGATTCTGCGCGAGTTGATAGAAAATGCCCGCGTCATTGGCGGCATTACCCTTGAATCGGCGCGTGCCGGGCGTGACCTTTATTCTATTTTCGTCAAGGGCGAGATTCTGCTCACCGATGCCACCACTGCCGAGATGGTGAAGCTGATGGAAAATACCTATCGCGATGTGAATATTGCCATCGCTAATGAATTTGCTCGCTTGGCGGAACGCCTTGGGGTGGATATTTGGGAGGCGATTGGACTGGCGAATCGTCACCCGCGCGTGAAGATTCTCAGCCCGGGGCCGGGGGTGGGCGGCCATTGTATTAGCGTGGACCCGTGGTTTTTGGTCGAGAGGGCGCCGGACCTGGCACAATTGATCCGCACGGCGCGCCAGGTCAATGATGAGCAGCCGCGTTTCGTTCTTGAAAAAGTGCGTCGCGCTCTGGATGGGAAAGTGGAGGGACGGCGGATCGCGGCGTTGGGCCTGGCCTATAAATCGGATGTTGATGACTTGCGCGAGAGCCCGGCAATTGAAGTGATTCACCTGCTCCAAGCAGAAGGCGCCAAAGTCAAGGCCTTTGAGCCGCTCAAGCCCGAAGCCCACATCAACGCGATCGCGACGGTGACCAACCTGGGCGAGGCGCTATCTGATGCAGAATTGATCCTGCTCCTGGTGCGTCACACCCCCTTTCTCAACTTGCAGCCGCAGGAAATTGCCGCCCTCACTCCAGCCCGGCGAATTGTGGATACGGTGAATGCCTGGGAGCCTTTGCGCTGGCAAAAGGCCGGTTTTCAGATTTTCCGCCTGGGGGATGGAAAGGAACGATGAGCCTGCGCGTACTTTCGGTCTTCGGCACGCGTCCGGAAGCAATCAAAATGGCGCCGATTGTGCTTCGCCTGGCACAGATGCCCGAAGTGGAGGCGCGCGTTTGCGTCACGGCGCAACACCGCCAGATGCTTGACCAGGTGCTCGATCTCTTCCAGATTCGACCGCATTATGACCTGAACCTGATGCAGGAAGATCAAAGTCTGGGGGAGCTGGCAGCCGCCATTCTCACGCATCTGGAGCCGGTGCTGGCAGAGTTCCAGCCCGATTGGGTGCTTGTGCAGGGAGATACCACCACAGTCGCTATCACTGCGTTGCTAGCTTACTACCATCGCCTGCGTGTGGGGCATGTGGAGGCGGGGCTGCGCACCCATGATAAGTGGCAACCGTTTCCGGAAGAAATCAATCGGCGCATTGCCGGTGTGATTGCCGATTTGCACTTTGCGCCGACCGAATGGGCACAGCAAAATCTCTTGCGCGAAGGCGTGCCCGAAAAGGACATCCTCATCACCGGCAACCCGGTCATTGACGCGCTGCACTACGTGGCGGCGCAGCCCATCCCACCAGAAACGGCCGATTTGCTGGAGCGGGCGAAAGGTCGGCGCTTGATCCTGGTCACCGCTCACCGCCGCGAAAACTTTGGGACGCCGCTTCAGAACATTTGCCGGGCCCTGCAACGGTTGGCAGCGCGCGGTGACCTGTTCCTCATCTATCCGGTGCATCTCAATCCAAATGTCCAGAGTGTAGTGCGGCGAGAGTTAGAAGGGGTGGAAAACATCCTGCTCCTGCCGCCCCTGGAGTACCTGCCTCTGGTTCACCTGATGCGCCATGCTACGTTGATCCTGACCGATTCGGGTGGCATTCAGGAAGAGGCACCAGCTTTTGGGGTGCCGGTGCTCGTCTTGCGCAACGTCACGGAGCGGCCGGAGGGAGTGGAAGCTGGAGTGCTAAAGCTGGTGGGCACGGAGACGGAAAACATCCTGCGCGAGGCCGAACATCTGCTGGAGGATGCGCAGGCTTATCAGGCAATGGCACGCGCGGCTAACCCTTTCGGCGATGGGCGCGCAGCCGAGAGAATCGTCCAGGCTTTGCTAGAGCGGGGAAGATGAAACTTTCCGCTGTCCGTTTCCCTCTTTTGCTTTTTCTCGTCTTATGGCTGGGTATTTGGGGGTGGATGCGCTTGGTGATCGGAATCTATCCCAGCCTGCTTACTCCTGATCCCGTTTTGCGCCCTTATTATGTGACGCCGGTAAAGAATGCATGGCTGGCGGTCTGGCAGCGCTGGGATGCGCCGCATTACCAAGCGATTGCCGAAAGGGGGTATGAAGCTTTTCCTACCGCACTCTTCACGCCGCCGCTCTATCCGTTTCTGATGCGTTTGCTTTCCCCTTTTTTCGGGGGTACACTGCTGGCAGGCATATTCGTTGCGGCCATCGCCTATGCTATCGGGCTGGTCTTGTTTTATCAGCTTGCTCGGTTGGAACTATCCCAGGAACAGGCCGCACGGCGGGCATTGATTTATCTCATGCTCTTCCCTACGGCGTTTTTCTTCTTTGCGCCTTATACCGAGTCCCTGTTTTTGCTAGGCAGTGTGGGTGCCATGTTGGCGTTGCGCCGAAAGGAATGGCTGCGCGCCGGGCTTTGGGGCAGCTTGGCGGCTGCTTCCCGCTTGCCTGGCGCCTTGATCGTGATTCCGCTCTCCTGGGCGGCTTTTGGCGAGCGAAACGATGGGCAGACTCTCCGCAGGGGGATGAGTGTGCTTTTGCCCCTCTTGGCCGCGCTCTCCTTTCCGTTTTTCGCCTGGCTGGGATTGGGGAAATCTTTTTGGGCTCCTTTTCAGGCCCAGAGTGCGCGTTTCCATGGGACATTCACATGGCCAGGATGGAATATTTTGGTGACCGTTTCCCAAATCTTTTCGGGAGAGTATCCCCTCCCCAATTTTGTCGATCTCGTGTTTACCATTCTGTTCGTTGCCTATGCCGTTCCGGTTTGGAAACGCCTGCCGCGCGTATATGGGATTTATTACCTGAGCTTTTTGGCGCTCTATTTAACCCGCATTGCCGCCGTTTACCCTTTGCTGAGCATGCCTCGCTACGTCCTGAGCCTGTTTCCGGCCTTTTTCGTCATGGCTCAGCAAGGAAGCAACCTGCGCATCCACAGATTGATTTTATACGCTTTTTCAACCATGCTTCTGTTTTTCTCCGGCCAGTTCGCGATCTGGGGATGGGTCGGGTAGAAAGGCCTCCCATGCTTCTGCTACAAAAGGAGGTCTTATCGCGGCACTCATCTCGCCAACGGTCACCATCATTGCCTACTGCCCACCGCCTGCCATCCACGGTCCATCGTCCACAGGCCAAACAACCGTGTTGTTTTAGGAGCTACTGCTCTATCCATTTATCTTTTGGCGTTATCGAACTTGATGCGGACTGCTAAAGAACCGCCAAAGCGCTTGGAAGTGAGAATCCTGGGAGTGCGGACGTCCCGCCCGCCAGCGTGGATGCTGGGAACGCGGACGTCCCGTCCGCCAAGAAGCGAGAATCCTGGGAATGCGGACGTCCCTCCGCCAGCGGCGCTTGGGTTGGTAGCCAGGCCTCAGCATCCGAGACGGATGCGATCCCAGCTGTGTAGCTACCTAAAGCCGGATACACAAAAGCAAAAATGGACGAAGCACTAGCATTGAAAATCCGTTTGTGCCGGAGTAGCGGGATTGGGCACATCTTCGGAAAATGTTCAGGATGGCTGGGGATCCTCCTCAGCATCTTGGCCATCCTGCTCACCCATCACCTAGCTGGGCGGGTTTTTGAATTCCTGCCCCACCTGGAGGATGAGATGGCCTATACCTGGCAGGCAAAGGCCTATGCCGGCGGCGCGTTGACCGTCCCCACGCCGGTGGATGGCAAGAGCTTCATAGTGCCCTTCGTGGTGGACTATGGGGGGCAACGCTTTTCCAAATATCCGCCGGGCTGGTCAATGCTCTTATCCTTGGGGGTGCGCCTGGGGATGCGAGATTGGGTCAATCCCTTATTGGCCGGACTGACCATCTGGCTGATTTACCGCTTGGGAGCACGTTATTTTTCACCCCCTATTGGCCTCCTATCTGCCGCTCTGACCCTCACTTCGCCTTTCTTTCTCCTGAATTCTGCATCTTTGCTTTCCCATCCCTGGTCGCTCGTGCTGACGCTGGCCTTCGTGGCTGCCTGGCTGGATTTGTTTTTTGGGGATGAACCTTCCCCGGGCCGCGCTGCGCTGTTGGGGCTCCTCGCCGGCCTAAGCTTGGGTGCCCTGGCGATCACGCGTCCATTGACCGCCGTAGGCATCGCACTGCCATTCATCGGGCATGGGCTTTATCTTTTGCTTTTTGCCTCGCCGCGCCGCAGGTTGTGGGCGGTGGGAATCGCCTTTTTGGTCCTCGTTGTCAGCGCGCTACTCCCGCTTTGGCAATATGCTGTTACCGGCGATCCCTGGCTCAATCCCTATACCCTGTGGTGGCCCTATGACAAGGTGGGATTTGGAGAAGGATACGGGCGCCAGAAGGGGGGGCATTCGCTTTTCTGGGCCTGGGTGAACCTGAGAGTCAGCCTGAACGCAGGGGCAAAAGACCTCTTCGGTTGGGGGAGCATCTCCTGGCTCTTCCTGCCTTTTGGCCTGGCCTGGTGGCTGCAGCGTCCATCGAAAACGCCTCGCTGGTTGCTCTTTTCCCTGGCTCCTGCCCTGATCCTGGTCTATATGGCCTACTGGATTGGGGCACAGCTCTTCGGACCGCGCTATTACTACGAAGCGCTGGCAAGCCTCGTCTGGTACACGGCAGCAGGCCTCGCGTGGTTTTTCGAGCATCCCCCGGCTGGGTTGCGGCCTTTTCTTCGACCGGCACTGGCTTTACTGATGGTTACCCTGGTCGGCTACAACTTCCTGCTTTATCTCCCCCAGCGCCTCGAGGAAATGGAAGGACTTTATGGTATCCGCCGTGCCTATGTGGATGCCTTAATCCATGAGCCATCCATCCGAACACCAGCGCTGATCTTCATTCGGATTCAAAAGACCTGGACCGAATACGGCACCTTCCTGGATTTAGAGGATCCCTGGTTGACCTCCCCCTATATTTTCGCAATGGCGCGTGGCAGTGCAGATCAGAAAGTGATGGATGCTTTCCCGGAACGTTATGTCTATCGCTGCCGGCTGGAGAGGCAGAGGATCTCTTGTTTATTGGAGCGATCTTTGAATAATGTGGAAAGGTGAAAGAGCATCTCCGCAAGCAGGCCGGCAAGCACTGTGATCCGTTGGCCGTCGAACCCGCTCTGCGAAGTGCTGGATGAAGATGCCACGAGCGCGGGGAAATGAATAGCCTGACAGTCCCTCGGCTTTTCTGCTATGGGACTGTCAGACTATTGCTCTGTCCATTTATCTTTTAGCGTTATTGAACTTGATGCGGATCGCCAAAAAACCGCCTAAGCGCCCGGAAGTGAGAATCCTGGGAGCGCGGATATCCCCTCCGCCAGCGGCGCTTGGGTTAGTAGCAAGTATCAGCATCCGAGACGGATGCGCTCCCAGCTGGGTAGCTGCCTAAAGTCGGAACAAAAAATCAAAAATGGACGAAGCACTATTCGCCTATCAGGCTATGAACTTACGCCCTACTGGCCACTCTTGACCTCGGTCCAGATTTGATCGTAAAGTGGCAATGCCTCGCCCACATCGCTGACGCGATGACCTTTTTCAAAGACCTCTGCGGGCGGGTTGGTAATGGGGGAAGTGATGTAGGGTTCGTAGATATCTGGGTGATTCGCTTTTGCGAATTCCAGCGCTGCCTTGTTCGGGTTGATATAGGGGAAATCGCGCAGCATCAGCCAGAACATATTTCCCTGCATAGTGTAATTCAGCCAGGCATAGGCCGCGTCGGGATGGGGAGCCCCTGTCGGCATCGCCCAGTTATCTTGCCAGAGGATGGCGCCTTCTTCGGGATAGACATAGGTGAACTCCGGCACCTCCTGCTGGGCCAGATAGGCCTCACCAGTCCAGACGAGGCCCAAGTCCACATCGCCGGCAATGAGCGCCGTTTTCGGGCTATCGCTATCGAAGAGTTTGACGTTCGGGATCAGTTGCTTGAGCTTCTCTTTCGCCTCGTTCAACTGGTTCGGATCGCGGGTATTGATATCATAGCCCAGCGTCAGGAGCGTCATGCCGATGACCACCCGCGAGTCATCCACGAAGACCATTCGCCCGGCGTATTCGGGATTCCAGAGATCGGCCCATTTGGTCGGAGGGGTCTGTACCGCCTTGGCGTTATAGACGATCGCGTCCGTGCCGGCCTGATAGGGCACGGTGTACTCGTTGTTCGGGTCAAAGGGCTGATTCATAAACTGGGGGAGCATATTGTCCAGGAAATACAATTTGCTCTTATCCAGCTTTTGGAGCATCCCCTTCTGGATCATCAGAGAAACGATGTAATCGGTGGGCTGCACCAGATCGTAGTTCGCGCCACCCTTCTCCAACTTCGCATACATTTCCTCGTTGCTGGAGTATTCGTCATGGTTGATCTTGACCCCGTAAATCATCTCGAAACACTCTTTCCATTCGGTGGGGATGTATTCTGTCCAGACGAAAAGATTGAGCTCCTTCGATGTGACCTCCATGCGCGGCTCCGGCTCCGGGCATTCAAAACCGCTAGAGGTGACATGTTTCTGGCCCGGCGGGGCTGTTTTGGCCGGAGAAGTGGCCGGTGCGCCGGTTGGGGTTGGGGATTTAGGGCCGCAGGCGCTTAAGGTTAGGACAGCCACCAGGAACAACATAAGTAAAGTGAAAAAATGTTTTTGCATCTCTGCCTCCTTTTTTACTCAGGATTGACGGCTTTGCAGCCGCTGAATACCGAAGACCATGATGAAGACGATGCTCACCCAGAGTGCCGAAAGGGCGTTGACCTGAGGCGTAATGATACGTCGCAACAGACCATAAACATAGATCGGCAGCGTGGTCGCACCCGGGCCGGTAGTGAAGAAGGTGATCACGAAGTCATCCAGCGAAAGGGTGAATGCCAATAGCGCACCCGAAAGCACGCCCGGCAGAATCATGGGAAAAGTCACACGCCAGAATGTCACCCACTCGTTCGCTCCCAGGTCCATGGCCGCTTCTTCATAAGATTTCTCAAAGCCGTGCAGGCGTGCCTGGACGACCAGCGTCACAAAAGGGATGCTGAAGGCGATGTGCGAAGCCGTGACGGTGCCCAGGCCGAGGCTCAAGCGCGCCTCCCCGCTCAAGCCTAACAGAGAATTGAGCAGCTGGAAGAGCTGCGTGAAGAGCACAAGGATGCCGATCCCCATCACAATTTCGGGGATGACGATGGGGATATAAAGCGAGATTTGCGAAAAAGTCTTCAGGCGAAACTCATAGCGCTGCAAAGCCAGCGCGGCCATCGTGCCAATTACGGTTGAGACCAGGGTCGAGGTAAAGGCGATAGTAAGCGTGTTGCGCGCCGCATGGACGATTTCACGATTGCGAGATAATTCGCAAAACCAGTGGAAAGGGCCACAAGGACTGGCACGCACCAGGCTCCCTTCCATGACCACCTTTTCACCATAAGGGATAAAACCCTGGAAGGTGATGTTGGTGCGCGAAGCGTTGAATGCAAACAGGATTAAGACCACGATTGGGGCATAGAGAAAGAAATAGACCAATGCCGCCGAAATGCGTACCAGCCAGGAACGTTGATAAGGGTTCATGCCGCCACGATCTCCTCACCGAAACCGAACTTGCGAGTGTAGAAGTAGGTGACGATCAGCGTCATCACCATCAATACCAACGATGCCGCCGAGCCAAATGCGGCGTCGCGCGCATCCAGGAACTGGCGCTGGATCAAGTTGCCCACCAGCACCACCTGACGCCCGCCCAGCAAATCCGACACGACGAAGGTGCCCATCACCGGCACAAAGACCAAGATCGTACCGGCCACCATGCCGGGCATGGAAAGGGGCAAGGTGACGCGCAGAAAGGTGCGCCAGGGGGGCGCGCCCAGGTCTGCCGCCGCCTCATACATCGAGAGATCGATCTTCTCCAGCGATGTATAAATCGGCAGGATCATGAACGGCAGGAATTCGTACACCATGCCTACCAACACGGCACCGGGGGTATAGAGCATTTCCAGGGGTTGGAAGGGGATATGGAGGAGATTAGCCAGCCAACCCAGGATCAAGTTGATCGTTCCCTCCTTCCGCAACAGCATCATCCAGGCATAGACGCGGATCACGAAATTCGTCCACATCGGCACCAGCACCAGGAAAAGCAGGGGCGTGCGCCAGCGCAGCGGAGCACGCGCAATATAGTAAGCCAGCGGATAGGCCAGCAGAATTACCAACACGGTCGTATTAAAGGCCAACGTGATCGAGCGCCACAAAATTTGCAGGTAGAGTGGGTTGAAGCACACCGCCGCTCCGCCGGGACAATCCCGCTCATATCCCAGAAGGCGCAGATAGTTTTCCAACGTAAAGGTAAAGATCACACTCCCATCCGCTGCCCGCCGTCCGAAGCTTACCACCAAGGTCAGGATGAGCGGGATGATCAGCAACCCTACCATAAAAACCAGAGTAGGGAGGATCAAGATGAGACCTTGCAAGGGACGATCTTCCCGTAAACGCTGCAGCATCATTCCCTCCGCAACACCAGCACATTTTCCCGGAAAAGCACCAAGTGCACCGTATCGCCGGAGCGATAGAAATGGACCGGGTCAAGTCGAGAAAGGCGGTTCTGCTCTAGGACTTTGAGCGTGATCCCGTTGACATCTACCAGCACGCGCGTATCGGCGCCAACATAGGTGACATGGACGATCCGCCCCGTGAGCGTCTCATTGACCTTTGGCTCGTCCAGCAACCGAATCTTCTCCGGCCGAATGCACAGGAGTGCCTCTTGCCCGACCTGAAGCCCCGTTCCCGCCAAACCGACAATTTCGCGTCCCCAGGCTGGGATAAAGATGCGCGCCCATTCCCCTTCCAGGGCGCGCACCTGCCCTTCGACAAAGTTTGACTCACCGATGAAATCGGCGACAAAGCGGTTGATCGGGCGCTCATAAATCTCCACCGGTGAACCGATTTGAAGCACCTTTCCTTGACTCATCACCGCGATGCGGTCGGACATGGTCAGGGCTTCTTCCTGGTCATGGGTCACGTAGATAAATGTGATGCTCACCTCTTTCTGTAGCGCCTTTAGTTCTAACTGCATTTCCTTGCGCAGTTTCAGGTCGAGCGCACCCAGTGGTTCATCCAGGAGTAGCACCTTTGGGCGTTTGACCAAGGCACGTGCCAGAGCCACACGTTGTTGCTGACCGCCCGAGAGCTGGCGCGGCCGACGGCGCTCCATGCCGCTCAATTTCACCATTTCCAGTGCCTGCCCAACCCGGCGGCGGATTTCGTCTTTCGGCACCTTTTCCATTTCCAGGCCGAAAGCCACGTTCTCGAACACGGTCATGTGTTGGAAAAGGGCATAGTTCTGGAAGACGGTATTCACTGGGCGCATGTAAGGGGGCTTTTTCCCTTGCGGTTGACCATCAATGTAGATTTCCCCTTCGGTTGGCAATTCAAAACCAGCGATCATGCGCAGCGAGGTCGTCTTGCCACAGCCGGAAGGGCCTAACATCGAAAAGAATTCGCCATGGCGAATTTGCAGGTTGACATGATCTACTGCGACTAACTCATTCCCTTCCGGGGTAATAAACCGTTTGACAACATCGCGCAATTCAACAGCAAATTCACTCATTATGCTCCTCTTGCTCCTCTAGGCTAGAATTTTCGGCTCCACTCTGCCGGCCAACGTTCGATCACCACCTTTTTCTGGGTGAAAAACTCCAACGCGTCCCAGCCTTGACCGTGCATATCCCCGAAGAAGCTCTCTTTCCAGCCGCTGAACGGGAAAAAGGCCATAGGCGCGGCCACGCCGATATTCACGCCGATATTGCCGGCCTCGACCTCGTAGCGGAATTGGCGCGCTGCCGCGCCATCGCGGGTGAAGATCGAAGCCATGTTCCCATAGGCGCGATCGTTGACCAGCGCGATCGCCTCATCCAGGGAATTCACATATATTAACCCCAGCACCGGCCCGAAGATTTCCGTATGTGCCACTTCGCTGCGTGGGGGTAAATCGGCAATGACGGTGGGGCGGACGAAATTGCCGCGCTCATAGCGGGGGATGACCGCGCCGCGTCCATCTACCAGCAGTGTCCCCCCTTCCACCGCCCCTTTTCCAATCAGCGACTCGATGCGCTGCTTCGCTTGAGGTGTGATCACCGGCCCCATCTGCACTCCTGGTTCCAATCCATAGCCCACCACGCGTGAGGTGGCCGCATCGCAGATCATCTCGTTGAACCAATTGCGCGCTGCGCCCACTGTGATGGCAATCGAAGCCGCCAGGCAGCGTTGGCCAGCCGAGCCGAAGGCGCTATCCGCTACGATCTGGATCGTGCGCTCTGGGTCGGCATCTGGCATGATCACCACCGGGTTTTTTGCCCCGCCTTGTGCCTGGACGCGCTTCCCATTCGCCGCGGCACGTGAATAGACATGACGCGCTGTCGGCGTTGAGCCGACAAAGGTCACGGCGCGCACCAGCGGATGGTCAAGCAGCGCGTTTACGGCCTCTTTTGCGCCGTTTACCATGTTCACTACGCCTTTCGGCAGGCCGGTTTGCTCAAGCAGGCGGAAGACCTTTTGCATCGTCAAAGGCACGCGCTCCGAGGGTTTGACAATATACGTGTTGCCAGCCGCAATCGCATAGGGCATGAACCAGAAGGGAATCATGGCCGGGAAGTTGAACGGGGCAATAGTAATGCAAACACCCACAGGTTGACGGAGCATATGCTCATCAATCCCGCGGGCGATGTCTTCGTTATTATACCCCTGAATGAGCGTGGGCGTGCCACACGCCACTTCAACATTTTCAATGGCCCGGCGCATCTCTCCGCGTGCCTCTTCAAGGGTTTTGCCGTTTTCAATCGTGATCGTGCGCGCCAGGTCTTCAAAGTTTTCTTCCAACAGATTTTTCAGGCGAAAGAGATATTGTACACGCTCGACCACCGGCGTTCGACGCCATTCGGCAAAGGCGGCCTGAGCAGCCCGCGCCGCTGCATCTACCTCTTCCGCACCACATAGGGGTGTGCGCGTCAGCAGTTCAGCCGTGGCCGGGTTATACACTTCCAGATATTCATTGGTCTGCGCTTTGCGCCATTCACCACCAATATAATTCAGGATTTCTTCCATAGCAGACCTCCGGGAAATAGTGGACGGTGGATTGGGGAATAGACCGCAGACGGCGGACAGCAGACGGCAAAGAGCGGCCAGCGGACGACAAAGAGCGGACAGCAGAGAACAGACAATGGACGGCAAAGAGCGGACAGCGGACGACAAAGAGCGGATAGCAGAGAACAGACAATGGACGGCAAAGAGCGGACAGCGGACGACAAAGAGCGGATAGCAGAGAACAGACAGCGGACGACAAAGAGCGGACAGCGGACGGCAAAGAGCGGACAGCAGAGAACAGACAGCGGACGGCAAAGAGCGGACAGCGGAAGGGCTAATCACCGCTCACCGCGGCCAGCGCCTCCTCGATGATCTCTAATCCTTCCTCCAGCTGCGCCTCGGTGATGCAAAGCGGTGGCACCACGAAGAGGATATTTTTGAAGTTGAATGCAAAGACGAAATGTTCACGCAGAAACTTCATGATCGGCGTCAGGTCGAAAGGCTCTTTCGTCTGGCGGTCCTTGACCAGCTCCAGCGCCGAGAACAGGCCGATATAGCGCACATCGCCGACAATCGGATAGCGCGCCTTGATCTCCTCCAGCCGCCGTCCCAGATATTGGCCGACGCGCCGCGCGTTTTCAATCAGCCCATCCTCCTCATAGACCTCGATAGTGGCCAGGGCTGCGGCACAGGCCAAGGTATGCGCGGAATAGGTCAGGCCGGCCGGTAAGTAGCGGTTTTCAAAGAACTCGGCGATCTTCGCGCTCACGATGACCGCACCGAGGGGCACGTAGCCGGAAGTGATGCCTTTGGCTGTGGTGATGATATCCGGCACCACTTTCCAGTGGTCAACAGCGAACCACTCGCCGGTGCGCCCCCAGCCGGACATCACCTCGTCTGAAATTAGCAGAATGCCATAGCGGTCGCAAATTTCGCGCAGGCGTGGCCAGTAATCATCCGGCGGGAGGATCAGCCCGTTGGTGCCGGTCACCCCTTCCAGGATGATGGCGGCAATTTGGTCTGGCCCCTCGTGCTGGATCACTTCTTCGACGTGGCGAATGCATTCGCGATGGCAGGTCTGTGGCGTCCAACCGAAGGGGCAGCGGTAGCAATAGGGATCGAGGAAATGCACCACGCCGGGCATGGCCGGCTCAGCCGGCCAACGACGGTAATCGCCGGTCAGGGCAATGGCGCCGTGGGTGGCACCATGATAGGAGCGATAACGCGCCAAGATTTTGAAACGCCCGCTGTAGAGGCGGGCGATCTTGATGGCGTTCTCATTCGCCTCGGCGCCGCCTAAGGTGAAGAAGGTCTTCTTCAGGTCACCAGGGGTGATCTCGGCCAGCTTTTTACCCAAGCGGGCCCGCGGCTCCGTTGCCAGACCCGGATGCGCCATCGGCAGCAGCGCCGCCTGTTCCTGGATCGCTTTCACCACCTTTGGATGGGTATGCCCAATGTTCATATTGACCAGCTGTGAAGCAAGGTCCAGGTAGCGATTGCCGTTCGCATCCCAAAAGTACACCCCCTCGGCGCGCACGGCCGGGATCGGATTCACCTGTGATTGCACCGACCAGGAGAAAAAGGTATATTCACGACTCCATTCGACAATTTCCTGAGCACTCAGGGGGGACATGGGCCACCTCACAAGGATTGCTTTACCTGTTTCACGATGTCCGCATAGACGTTGAGCGTTTCGTCAATATCGGCATCGCTGTGGGCGTAGCACAGGAACCAGGGTTCGCGCGGATCGTGATCGGGCATGACGCCGCGCTCGACGGCCATCTCCTGCAGGCGGAGATAGAGCTCCTTATCGCTTTCGTGCCAATCGCGCTGGCAGGTCATGGATTCAATGCCCAGGGCAAATGAGAACATGGTCGGATAGCCGCTGAAGACGGCCGGGATGCCGTTCTCTTCAAAGATTTCGCGCAACCCCTTCATCAACCGTTCACCGCGCTTCCAGATCGTCTGAATGACCGGCTCTCGCTCCAGGATGGTCAAGGTTGCCCAAGCGCCGGCGAGGCCGGGTTTGTTGTTGTTAAATGTGCCCCCTTGGGCCACGCCGTGGCCGATAATGCTCATGATTTCGCGCTTTCCGCCAATGGCGGCGATGGGATAACCGTTCCCCAGCGCTTTGGCATAGGTGGCTAGGTCTGGACGGAGGTTGTAGTATTCCTGCGCACCGCCGTTGGCGATACGGAAGCCGGTCTTGACCTCATCCAGGATAAAGACAATCCCATATTCATCGCACTTTTTGCGGATGAATTCCAAAAAGCCCGGCTGTGGCTCAATTGTGGCACAATTTCCCTGAGCTGGCTCGGTGATAATGGCCGCCACCTGCTCCCCAAATGAGCGCAAGACGCGTTCGAGGCCTTCAAAGTCATTGAAAGGCAAGGTGATAATCAGATCACGCAGTGGGCGGGGGATGCCAGACGAGGCCGGGATGGGGATTGGGCTACGTCGGCTGCCATAGGTATCCGCGGCCGCATAGGTGGACCAAAGCGTGTAATCCTGGAAGCCGTGGTAGTTGCCTTCAAACTTGATGATCACTTCGCGGCCGGTGTAAGCGCGAGCGACGCGCAGGGCATGCATGGTTGCCTCGGTGCCGCTAGTGGCGAAGCGCACCATCTCCACGCCTGGGCACATGCGCACGATCTTCTCCGCCACTTCCACTTCTAGCTCGCTTGTCATGGCAAAGAGCGCACCCTTGCGCACCTCTTCCGCTACTTTTTCATCCACCTCGTCATAGGCATGCCCCAGGATAATCGGGCCGAATGCCAGACGATAGTCAATATAGCGCTTCCCCTCCACATCCCAAAGGTAAGCACCTTTGGCATGGGAGACATAGGGGGTTTTCTGCTCACCCCAATAGCGGAAATTGGAGTTGACGCCCAAGGGGATGACCTTTTGGGCACGTTCCTGTAGCGCGTGGGTTTTAGGGCCGAATAACGTCATGAGACACCTCACTGGAAAAGTGGTTGAGCGATTGGTAAGTGGTTGTTGGAAAGTTGGGCCACAAAGCTACTACTTCCTGCCTCGGATAGGCAGCGGGTGGTGCCTGGAAGCGGGCTTTTGAGCAGATGGAGCCCTTGAATCTGCAAGGGTGGTAAGGGTCTCTGCCGGCACCCGCCATTCATACACGTCCTTGAGCACCAGCGGGACGATCGAAGTGGTGGATTTGCGCACGCCGGGGATGCGCCGCACCACTTCGGTCACGAAGCGATAGATTTCATCTGTGCTCCGTGCCACAATCTGAATGCTGACATCCGTTTCCCCGATTGCACTGGCTACGTAGGTAACGTTGGGGTAGGTGGCCAGGGTGCGTGCCACCTCCATGATGTGATCGGATTCGACTTCCAGCCAGACATCAGCGAAGGTGGTATAGCCGAAGGCCTGTGGCCGCACAATTGCCGTTACCTTGATGATGCCCTGGTCAATGAGACGTTGAATGCGGTAACGCACGACGCGCTCTGAAACGCCTTCTCCCACCCTGCGGGCGATCTCCGCAGCGGGCATACGTCCATCTTCTAGCAACAAGTTGATGATCTTTACGTCAATCGCGTCCATAAATCCTTGTCGGTCAAGCACAATCCTTGTATAATTTGAGCGCTACGCCACCTTAGCTCAGCTGGTAGAGCAGGCGATTCGTAATCGCCCGGTCGTGGGTTCAAATCCCACAGGTGGCTCTCCCACCGTCCACCGTCTATCCTTCAAAAATCGTATCCAGGTCTTCATCTGGGACATCGAAGACGGACTGATGCGGGGGCAAAGGCTCCACTTTCATCCACTCCGGCAGGCGATCATCTTTTGACGTGAAGCCGGCGCGGCGGTTGAATTCGCGCTCCAGGCGGATGGTCTCGCGTCCCAATCTCTGGAGCACATCCTCCGGCGTCTCCACGCCATAGCGCGCTTGCAGGAGGCGGGCAATGACCGGCGATGGAGCGGCAGCATAGCCAAAGCCGGCAAAGACGCAGGCGCCTAAGGTGTCGTAACCGGCCATGTTCAACTGCGCTGTTAAGGAGACCTGTTTCTGCACGGTGGGATCAAGGTGGTTGACCTTTGCCCGAATGGTCAACCCGGCTGTGTGATCGGCGCCTTGGGGCGAAGTGGCATAGGTGACTCCTGTCCCCTTGATGGCGCGCGGCTCATAGGCGGAGAGCGCCTGTCCCTTGACGACCGGAATGCGCTTCACGCCGAGGTGACGGCCGGTGCTCAAGGCACCGTTTCCCAGCACGCCTCCTAGTTCACTCCCACGCCGAATTTCTCCCAGCAATGCCAGGGCCCGTTCACCATCTCCCCATTCCATCAGCCCGCCTTCCGCGGCTACTCCCAGCGCGGCGCCGATCTCGATGGAGTCCAGGCCGAGATCGTTGACTTCCCAATTCAGCCGTGCGATGGTATCCAGTGACCCGATGCCCAGGTTTGACCCCATCAGCCCGATGGTCTCATATTCAAGCGGCGAGACCACCATCTTCCCGTTCTCATCGGCAAAGATGTTGGAACAGCGGATGATGCAGCCGGCCATGCAGGCATGGCTGGGATTGCCTGCGCCATCCCGTTTCAGGATGAATTCGCGCAACGTTTCGCCACTGATGGCCTCGACGTGTTCGAATTGACCGCTGGAGAAGTTGCGCGTCGGCAGACCGCCGAAGGAGTTGCACATCTGCGCCATGGCGGCAGTGCCAAAATCGTGGTAGGTTTTCGTCTGCGGATGGGCCTGCAAAGCCAGGGTATATTCCTTTTGCGCTTCTTTGAAGGCTTGCGGATCGTGGATCGGTGGGCGTTTTCCACCGCTGGGATCGAAGACGATGGCCTTGAGATGCTTCGAGCCCATGACCGCACCCAAGCCGCCCCGCGCCGCGATGCGCGAGGGGATGCCGTCTTTGTCCAGGTTTTGAATGCCGGCCGCTTTCAAGCGCATTTCGCCGCCGGGGCCGATCAGGGAAATGGCGACTTTTTCCCCGTAACGGGCGCGCAGGCGCTCGGCGCTTTCATAGACTCCCAGGCCGATCAGATCGTCCGCCCGCTCCCAGCGTGCCCCTTCTTTGGAAAGATGTAACACCCACCACCTGTCATCCTGGGGCTGGTCTTCGATGATCAGGGCATGGATGCCCAGATAGGCTATAGCCAGGCCGGTGCGACCGCCGGCATTGGCTTCCTTTACGCCGCCGGTCAAAGGGGATTTGCCGCCGATGGAGATGCGATCTGTGGAAGAGAGCATATGTCCGACTAGCAGGCCGGGGCAGAAAAGCAGCTTGTTCCCCGCTCCGAGCGGATCGGTGCGCGCATCCACTTCGTCTAATAAGATACGAGCGATCAGCCCACGTCCGCCCAAAAGCCTCCAGGGGGGAGGCACAGGTTCACGGGAAAGGGTGCGAGTTCGCGTGTTTACGCGCCAGATTTCCATAGGAGGGCCTCCACGCTTTCACGGAAAACTTGCGTGTGGTAATCCACATCTGCCTCGGTGGTTTCCGGGGCGATCAAGGCCATGTTGTGGAATGGGGTCATCAGAATGCCGCGGTTGAGGGCAAAGAGGTGCATGTAACGGTCCAGCTCCGCGTCCATAGCGGCATGGGCTTCGCCGCCGTTGCGCGGCGGTGTCGGACGGAACCAATATTCGGTGCGATTGCCTAACCGCTTCACCACCCAGGGGAGCTGAAATTCGGCAACCACCGCTTCGACGCCGCGCTGGAAACGCTCAGCCAGGGCGATGGCGCGCTCATAGAAAGCCGGGGTCAGGACATGCTCCAATGTGGCGCGCATGGCGGCGATGGATAGGGCGTTTCCAGCCAAGGTTCCGCCGATCCCACCCACATCGGCATCATCTATCACCAGGCGTGCCTGGAAGGCTTCGGCGACCTCTTCGGTGAAGCCATATACCGCGGCCGGGATGCCACCGGCGATCGGTTTGCCGATGGTGAGGAAATCGGGTTTCAGGCCATGCGCTGCGGTGTAGCCTCCAGGGCCGGCGCAGATCGTATGGGTTTCGTCCATGATGAGGTAGGTGCCATAGCGCCGGGTCAACTCCCGCAGCGCTTCGTGGTAGCCTGGCTCCGGGTGGATGATGCCGATGTTCGTCATCACCGGCTCGGCCAGGACGGCGGCTACGTCTCGTTCGGCCAGCGCCGCCTCCAGGGCAGGAATATCGTTGAACTCGATGACTTTGGTCGTCAGGCGGGGATCAACGGCCGGCCCCATGTTGTTCGGGCGCGGGATGGGTTGGCCGGCCTCCTCCAGGACAATGAAGGCCTCGTCTACCGTGCCGTGATAGCAGTAATTGAAGACCAGCACCTTCGGGCGGCCGGTGATATAACGTGCCATGCGCAGGGCAAAGCGGTTGGCATCGGTCGCCGTGAGGGCAAACTGCCAGTAGGGCAGGCCGAAGCGCCGCCGTAGCTCTTCCCCAACCCAGATCGCATCCTCGTAGGGGAGCATGAGCGTGATGCCCTTTTCGATCTGTTCCCGCACCGCGCCCACCGTAGGCTCCGGGGAGTGACCGGTCATGGCGCCGGTATCGCCCAGGCAGAAGTCAATGTATTCGTTCCCATCCACATCGGTAAAGTGAGCACCTTTGGCTTCTTTGACAAAGACCGGAAAAGAGCCAGCCCAACGCACCATCCAGACCATCGGCACGCCGGCAAAGAGGGAATGACGTGCTTGGCGATAGAGTTCGTAGGAGCGCGGATGGGTCTTGCGGAAACGCTCCGTTTCCTTTTCCAGCAAAGTGCGTAGATGAGTGCGATCGCTTATGCCAGGCATGGGACTCCATCGGGTGAATTTCACAGCACGGCCTGCAATGCTTCTTCAAAGATGCGCAGACCTTCTCGGATTTGCTCGCCGGTCACGTTCAGGGGCGGAATCCAGCGGATGGTGTTATCGTAGGTGCCGCAGGTGAGCAGGAGCAGGCCGCGCTCTTCGGCGGCGTGAATGATGGCCTTGGCCAGCGGTTTGGCCTTTTCCGGCCGGCCGTCTAGGACGAACTCGGTGCCGATCATTAGCCCCAACCCGCGCACATCGCCGATTTGGGGATATTCTTCCTGCAGGCGGCGCAGGCCGCTCATCAGCTCGGCGCCGCGCGCTTGGGCGTTTTCCAGCATTTTCTCCTCGCGCATTGCCCGAATGGTGGCTACTGCGGCGGCACAGGCGACAGCGTTCCCACCATAGGTGCCGCCATGGGAGCCGACTTCCCATTTGCGCATCAGCTCCAGAGGCGCAAAGACGCCCGAAAGCGGCAGCCCGGAAGCGATCCCTTTGGCGACCGTCATAATATCCGGCACCACGCCATAGTGCTCAAAGGCAAACCAGCGCCCGGTGCGACCAAAGCCGGATTGGATTTCATCGAAGATAAGCAAGATGCCGTATTTATCGGCGATCTCGCGCAGGCCGCGCATGAAAGAGGCCGGCGGGACGACGTATCCACCCTCCCCTAGCACCGACTCGATCAGGATGGCGGCCGTCTCCTTCGGCGCAGTTTGTGAGGCCAGGAGGTACTCTAACTGCTCCAGGGCATATTGCGCAGCCTGTTCTTCGCTCATCCCCAAGCGGAAGGCATAGGGGAAAGGCGCCACGAAGACGCCGGAGGGTAGGGGACCGAAGCCGGCGCGATAGATGGTTTTGGATGTGGTGAGCGCCATCGTGCCGGCCGTGCGACCGTGGAAGGAGCCGCTGAAGACGATGATATTCTGCTTGCCGGTGGCGGCGCGCGCCAGTTTCACTGCCCCCTCCACCGCCTCTGCGCCCGAATTGCTGAAGAAAAAGCCGTCTATCTGCGGCGGGACGATCTGGCGCAGTTCCTGGATCAGGTGGAGCATCGGCTTGTGGATGACGATATTCGCTTGGGCATGGATGAAAAGCCCCGCCTGCTCCCGAATCGCTTCGACAACCTTCGGATGACAGTGCCCCGTGTTGGTGACGCCGATCCCGCAGGTGAAGTCCAGCAGACGCCGCCCGTCGGTCGTGTAGATGTAGCTACCCTCGGCGTGCTCGGCAACGAAGTGGAAAATGCGCGTCCAGACGGGCGACATGTGAGGAAAGTTTTCGGTATAAAGGTCCATAGTTTTGGTCGTTAGTCGGTGGTTGGGATGATTAGAGGCCGATCCATTCCAAGCCGAGCGAGGCCAATGTTTCGGGAGTGGGAATCCCTTGGGGGGTCCAGCCGGCCAGGCGGTAGTATTCATCCAGCGCGGCCTCGATCTCGTCGTGAGACAAGGCGATGCCGGCGGTTGGGCCGCTTCCCTGCAGGGCGCGGAAGAATTTCTTCGGCAATCGGTCTTGATTGCGATTCAGGCCCTCGCGCGCGTTGAAGGCACGCAGCATGTTAAGACGTCGCTGCCCGACGCGCATCAGCTCGTCCAGGGTCACATCCCAGCCGGTGACGGCGCGCACCAGTTGCACCGTCTCTTCGGGGCCGTAGAGCGTCCAGGCCGGTCCCCAGACGAACTGGCACAGTTCAACGGTATCCAGCAGGGAATAGAAGACCTGGGTCAGGTAGGCAAATTTGACCTTTTCGGGGCCGAGCGAATATTGCGGCAGGCGCTCGTTCATGCCCATCTTCGCCAGCCGTCCCATGTAGAGGTCCGAGGCGATGCCTTCCTCGATCATCCAGTCGTGCTCGCTGGATTGGTGATCGGCGCCGAAGGGGTTGACGGCATAAATCAGCCCAAGCGAGCGCTTCGCCTGGGGCATGTGCGCCGGGGCCTCCTGGTTTTTGACCGTGATCAGGCATTCTTCGGCGCCGTTGCCCCAAATTTGGGCAGCGCGAGCCGAACCCTGGGAGAGCACCGTGCCCAAGGGGCCTTCATTGCGGACGATCTGCTCCAGCGCCTGAAGCATGGCCTCAGCATTGCCGAAGCGCAGGTCAATACCGCCGGTTTGTTCTTTGCCGATGATTCCTTTTTCGTAACATTCCATCGCAAAGGCGATCGTGGCGCCGCAGGAGAT
>JBKBPX010000013.1:0-30678 GCA_046292855.1 Anaerolineales bacterium
AGTCAATGCAAGTATCCGGATCAATATACATCAACGGCCACTCCTCGATCGGATAACCGGGCACGATGCATTCCACCGGGCATACCTCAATGCAACCGCGATCGCGCAAGCAGAGACTGGTAATCACGTGAGTCATAGAATCCTCCTGAGGGGAAAGTATAGAGCAGGATAGTTGTATTATACACTACAAAGCAGGCAGGAATGTCATCAATTGCCTCCGCCATTCCTTCAAGCTTCCTCCCTTTCCATCACCATTTTGCCTGCGATCCTTACACCACTGAAGAGAAAAAGGAGTAAACTTGTAGCATCATCCTTGCCCAACGGAGGCCTGCAATGTCCCTTCCAGAATTCCCCCATTTGAATCCTCCTTCCCGTGTGTTGCTGGGTCCCGGCCCATCTATGGTGCATCCTCGCGTCCTGCGCGCCCTGGTGGCACCACCGGTAGGGCACCTCGAACCATATCTCCTGCACCTCTACCAAGAGGAGCAAACACTACTGCGATACGTTTTCCAGACCAAAAACGAATGGACTTTTGCCATCAGTGGCACCGGCACTTCCGGCATGGAAGCCGCCTTGGCCAATCTGATCAAGCTGGGGGATGCCGTTCTGGTGGCGATCCACGGGTATTTTGGCGAGCGGATGGCCGAGATTGCCGCACGCTTGGGCGCACAAGTGGATCGGATCCAACGCCCAGCGGGGGAAATCTTCAGCGTTGAAGAGATTGAATCTGCTCTGGCACGCCGCAAATACAAGCTCTTGGCCCTTGTCCATGCTGAAACTTCTACCGGCGCCGAGCAATTGCACATCGGCGAGATCGCTGCGGCAGCTCATAAACACGGCGCGCTGGTGGTCCTGGATACGGTCACTTCCCTAGGGGGCATCCCCGTCAAGGTGGACGAATGGGAAGTGGACATTGCCTATTCAGCCAGTCAAAAGAACCTGGGCGCACCATCCGGCCTGTCACCGGTCACGGTCAGCCCCCGCGCCCGTGAAGTCATAGAAAAACGCAAGACGCCGATCCCCAGCTTCTATCTCGACCTGAAGCTCTACGCCACCTACTGGGGCGAAGCACATGCCTATCATCACACCGCATCGGCTAGCTTGCACTATGCCCTGCGCGAAGCTTTGTGCCTGATCGCCGAAGAAGGCCTGGAAAAGGCCTTCGCGCGCACTCGCGCCAATGCAGAATTCCTATGGCAGGGACTGGAAGAACTCGGAGCGCCTCCTTTCGTCCCTCTCGCCTATCGCTTGCCACCTTTGACAACCGCCCGTGTGCCGGAAGGAGTGGACCCCCATCATCTGCGCCAGCGTCTGCTGGAAGAATACAACATCGAGATCGCCGCCGGCTTTGCTGCCTTGCGGGATAAGGTCTGGCGCATCGGTTTGATGGGATACTCCAGCCGCAAGGAAAATATCACCCTGCTGTTAGCCGCGATGCGCGAGCTGCTAAAGCGCTGATGCGTCGTCTATTGATCACCTTCCTGCTTCTGTTCCTGGCTTGCTCCCCTCGTCAAGTCCCTCGCGCTTACCTGCTGGATGGGGAACAGGTCATTGCCATCCAGGCGGAAGCATCCCCTCCCCGAGCCTGGTTGGAAAAAGCCGGCCTTCCTCTGAACGACGGGGATCGTCTGCTGCTACACGGTCTACCCATCTCTCCCGACCAATCCATATCAGTAGCAGGCGAAGTGCATCTACAAATTCGGCGTGCCCATACGATCACCCTACGAACCGAGAGCGGACAAAGCACCTTTCGCAGCGCGGCCGAAACGATTGGCGAAGCCCTGAGGGAGCAAGGATATGCTCTCTACGCCGCAGACCGATGCCTCCCTTCCCTCTCCACACCGCTCGAACGTGATTTGCAGGTCACTTGTCGTTTTTCGCGCCCGATCACCATCGAGATAGGGAATCGTGTCTTGACCCGGCGCACCGCCGCGGCGACCGTCGGCGAAGCGCTGGCCGAAGCCGGAATGCCCTTGCTGGGCCTGGATTTCAGCGAACCGCCAGCCGAAGCTATGCTGCCCGCCGATGGTCACATCCGCCTACATCGTGTTTGGGAAACGGTGCAGATCAACCAGAAGAGCATCCCCTTTACAACGGAATTCGTCGCTTCGGCGGACCTTGAGCTGGATCAACAACAGATGCTCCGCCCCGGCGAAGAGGGGGTCAGCATGGGACGGGTGCGCATCCGTTACCAAGATGGCGAGGAAGTTTCCCGTCGGGTAGAAGCAGAAACCATTATCCGAGCTCCTCAAAACCGCCTCATCGGCTACGGCACGAAGGTGGTTATACGCACCGCCGTGGTAGACGGGGTGACTATCGAATATTGGCGCGCTGTGCGGATGTATGCTACCTCGTATTCTCCCTGCCGCTCTGCCCCTGATCGCTGTTACCCCTATACTGCCAGTGGCAAGCCGGTGCAACGCGGCGTAGTCGCTGTAATACTCCCCTGGTATCAGATAATGCGCGGCCAACCTCTTTATATTCCTGGTTACGGACGAGCAACTATTGAGGACGTAGGAGGGGGCATCCCCGGTCGCCTTTGGATTGATCTAGGCTTTAGCGATGCCGATTACGAACCCTGGCATCAGTGGGTCACCGTTTATTTCCTAACCCCAGTACCTGCCAACATCCTGTACATTCTGGAATAGCGCTTGTGAGCCACGGCTTTCCCCACCCTATCCCACCTTTACCCATTGCCCAATTGCTTCGCCAGGCCGGCCTCCATCCCAAAAAGCGGCTCGGGCAGAATTTTCTCCAAGACCCGCACCTCCTCGAGGCGATTGTCCAAAGCGCCGAAATTTCCCCCACCGACTGGGTACTCGAGATCGGCCCTGGCCTGGGTAGCCTAACACGTTACCTGGCAAACGCTGCCCGACAGGTCGTCGCCGTAGAAATTGACGATGCACTTTTCCAAATCCTGGAACAAGTACTGGCTCCTTGGGAGAACGTGCAATTGGTTCGTGGCGATATTCTCCGTCTTTCCCCGGCTGATCTGATCCAGGTTGAGGATTATTTGGTTGTAGCAAACATCCCCTACTACATTACTTCAGCCGTCATTCGGCATTTACTTGAGGCCCCTCGCCGCCCGCGCCGTATGGTGTTAACCGTGCAAAAAGAAGTGGCAGAACGCATCTGTGCTCAGCCTAAAGAGATGAATTTACTGGCACTTAGCGTTCAGGTCTATGGGCATCCTTCGGTCGTCCTACGCATTCCGGCCGGTTCCTTCTACCCGATGCCGAAAGTGGATTCGGCTGTAGTGCGCCTTGACCTCTACCGCCAACCATACCTAGCGGATGAATGCCTGGAAACGTTCTTTAGATTGATTCATGCCGGATTCTCTCAGAAGCGTAAAACGTTGCGCAACGCCCTGGCACACGGGCTGGGCGTAAACACACCCCAGGTTGAGACCCTACTCCTTCAGGCTGGGATTGATCCTCAGCGTCGCGCCGAGACCTTGTCTCTGGACGAGTGGGGACAGTTGGTCAATGCGTGGAAAACACGCTGGGAGAAGTGATCAGGATCATTACACCAGAAAAAGTCGCAAATTTATTCTAAATCAATGTTATAATTTCATTACCTTATCTGGCCACTTTCACCCTCCACAAGCTATATCAGTATGGAATGGATGGGCCTTTTTTCTGCCTTTGGTTTGGCCGCGAGCGCCGGCTTGAATGCCTACATCCCTTTGCTGATCACAGGGGTTATTGCCCACTACACGGACTGGATTGTCCTATCACCACCTTGGGATACACTGGCAAATCCGTGGGTGTTGATCGTTCTAGGGCTGTTGGTGATCGTTGAAATGCTGGCGGATAAAGTGCCGGCAGTCAACCATATCAACGATGCCATCCAAACTTTCATCCGTCCGACAGCCGGAGCCATCCTCTTTGCGGCTTCAACGCGCGTTATCACCGGGCTTCACCCGGTCCTGGCGATCATTTGCGGCTTGCTGGTAGCGGGCACCGTCCACGGCGTTAAATCCCTGCTCATTCGTCCTATGGTGACAGTGACCACTGCCGGGATGGGGAACACTCCTGTCAGCCTTATTGAGGATGTGACCGCCACAGTCATCACCATTCTGGCCTGGCTGCTTCCGGTCTTGATGCTCCTAGTTGTGGGCGTCCTGCTCCTATGGTGGCTCCACTGGCGCCGCCATAAAATTCTCTCACGGAGGTAAAATTAGGATTTGTGAGCGGCCTCGTGACAGGCTTTATCATCTTGCTATGGCGGCTTCAGCGCTCTCTTTCTCTATGCAGCCGGTGAGGTGCTTATCCTCTTGATGGATCTTGAGGCAAATACGCGAGCCACCGCGGCACTCTTAGAACGCAGCCAGGGAAGCTAAGCCGTCCTCGCTCTGTGGCGAAAAGATAGCTGTAACTCTTGCAATGCAGCAAGGGCATGGCAGCGCGTTGCCGCATCCAGCGGCAAGAGCGCAAATTCTTCCTCATCCAAAACTTTCTGTTCCCCCTGTGGCGTAACCCACAGGTCAAGCGCCAGGTCTATGAAGGAAACGGTGCCATTCTCTATGACTGCGGGACGGCAAATGTTGCAATACCAACCTTTCAGCCTTCCATCGTCACGGTCGTAAATCTCGAAAATGTTATACCAACGCCGGGTGTAATAGGTCTCAATGAAGCGATCTCCACGCTTGAGCCAAGTATCCTGGAAAGGCATATCCTCGCGGTCAAAAAAGGCCTCCAGGCAAAGCATATCCTCTTGAGCAAAGAGTACTCGACCGCTGTATTCCCAGCTTACAGCGCCAGAAAAGTCGCGCTTGAGCACACGGATCGGATCACCGGGTTTCATTTTCCCCTCCCAAGCAACGTAACTTTTTAGATTTCAGGCGCAGTGTAATCTGCTCCCCCATCCGAGGGGGATTGGGGAGGAATACATATATTTCCTGTTCCAAATACACGCGGAACTGTTCCTGTTGGAAGATAACATCTGTCACTCGCGCTTTCCAGCCTTGCCCGTCATCTGTTCGTTCTACCTCATTGGGCCTCAAAAGAGCAACGATCCGCTCTCCGGTAAAATGATGATGATCGGTCGGGCAAAGCAGGGGGAAATTCCCGAAAGCGCTTTGAATACTTGCTTCCCCATCTACTTCGCACCATGTTCCGGAAATCAAATTTCCCACTCCTAAAAAGCGCGCCACCCACAAGCTCTGCGGATCCTCCCACAATTCCTGCGGTGGGCCTGCGCGCACAATCCGTCCTTCATGGAGCAAGAGAAGGCGATCTGCGATAACCGCCGCTTCCTCCTGATCATGAGTGACGTAAATTACCGCCATCGGATGGGCGCGTAGCAGAGAGCGCAACTCGAATAGCAATTGCTCCCGCAGAGCACGATCTAGCGCTCCTAAGGGTTCATCCAGCATCAGCACTTGCGGACGTGGGGCAAGGGCACGTGCCAGGGCTACCCGCTGTTGCTCCCCGCCGGAAAGATCGGTCACGCGTCGCGACTCGAAGCCTTTCAGTCGCACCTGTTCAAGCACTTCCTGCACCCTTCGTTCCTGTTCAAGGCGCGAAAGTCCCTGCATTTTCCGGCCAAAAGCAATGTTCTCGGCCACGCTCAGGTGAGGGAAAAGCACATAATCCTGAAAAACCAATCCCATACGGCGCAAATGGGGTGGGCGATGGGTAATTGCCTCCCCATTCCATCGAATTTCTCCCCTTTCAGGCTCTTCAAGCCCGGCAACGATGCGCAACAACGTTGATTTACCACTGCCAGAAGGGCCCAGCAAGCAGATCGTCTCACCCACCGCGACCTGAAAGGAAATTCCTCGAAGCAGCGGTTTGCCTTCATAAGATTTGTGGACATTGAGAACTTCCAACATAGTAGTAGTTTTACCACAAACAGACAGCAAATCCTATTGTCGCAAGGCGCAACCTTTGGTTACAAACCGTGTTTCTCTTGCAGGTTTTACTCACCGGAAGCTTCGTGGATTTACACAGATGCAAAAAGCATCTAATCCGCGTCACCGTGCCGTGAAGGCCTCTTCAAACGATCGCCGCGCTTATGACACAAGAACACAGCACGCGAAAACCTTGACCGATTTTTGGTTTGTCAGTATGATTAATCCCTGACGTTTTCCGAGGGGCTCTGAAGCAAAGGAGGTGATCGGCTGGAGAAGAGTTAGACTTCGCTCGCACACTTTTCGTTTCCTTTCACCAAATCTAAAAATCCTGGAGGAAGAAGACTATGAAACGTTTGCTTGTTGTGCTCTCTGTACTTGTGGCTGCTAGCATGCTGCTGGCCGCTTGCGGTCCGAAGAAGCCAGCATATACTTGCACGGATCCGCTCGGTTGTGTGGAGGTCAAACCAGGAGAGCCGATTCACATTGCTTATGCTCTGGTGATCTCCGGCTCCGATGAGACCCTGGGCGTAGATTCCCGCAACGGCATTGAGGTCGCCATCGCCCTCAAGGGCAAGGTGCTCGGCCACGATGTCAAGCTGACCGGCGAGGATGATGGCTGCTCCGCCGAAGGTGGTCAGGCTGCCGGCACCAAGCTCTCTGCGGACCCGACGATTGTGGCTGTCATTGGTACCTCCTGCTCCAGCGCGGCTCGTGCGGCGATGCCCCTAATCTCCAAAGCGGGCATGGTCATGATTTCGCCTTCCAACACGGCTCCTGATCTAACCGAGGCCGGCAACCCGAACAACTACCCCGGCTATCTACGCACTGCTCATAATGATAAGGTTCAGGGCGCCGTAGCCGCCAAATTTGCATGGGAAAAACTGGGTGTGAAGAAAGCTGCCACCATCCACGATGGTAGCCTCTACGCGGAGAAGCTCCAGGCCGTCTTCGCCGAGGAATTCAAGAAACTGGGTGGTACCATTACCTCACAGGAAGCGGTAGATCCGAACGGCACCGACTTCAAGTCCGTGTTGACCAGCATCGCCGCTGGTGGTCCGGAACTGATTTACTATCCCATCTTCGTTAAAGCCGGTTCTTTGATCACCCGCCAGGCCAAGGAAGTGCCCGGTCTGGAGAAGGTCTACCTGATGGGTGCTGATGGTATGTTCTCGCCAGATGTTGTCGAAGGTGCCGGTGACGCGGTTGAAGGCCTCTTCGTTTCCAGTCCCGACACTTCCGCCTTCGCTGCAGAGTATAACTCTGTCTTCTTGCCCAAGTACAAAGAACTCTTCGGCACCGAACCGATCAGCATCTTCCACGCTCACGCTTTCGATGCCGCCAACATGACCTTTGCCGCCATCGAAAAAGTAGCTGTGCAAATGCCGGATGGCACGCTCTATATCCCGCGCCAGGCTTTGCGCGACGCCCTCTATGCTACAAAGGACTTCAAGGGCCTGACGGGGAACCTGAGCTGCACGCCAACGGGTGACTGCGCTGATCCAAAGATCGCTGTTTACCAGTACCACGCTGGTAAATACCCGCCAGAGCGCATCTGGCCATAAACAAGCGAAGCACTGGAGAGGGGCGAGACAACTCGCCCCTCTTTCAAAATCTCTCGATCCACTAAGGAGTAGAGAATGTTGCGAACTTGGTTACGAAGCATTACCCTGACCGACGTTTTTGTTTGGTTGATCGGTATTGCGATTCTGATCGGCATGATTTGGGGGAGTGTGGCTACCCTTAAGCTCGGAAAGTACTCCCTTTCCACCTGGACGGACTTAATTGTGACCGGACTGGCACTAGGCGGAGTCTACGCTTTGATTGCTTTAGGGTACACACTGGTGTATGGCATCCTGCGAATGATCAATTTTGCCCATAGTGAAGTGTTTATGAGCGGTGCGTTCACCGCCACTTTCGTCGCTGCAGGGCTAATGAATAGTGGATGGTGGAACGGCTTGCCGGTTTTGAGCCTGATCATTGTCATGGCAGTAGCGGCATCGGTATCTGCCATCGTAGCTTTCCTGGTGGAGCGCATTGCCTATCGCCCATTACGACATGCGCCCCGTCTGGTACCCCTCATCACTGCCATTGGTGCCTCTTTTTTCCTACAGTATGCTTTCCGCGGATTATATGGCTCAGGGTTGAAAGGATACCCTGAAATGGAAATCTTTAAAGGGGAAATCGTGCTTCTGGGAATTCGTTTTTTTAAGACACAACTGGTTGTAATTATTGGCGCGATTGTCATGATGGCTGTGCTGTATAGCATTGTACAGTACACAAAAATGGGCAAGGCCATGCGCGCAGTATCAGAAGATAAAGATACTGCTGCTTTGATGGGTATTGACGTAGATCGCACCATCAGCACTACCTTCGTCTTAGGTGGCGCTTCCGCTGGTATCGCGGGCATCCTTTATCTCCAGCTCTTTCCGGTGGCGCACTTCTTCATGGGATTTATCCCCGGATTAAAAGCGTTCACATCAGCCGTGCTAGGAGGCATTGGAAATGTCCCCGGCGCGTTCCTTGGTGGAATTGTCCTTGGCCTGCTGGAATCGGTAGGTCCAAGTCTATTCCTGGACGGGCTTGGAATCCCTGCCGCCTATCAGCTCAAGGACGCCATTGCATTCACAGTACTGGTCTTCATCCTCATTTTCCGCCCAAGCGGCATTTTAGGAGAACGTCTCACGGAAACAAAAGCCTAATGAGGAGAAAACAAGATGACACGCCTTCCCCCTCTGTTCCGCGAAAGTATGCGCTCCGCCTTAATCGGTGGTAGCGCTTCGCTTCTGCTTGCCCTGGTAGGCATGGTAGAAAGCTTCCACAAACGACTGGTCATTAATGAATGGTTCAGTGTTGGCCAGGTCCTGTTCCTGCTCCCTATATGGTATGCCACCTTTGTAACACTACGCCGCTTTGCCGATGAGGATCGCAAAAACATTCTACTGGCATCTTTTCTGGCTGGTGCAGTAGGAAGCATTCCCCTGGTGCTTTTGTTGCTCATAGGCTCTGTGGTCAACCTGCGTGCAGTGCTTGTTAACGCATCTCCGGCACTCTACAAAGTCCTTGCTTTCAACCAGGAAAACTTGGTAGGAAGCATTGTGTTGCTTTTGGTTAGCGGGATCATTACACTTACCGCCGGCTGGCTACTCCAAATTCATCCACGTTGGCAACGTGCTTTGATCCAGGGATTTCTTTGGGTTTTCGTTGCCGGCTTGATGCGTGACCTGATCCTCACAGTCACAAACCGCTGGGGACCTTTTGCAATTGTCTTCCAATCCCTGTTTGCGCCAAGCGGACTGACACAAATAGGAGGGGTACTGCTTTTCGCTCTCGTCACAGGCATCTCTTACTGGCGCTACGGAAAACGCTCCACAACGTCGCCAAAAACTCTTGATCCTAAAATGCGTTGGGGTATTCTTGCCGGCGTAGCCCTGCTCTTTATCTTCCTGCCACAAATTCTTGGGCTCTACTTCAGCGAAATTCTCGACAACGTCATGATGTATATTCTGATGGGATTAGGACTGAACATTGTGGTTGGCTATGCCGGCCTGCTTGACCTAGGATACGTGGCATTTTTCGCAATTGGCGCCTATACTATGGGCGTCCTCACCTCTCCGGAATTGAATGCCCAGCCTTTGACTTACTGGCAAGCATTGCCTTTCGCAATGATAATTTCCGTGTTCTCCGGTATCATCCTCGGCCTTCCGGTGTTAAAGCTACGCGGTGATTATCTCGCCATCGTCACCCTTGGCTTTGGTGAGATCGTGCGTTTGCTTGTCCTATCGGACTGGCTACGTCCCTGGCTGGGTGGCACACAAGGCATCCAGCTGATCGCTCAACCTAAAATTGGCAACCTGGTTCTGAAAGATCAGGTACAGTTATATTATCTCTTCCTGGCAGGCGTGGCAATTGTGCTCTTCATTGCCTGGCGTTTGAAAGATTCCCATCTTGGGCGAAGCTGGATGGCGCTGCGTGAAGATGAGGATGTAGCACGGGCAATGGGGGTCAACCATGTCACAACTAAATTGCTGGCCTTTGGCACCGGTGCTCTCTTCTCTGGGATCGCTGGGACGATCTTCGCTGCCAAGTTAACCTCCGTCTATCCTCACAGTATGAACTTCTTGGTTTCGATTAACGTTCTGGGGCTGATTATTCTAGGCGGCATGGGCTCCATTCCAGGGGTTTTCGTTGGTGCCCTGGTGTTGATCGGTGCACCAGAACTCCTGCGCGAATTCGCAGAATATCGTTACCTGGTATATGGCGCGTTGCTTGTAGCGATGATGCTCTACCGTCCCGAAGGCTTATGGCCAGAAGCACGGCGTAGACTCGAGCTCCACGAGGAAGAAGTTGCCCTCGAGGGTGTACCATCTCCATCCTCCGCTGATTAGGAGAGAACTATGGCTATCCTAATTGCCAGAAACGTGACGAAACGCTTTGGTGGTTTGCAGGCGCTAAACAAAATCAACATCGAAATCGAGAAAGAATCTATTCACAGCATCATTGGCCCTAATGGCGCAGGGAAAACCACCTTCTTCAACTGTGTGACCGGGTTCTACGTGCCAGACGAAGGCGATATTATTTTTGACGGTCACAATATCACCGGCCTCTCTACTGACCGAATCGTGCGGCGCGGCATTGCTCGCACCTATCAGAACATCCGTCTCTTCAAAAACATGACCGCTATTGAAAATATCCTGGTAGGAATGCACCCCCACCTGAAATCAGGAATCCTGGGAGGCATCATCCGCGATCCGCGTACCCAGAAAGAAGAGCGTGAAGCACTCCAGGAAGCCCGCCGTCTGCTTCAATTGGTCAATTTACAAGGGCGTGGAGATATACTAGCCAAAAACCTGCCCTATGGTGAACAACGCCGTCTGGAAATCGCCCGCGCATTGGCCAGCAAACCTAAGCTGCTCCTCCTGGACGAACCAACCGCCGGCATGAACCCGAAAGAAACCCAGGAGATGATGGACTTTATCCATTACCTGCGCGATACGCTAGGCTTGACCATCCTACTCATCGAACACCAAATGCGCATGGTCATGGGAATTTCAGAGCGTATCACGGTATTGGATTTTGGCGAAAAAATTGCCGAGGGTAGCCCCAAAGAAATACAAGCGAATCCACGCGTGATCGAAGCTTACCTTGGACGCGGTGCCGCCAGTGGCCTTGGGCTACAGGCACAACCCGCCGCCTGATAGGAGAACCTATGAGCCTGCTCGAACTGGAAAACGTCCATGCCTACTATGGCTATATCCATGCCCTGAAAGGCATTTCACTTACCGTAGAAAAAGGTGAGATCGTAACTTTGATCGGTGCCAATGGGGCCGGGAAAACAACCACCTTGCGCACCATCACCGGGTTGCTCCATCCTTGCGAAGGTCATATCCGGCTCGAAGGAGAAGAGCTGGCAAAGTACAAGCCTCATGAGATCGTCTATCGCGGGATAACGATGGTCCCTGAGGGGCGGCGCGTCTTCGCGCGGATGACCGTGCAGGAAAATCTGGAAATGGGCGCCTACACGCGCACCAACAAGCAAGAGATTCAAGAGAGCATGGAATATGTGTTCGGCCTTTTTCCCCGCTTGAAAGAACGCCGACACCAACTGGCCGGCACGCTTTCTGGTGGCGAACAGCAAATGCTGGCAATTGGTCGTGCCTTGATGACGCGCCCGCGCATCCTCCTCATGGATGAACCCTCCATGGGCCTAGCTCCAGTATTGGTGGAAACGATCTTTGACACCATCCAAAAGATCAATCGCGAAGGCACCACCATCTTGCTCGTGGAGCAAAATGCCCTTATGGCTCTTTCTATTGCTCACCGCGGTTATGTACTCCAAACCGGTGAAATCGTCCTCCGCGATACCGCTGCCAATCTGCGTAACAACCCAATGGTGCAAAAGGCCTACCTGGGCATGGAATAATCCCTACCGAAAGGCGCAGAGAGACTCTCTGCGTCCTTTTCTTTCAGGAAAAAGCCTATGTTGATCCTAACTGCCCAAGATGTCCGTCAGGCACTCCCTATGCATCAGGCCATCGAGGCCATGAAACAGGCCTATGCCGCTTTCTCGGCAGGAGAAGCCGAAGTGCCCTTGCGCACCCGTCTCCCAGTTGCCCCCCACGATGCGTTGGTGCTCTTCATGCCGGCCTATGTGCGCAGTGGGCTTGACGAAGCACTGGCCGTGAAAGTCGTCTCACTTTTCCCAGAAAATCCCAAACACAACCTGGCCTATATCCAGGCAGCTGTCCTTGTCCTCGAAGCCAATAGCGGACGCGCCCAGGCACTACTGGAAGGCGCAACCTTAACAGCCATTCGCACCGGCGCAGCAGGCGGTGCCGCCATTGACCTGCTCGCCCGACCAGAAAGCCAAACTCTGGCTATTTTCGGCGCTGGAGTCCAGGGGCGTACCCAGTTAGAAGCTGCCTGCACAGTTCGCCCTATCAAAACCGTCTGGGTTTACGATCCAAACCCGCAGCGCGCCTGCGCTTTTGTCAGCGAAATGGCCGGACGTGGCCCGATTCCCCAAGACCTGCGGATTGCTGAAACTCCATCTCAGGCAGTGCAGCAGGCGGACATCATCTGTACAGCCACAACTTCGTCTACCCCCGTTTTCGCCGATGCAGATGTAAAACCGGGCACCCATATCAGCGCCGTCGGTTCCTATACCCCACAGATGCAGGAAATTCCTTCCGAAACAGTTGCCCGGTCACGCGTCTTCGTGGATTCGCGCCAGGCGGTCCTGGCAGAAGCCGGAGACCTGATCCAGCCTATCCATCAGGGCATCTTCGGAGAAGAGCACATCTACGCAGAGCTAGGAGAAGTTGTGCTTGGACGCAAACATGGCCGATTGTCGCCTGATGAAATTACCTTCTTCAAGTCTGTTGGGTTGGCTGTTCAGGATGCACTGGCTGCCCAGCTAGCACTCAAAAATGCTCTGAAAATGGGGCTTGGGCAGGTTGTCAACTGGTAGGCTATCCGAGATTATTTGATCCTTGACTTTCAACCATCCACCATGTCCCTCCCTCCTACTGCAGATATCGTCATCATCGGTGGTGGCGTCATGGGCGCCAGCACCCTTTATCATCTGGCTGCGCGCCGCCAGAAAAATGTCGTCCTGCTAGAGAAAGAGCGCTTCTTTGGCCAAGGCGCCACCGGGCGTTGCGCCGGCGGAGTGCGTTATCAGTTCGCCACAGAAATCAACATCCGTCTATCTTTGGAAAGCCTGCCCATGCTGGAGCGCTTCAAAGAAGAAATCGGGCAGGAGGTCAACTATCGCAAGTGTGGCTATCTGTTCGTACTGACGCGCGAGCAAGATGTGCAAGCCTTCCAGCGGAATGTTGCCCTGCAACATCGTCTAGGAGTCCAAACCGAATGGCTGAGCGGTGACGAGGTACGCCGGCGCCTTCCGATGATGCGCTTCGAGGAGGCACTGGCTGGCACGTTTCACGCCAAAGACGGCCTGGTGGACCCGAATAGTGTGGTAATGGGATATATCAGCGCCGCCCAACGCCTAGGCGCCAAGGCCTTCACGGATACGGAAGTGCGCGGCTTGATCCTCGAGCAAGGACGGATCAGGGGAGTGGAGACCTCGCAAGGGACGATCAGCACCCCTATCGTGGTCAATGCCGCAGGGCCCTGGGCCGCTCAGGTGGGGAAAATGGCCGGGGTCGAGATACCGATCACGCCGTTGCGCCGCCAGTGGTTCACCACCACCCCCCTTGCGGAAATTCCGCCCGATTTCCCCTTTGTCATTGATTTCGCCCAATCGCTATACTTCCATCGCGAAGGGGAAGGCCTGCTGATAGGCATGTCGAATCCAAAAGAACAGCCCGGATTCAACCAGAACGTAGACGAAGATTTCGAGTTGCTCACTATGGAAGCCGCACTAGCACGCCTGCCTTTGCTGGAAAGGGCCGGACGAGCTTCCCACCTGGCCGGCCTCTACGAAGTGACTCCGGATGCCCACCCCATTTTTGGCAAGACGCCGGTGGAAGGATTTTACATCGTAGCCGGTTTCTCAGGTCATGGTTTCATGCATGGCCCAATCGCCGGCAAACTGATGAGTGAGCTACTTCTTGATGGCACCTACCGCACCCTCGACGTCTCAATGCTCGACTTGGCACGTTTTGCCGAAGGTCGCTTGATCCAGGAATATAACGTGGTATAGGGAAGAGACCTATGAAAAGGATCGGGCTGTTTCTGCTTTTCGCTTGGCTGATTAGCGCGTGTACTTCGCAGTACACCTGCACCGACACACTCGGCTGCGTAACCGTGAAGCCAGGGGAACCTATCCGCATTGGGGTTGCCCTCACCCTCAGCGGCCCCGATGCATCCTATGGCATTGACGCTCTGCGTGGAGTGGAAATCGCCATTGCGGACAAAGGGAAAGTGAGCGGTCATCCGATTGAACCTATAAAAGAAGATGATCAATGCGAGCCACAGGCTGGCGAAGAAGCGGCCAAGCGGCTGGCCGCTAACCCCACCATCGTAGGCGTAATCGGGGAAACCTGTTCCGGCGGCTCGATTCCCGCAGCGCGTATCTTGAGCGAAGCCGGTATGGTATTGATTTCCCCCTCCAGCACAGCCCCTTCCCTGACTGACCCACAAACGCGTCAGCCCGGCTTCTTCCGCACCATCTACAATGACCGGGTTCAAGGCACAATTGCCGCCGATTTCCTCTACAATGCGTTAGGGCTACGTACGCTGGCCACCCTGCACGACGGTTCGCCGTATTCTGACCAGCTCCAACAAGCCGCCTGCAAAGCGTTTCAGGAACTGGGTGGCGAATGCATTGCCCAAATTCGCATCCAGAGCGGCGGAGATGTGAAAGGAGTGATTGAGCGCCTTGCGAAAATCAAACCCGAAGCCTTGTATTACCCACTCTACACCGTAGATGGTGTAGCCATCACGCGCGGCATTTTTGAAGCAGGACTTACCCACGTTGCCTTGGTCAGTGCGGACGGTCTATTGAGCAACGATTTCATTCGCCAGACTACGCCGGCATCGAATGGAATGTACCTCTCAGGGCCTGCCGTTCCCAAATATGACCCTGCGTTCCTGCAAAAATATGTGCAGCGCTATGGGGAACAGCCGATCGCTACTTACAACGCACCTGCATATGATGCTGCCATGATGCTCTTCGCTGCGATTGAAAAAGTGGCGGTAGATCAAAATGGCACACTCTATATCCCGCGTCAGGCTCTGCGTGAGGCCATCGCAGCCACCAAAAATTTCAAGGGATTGAGCGGCGTGCTCACCTGCTCTCCCTATGGGGACTGCGGTTCACCGAGCGTCCAGATTTACCAGGTCCGTGGTCAGGAATTCGTTCCTATCTACCCTTAAAAACTCGGAATACCCAAACAACCGCCATGCCAATCGCTGAAATTATCACCATTGGCACCGAATTGCTCCTCGGTGAAACCATAGATACCAACACAGCAACCCTGGCACGTGCCCTGCGTGGCCTGGGGATTGACCTTTATCGGACCATGACGATCGGGGATAACGTTCAGCGCATCGCCGCCGCCTTGCAAGAAGCATTATCCCGTGCTGATATTCTCATCACAACCGGCGGTCTGGGGCCAACTGTAGACGATCCGACGCGTGAAGCAGTGGCGCTAGCCGTCGGAGTGACAACCGAATTCCATCCGAAACTCTGGGAGGAGATCGTGGCGCGAGTGGCGGCTTATGGCCGAGTAGCTGGCGAAAACCAGAAGCGCCAGGCCTATATTCCCAAAGGCGCCATCCCGCTGAGCAATCCGGTTGGGACAGCGCCGGCCTTCATCGTCGAAACGCAAGACGAACAGGGGAACTTACACGCAATTATCTCTCTGCCCGGTGTGCCGCGGGAGATGGAGTATTTGCTCCATCATGCTGTCATCCCCTATCTCCAGCAACGCTTCCATCTTGATACTTTGATCAAGGTGCGCACTCTCCACACAGCCGGCCTCGGCGAAGCAATGATTGATGAGCAGATTGGCGACCTAGAGAAGTTGAGCAACCCGACCGTTGGGCTGGCAGCCCATTCCGGAATCGTGGATATTCGTATCACGGCCAAAGCCCAAAGCGAAGCAGAAGCTGACCAGATGATCGCTCCAATCGAATCGGAGCTGCGCGCTCGCCTAGGGAAGGCCATCTTTGGTGCAGACCAGGAAACGCTCGAGGAGGTAACCTTTGGCCTGGCGGCGCGGCTCGGCCTGCCGGTGGGAGCGCTGGAACATGGCTTGGAGGGTGCACTGACCAGACGCCTCCACCGGTCTCCCCTTCCGGCACTCCTCAAGGTGGAAGAAACGGACACAGTGCAGGGAGAAGCATTGGCCCAGGCCTTGGAGAAACTCTGCAATTCCTGCGGCGCAAAAGCCGGATTGGCCGTTTCTGCATGGCAAGAGAACATACCCCATATTGAAATCATCGTCAAAACGCCATCCGGACTAGCCCAGCGACATCTCACCTACGGGGGGCATCCCCAAAACCTGGCGCGCTGGGCGGTCAATATGGGACTGGATTTTCTGCGCCGCGAGCTATTAAGGATTTCCTAGGTTCCTTCTTCCCAGGAAGAGAGATAACGGAGCTGCTCTTCGGTCAGGGTATCAATCTCGATGCCCATTGCGCGCAGCTTCAGGCGGGCAATTTCTTTGTCAATTTCTTCAGGCACAGGATAGACGCGCTTTTCCAGCTTTTGGCCGTATTTGACCATATATTCTGCCGAAAGCGCCTGGTTGGCAAAGGACATGTCCATCACCGAAGCCGGATGACCTTCAGCAGCCGCCAGGTTGATCAGGCGTCCTTCGCCGAGCAAGTTAATGCGCCTCCCATCAGCAAGCACGTACTGCTCAACAAAGGGACGCACTAGCTTCTTCTCCACCGCCATCGCCTCCAGAGCCGGGATGTTGATTTCCACATTGAAGTGCCCAGAATTGGCCAGGATAGCCCCATCTTTCATCACCTCAAAATGCTGGCGGTCAATCACATTAATATCGCCGGTAACGGTGCAGAAAATATCTCCGATGCGGGCGGCCTCGCTCATCGGCATCACTTCGTACCCATCCATCACAGCTTCCAAAGCCTTGAGCGGGTCCACTTCGGTGACGATCACGATGGCGCCCATGCCGCGCGCCCGCATGGCTAGGCCCCGACCACACCAGCCATATCCCGCCACCACAAAACGCTTGCCGGCCAGGAGAACGTTGGTTGCCCGAATGATGCCGTCAATGGTAGATTGGCCAGTCCCATAGCGATTATCAAAGAAATGCTTGGTCATGGCATCATTCACGGCGATGATGGGGAAGGAGAGCATCCCATCAGCAGCCATAGCGCGCAGGCGGATCACGCCGGTGGTTGTCTCTTCCGTGCCACCAATGACCTTGGGGAGCAGCTCGCGCCGTTCCTTGTGCAGCGTAGAGACCAGGTCGGCGCCATCATCCATGGTCAGGTGAGGCTGGTGGTCAAGCGCAGCGGCAATATGCCGATAGTAGGTAACGTGATCTTCGCCCTTGATGGCAAACACCGGGATTTCCCAATACTGCACCAACGCTGCCGCCACGTCATCTTGTGTTGAGAGGGGGTTGGAAGCCGTAAGGACCACATCCGCACCGCCTTCCTGCAGCGTGCGCATCAGGTTGGCAGTCTCGGTGGTCACGTGTAGACAGGCCGAGATGCGAATGCCCTTAAGCGGCTTCTCGCGCCCAAAGCGTTCACGAATTTGGCGCAGGACCGGCATTTCCCGCTCGGCCCACTCAATGCGCCGACGGCCTCCTTCGGCCAGATGAATATCTTTTATATCGTAATGCTGGGTCATCTTACTCCTATGCTGTGAGGGATGTTGAGTTGATCTTCACTTGCGAGTTTTGCAGGAGGACATTCAGTTTTCCGCCATCATCAAAATGTTGGCGAAAGCGAGCAACAAATTCTTCAGGGGTATAAAAATGATTTTGTGTACCCTGATGTTCCAGGCAATATACAGCCGCCAGGGCACCCACTTTGCCGCAGAGTTCCCAATCTAGCCCGTAGCTATAAGCGGTCAAGAAACCGCCCCGAAAGGCATCACCGACACCGGTAGGATCCACAACACGGCGCTCTGGCACAGCGGGGATAAAGTATTCCTCATTTGCAATATAGACACTGGCGCCTTCTCTTCCACGCGTGACCACTACTACTTCAACGTGGCGTAGCATCTGCTTTAGGTCCCAGCCGGTTTTACGGGAAATCAGCCCAAATTCGTAATCGTTGACAAAAAGGAAACTCGCTCCTTCCATATCACGCGCCAATTCGTGCCCTTCCAAACGCAGCACCTGCTGACTGGGATCATAAAGATAAGGGATGTTCAATTCGCGGCACTCGGCGGCAAAGTTTTTCATTGCCTCCGGCGCATTCGGCGAAATGACCACCATATCTGGGCGTGGTGAAACTTCCTTGATGGATTGCGTTGCAGCAAAGGTCATAGCGCCGGGGTAGAAACTGGCAATTTGAGCATTGGCGCGATCGGTAGTTGCGAAGAAAGAAGCAGTGAAACAGCCAGGGATCTCTTTAACCAGCGAAGTATCAATGCCTTTTTCTTCCAACCAGGCACGATACTCCGCAAAATCTTCCCCAACCGTCGCCATCAGCCTTGAGCGCTTCCCCAGCAAAGCCATGTTATAGGCAATATTCGGCGCCACTCCCCCCCGCTGACGCGTCATCGAATCCACCAAAAAGGAAAGGCTAATGGATTCCAGCCGTTCCGGGAGAATCTGCTCCTTGAAGTGGCCTGGAAAGGTCATCAGATAGTCATAAGCGATCGAGCCGGTCAGCAAAATATCCATAGGTCTCGCTCCCGGGCAAAAGATCAGCGCGTTACTAGGCGCGGCAGGTTCTGCTCAAAAGGCGGATAAACGATGCCATTTTCGGTGATAATGGCCGTGATCAAACGCGCCGGGGTCACATCGAAAGCCGGGTTGCGCGCTTTCGCATTCTTGGGAGCAATCGGCTCCCCTTGGAACTGCAACCCCAGCACTTCAATTTCCGAACGGATTTCGATGGGGATTTCTTCGCCGCGTTTGAGCGAAAGGTCAATGGTCGAAGTTGGGACTACCGAATAGGCAGGGACGCCATTCTCGAATGCCGCCAGGGCCAGCATATAGGTGCCGATTTTATTCGCCACATCGCCATTGGCCGTTACTCGATCGGCGCCGAAGAACACCTTTTGCACTTCGCCGCGCTGCAGGAAAAAGCCGGCTGCACTATCGGTAATGATCTCATAAGGAATGCCGTATTGTTCCAGTTCCCAGGCTGTCAGGCGGGCTCCTTGTAGGCGCGGGCGTGTTTCATCCACCAGGACATGGATTCGTTTCCCTTGCTCATGCGCCATGCGAATCACCCCCAGCGCTGTGCCCCAATCTACGGTTGCCAATGCGCCGGTGTTGCAGTGGTGAATGATCGTATCGCCATCATTGATCAAAGTGGCGCCGTGTTCGGCCATGCGGCGATTGACCTCCACATCTTCATCGGCGATGCGCTGCGCTTCTTCTAGTGCCAGCTCGCGCAGCCTATCCACAGACGCATCGGATTGATCGAGCAGGCGCAAAATGCGGTGGACTGCCCAAGCAAGGTTCACCGCAGTCGGGCGTGCCGATTTTAGCACCTCTGCCGCCTGAGCGAGGTCATCAAGAAATTCCCTCCTCTCTTTTGCCCTGGATTGCAAGGCGGCGAGTGCCATCCCAAACCCGGCAGTTGCGCCGATGGCCGGTGCGCCACGCACAACCATCTCCCGAATCGCCTGCGCAACCTGGCGATAATCATCGTAAGCCAGGATTTGAAAATGCGCCGGCAGATGACGCTGATCAATCAAATGAAGTTTGTTTGTGGTGTAATCCCAAAAAACCGATCGCATGACTGCACCAAAAAGCGCTCCTTCTTTGCTCGCGGAGCGCTCGGATTTTGATGGGGCAAGTTTAACACGAATTCACAGCTCTGTAAACCTTTTAAAGTCAAACTGTGTGCACGCAAGAGTTGTCGTCAGTGCCTTCCTGAAGGATGCGTTCCCGGCTGCGTAGCCGCCTAAGGCCAGATGCACAAAACCAAAAATGGACAAAGCACCGCTTACGCTCAGGCTGAGAAACGTCAGAATGGCAATGGCAACAATGAGTCCACTGCAAAAACTCACCACAGAGCACACAGAGCGCACAGAGCTTCTTCATTGCCTAACTTTCCGTACTCTGTGGTAAACAAGCCTTTTTGCAGTAGAGTCAACAATGGCCGCAGGGAGAGGAATTATATCCCCCGTAACAAAAGCAGGGTTCCACGGTGGAACCCTGCTTTGCGCTTGGAGAGGCCGAGCTACTTGCCGAGAGTGTTGTTGATCTTGCTGAAGACGTTGCCGATGATCGGGCCGAGGAACGTCAAAACAGCAATCACGACAATGGCTACCAAAACGAGAATCAACGCATACTCGACCAGACCCTGGCCCTTTTCCTTCGGGGCGAATAACATGGCTTTTCACCTCCTTTCCGGGTATAGGATATACCAGGATACCCTGGTTCGCTTTCTATTGTACTAAATAGGCGGGAAAAGTCAAGAGCAACGCACCTCTCAAACTTGTAAGCTAGAAAAATGTGACGAAATTGCAACGCTGGCTTTTTTTGGGGGGTTAAAGTGCCTGGCCGACGCTTTCTACTGGAATGGGGATTTCAAAATGGATCCGCGTGCCTTTGCCGGGTGCGCTGTCCACTTCAAAACGGCCTCCGCTTTGTTCGACCCGCTCGCGCAGCAACTTCAACCCCAAGCCGCTTCCTTGCATGGCCTGCTTCGGATCAAATCCCTTGCCGTTGTCATCAACCGTCACGCGGATCAGTTGAGGCGAAAAATCTATCGCGGCCTTTACCTGTGTAGCCTGACTGTGCTGCGCCGCGTTTCCAAGCAACTCCTGAATGGCACGGAAGATCAGGACTTCCAGATAGTTCCCAAAGCGCTGCTCCGCACCGCTGACGACAATGTTTACTTCTATTCCATGTTGCTCTTTGAGCGTTTCCGCATAGCGACGGACAGTCGGCACCAGGCCGAGGTCATCGAGCATCATGGGGCGCAGCTCAAAGATAAAATTGCGCACCTTTTGGAACGTGCTCATCGCAGAGACTTTAAGATTGAGCAGTTCTTGCCTCGCTTGTTCAGGGTCTACGTCCATCAAGCGCATAGCGATTTCGGCTTGAAGGATAAAGTTAGAAAGCGCCTGGGCCGGCCCATCATGCATTTGCCGTGAAAGCCGCTGACGCTCCGCTTCCAACGCATTGACCAACACTTGCAAATCCGCGCTTGCAGAAGAAGATTCGGCTGTGACGCGATGCTTCTCCTGGTTCTCCAGCACATATCGTAATAAATCGCGATAGCGCTCCAAATGGGTTTTGTCACTCTGAAGTTTTTCCAACTGACCACGCATGACAAAAAGGCGCTGTTGTGCTTCCAGCGCTGATTGGTAAGCCATACGCCACTCGTTGAGGGGTGTTGTATCCCCCATCTGCTGCAGATGGGCTGTGATGGTTGCGTTGCGCTGGCTCAACTTCGCTACCTCCACCTGACTCTGTTCAATCAGGAGAGAAATTTCACGGAGGGCGCGTTCAGTTTCTTCCAGTTCAACACGCAAGTCAATAGAGGTGGTATCAGAAGGTTGAGACGCAGGTTCGGGCAACATAAATCCATGCTCCTTGCTCTAGGCATTCTACGGCGATGAGTTTTTGTAGTAGACTCATGGACGATTCTGCTGCAAAAGGTTGTTTTACCCCTGAGTCCGTAGGGTATGCGAAGGTGGTACGATGAAACACTCCATGCTCTCGGTGGTGTCTTCGGCGGTGGGCCTTTGCAGTAGATTCATGAATAGAAGGTCGCAAACTCATGATAATATTGAGATCATCGGTAAGCAAAAAGCAACCGAGATCAGGCGCGCCGTATGTTCAAAGTATAGCACACTTCAAAGATGATTCCGCAAACGAAAGGCCAGGGAAAAGTTATCTTCCTCGATTCGAATCACTGGCAATTGGAGATCCATGCCGGTAGCGGGCGAGCCTATCACCTCGCGCAGGTGGATGACTATCGCTCCCTGCGGCGAAAGGACTTCCCCCACCGGCCTCCCTTCTCCTTGGCGGTGAAGGCACGCGCTTCCCATGCGGAAATTCCCGGCACCTGGGGGTTCGGATTGTGGAATGATCCTTTTGGGGTTTCGCTGGGATTCGGAGGGCATCCGCTCCATTGGCCTGCGCTGCCCCAGGCCGCCTGGTTTTTCCACGCTTCGCCAGAAAATTACCTTTCCTTTCGCGATGACCAGCCGGCCAATGGCTTCCTGGCACAGGTGTTCCGCTCAAATTTCCATCCCGGCCTGCTCTGGGCAGCTGCGCTCTATCCCTTCTCTCCAGCCAAAGCGCGCCAATGGCTGGCAAAGTATATTCTGGATGCTTCTCAAACCGTGACCTGCGATGTGACCGAATGGCATACCTACGCGCTAACATGGCAGGAGAATGCGGTGTGTTTTTCCATAGATGAGCATGAGATCTTCATGGTGCCCTTCGCGCCGCGCCCACCACTGGGATTGGCAATTTGGATTGACAATCAATTCGCCGCCTTCCCACCCGAGGGGAAACTGCAAGGCGGGTTGCTGCCCATGCAGAAAAATTACTGGCTGGAAGTGATACTCGATGAAGCGGGCAAACATTGAATTTCGCGAGTGTCTCAACCCCAGTTGCGGGTTACGCTATCCGCGCCCACCGCTGGAAAGCGGCGGAGAACGCTGCCCACGATGCTTGGGGGAAACACGTGTCGCTGCCGAACGCCGCTGGAAGCCAGAGGGTTTTCCAGAAAGCCCGTCACAAAAGTTGTCTTTCGCCGTCATGCTGGATAACATCCGCTCGGCCTGGAACGTGGGAGCCATCTTCCGCACCGCCGATGGGCTGGGAGCGCGTAAGCTCTATCTGTGTGGGATTACGCCCACCCCTCCCCATCCCGGAATTCACAAGACTGCGCTGGGAGCAGATGAGAGCTTGGAATGGGAATATGCGCCGAACGCTGTGCGCTTAGCCGCTCAATTAAAGACACAAGGCGCTCGCTTATGGGCGCTCGAGGAGGGAGAAGGAGCACGCCCAATTGGGGAGGTGCTCACAGGCTACGGGGCCGCAGCAGCTTGGGACGGGCAGCCACGCCACGTGTCCCTCCCGATCCGCTATGGCAGCCAGGCGACGGGTGGGATCGGCTCAGGGACGGGTGAAATGCTACGGGGGCAGGCGGCTTCGATTGTCCTGATCCTAGGCAACGAGATCGGGGGAATAGATGCCGGGGTGCTGGAGCTATGTGACGAAATCGTGTCAATCCCGATGCGGGGACGGAAACGCTCCCTGAACGTGGAGGTGGCTTTTGCCATTGCAGCCTGGGAAATTTCTCATTTTCTGGAGGCATGATGAGCGAGAAAATGCGTGCACTGGAGGACGAACTGCGCCATCGCGTGCAGGATGTGCGCTTTGATTGGGCCAGCCGTTTGCTTTATAGCACAGATGCCAGCGCTTACCAGATTTTGCCAATTGGGGTGGTGGTGCCGCGCCACGTGGAAGAGGTGCAGGCGGCGCTGGAAGCGGCCAATCGCTACGGGGTGCCTATCCTGGCACGCGGCGCAGGGACAAGCCTGGCCGGGCAGGCGGTGGGCGAGGCGCTGGTGATTGATTTTTCGCGCCACCTAAACCGCATCCTGGAAATCAACGCCGAGGGGGGGTGGGCACAGGTGGAGCCGGGGGTGGTCTGTGATGCACTGATGACAGCAGCGCGGCGCCATGGGCTGACCTACGGCAGTGAGCCGGCCTCCTCTGATCGCGCCACCTTGGGCGGAATGCTGAACAACAACTCAACGGGGGCACACTCGCTCCTTCACGGGATGACGGCAGATCAGGTGATTTGGGCAGATGTGCTCTTGGCCGATGGAACGCGCACGCGATTCGAAGAGGTGAGCGCAGAAGAGTGGGAAAGACGGGCGCAACGGCCAGGGCTGGAAGGGAAAATTTACCGTGAGGTGAAGGCCCTTCTGGAGAAGTATGCCGAAACTATCCGCACACGCTACCCGCGCACCTGGCGACGCGCTTCGGGCTATTCGCTGAACTATCTGCTCCCCCCTCATGGATTTACTCCGACGCGCCCCAGCGGCTGGCCTGCCGATGAGAAGCCTTATCCCTTAGGTGGGCAAAACCTCGCTAAATTGCTGGCGGGATCAGAAGGGACCCTGGCAGTGGTGCTAGAGGCGACCTTCCGGCTGGTGCCGCTGCCGAAGCACAGTGGACTATGCGTAGTCCATTTCCGCAGTGTGGCTGAAGCCGCCGATACCACGCCTTTCATCCTGGAGAGCCACCCCACAGCGGTGGAGCTGATGGACGACGTCATGCTGCGGGCAACGCGCGCGGTGCCAGCCTATGCCCGAATGCTCCACTGGGTACAGGGAGAGCCGGGAGCGGTGTTGGTGGTGGAATTCAGCGGAGAGACGGAAAAGGCGGTGAAGGCCCAAATCGAAGCACTGGAAGCGCGTCTGCGTCAGGCCGGGGTGGCCCAGGCCTTCGTGCGTGCCATTACACCGCAGGAACAGGCAGATGTTTGGGGAGTGCGCAAGGTGGGGTTGGGGTTATTAATGTCGGTGCGCGGCGATACCAAGCCACTCTCCTTCATGGAGGATGTGGCCGTGCCCGTCGAACGGCTAGGCGAATACGTGCGGGAGGTGGAACGGATTTTCGGTCATTATGGTGTCTCTTCGGCCTACTATGCCCACGCCTCGGCCGGCTGCCTGCACATTCGCCCTTCGCTAAACCTGAAAACGGTGGAAGGGGTGCAAACGATGCGCCACATCGCCGAGGAAGTGCTGGAGGTGGTCATCCGCCTGGGAGGCGCAATGAGCGGTGAGCATGGCGATGGGCTTTCGCGTTCGGTGTGGAACGAGCGCTTGTTCGGGAAGGAACTCTATCAGGCATTTCGCCAGCTGAAGCGCATTTTCGACCCGCAAGGGTTGCTCAATCCAGGGAAAATCGTGGATGCGCCGGATATGACCGAATTCCTGCGCTATGGAGCAGGCTACCAAAGCCGCAAAGTGGAGAGCCATCTGGACTTTACGCTGGAATTCGGCTTCAATGGAGCGGTGGAGCAATGTAACGGCGCGGGAGTGTGTCGCAAGAGCAACGGGACGATGTGCCCATCCTTCCAGGCGAGGCGCGAGGAGATGCATGCGACGCGCGGCCGTGCGAACCTGCTGCGCGCTTTGCTCACCCTTGCGCCGGAGCGCTTCCCCTCGGCTGCGCGTCCGCAGGTGGAGCAGGCTGTCTACGAGGCGCTTGACCTGTGCCTGGAGTGCAAAGGGTGCAAAGCCGAGTGCCCTTCGGGAGTGGATATGGCCAAGATCAAGTATGAGTACCTGGCACAGCATTACGAGAAACACGGAGTGCCGCTACGGGCACGCTTTTTCGCCTATCTGCCACGTTTGGCCGATTGGGGAACGCCGCTGGCGCCGCTCCTCAATTGGGTCAGCGGATGGAAGCAAACCGGCGTCCTAGGAGAACGCCTGCTAGGCATCTCATCCCACCGTCAACTGCCCAAACTGGCGCGGAAGACCTGGCGGGCAAGCATGGTCAATCGCGCTCCATTGGGGAATGGCAAACGGGGAAAGGTGGCCATCTTCACCGATACTTTCCACGATCACTTTCACGTCAGCGCAGGGCAGGCGTTGGTGCAATTGCTGGAGCGATTGGGCTACGAGGTACTCCTGCCGAAACATCCTTGCTGCGGGCGTACCTTGATTTCAAAAGGATTGCTGGACGAGGCGCGCAAGGCGGCGCGCGCGATGGTGGATGCACTGGCACCGCTCGCCGCTCAAGGGATCCCTATCATCGGGATCGAGCCTTCCTGCCTGTTGACAATTCGGGATGAATACCGCGATCTGCTCCCAGGCGATAATACCCGGCAAAAAGTGGCACAACAGACCCTTTTGCTGGAGGAGTTCCTGGCGCGCCAGGTGGAAAGCGGCAGGCTGGACGCGGCGCTCTTGAGGGCAGAAGAACCTCCTCACATGCTGGTGCACGTACACTGCCACGAAAAAGCATTGGTCGGCAGCAAGGAACTGCTTCAAGTCCTGCGTTGGACGGGGGCAAACGTGGAGGAAATCCCCAGCGGTTGCTGTGGGATGGCCGGCGCCTTCGGCTACGAAGCGGAACATTACGAAATCTCCCAACTTATCGCCGAAGAGAGGCTGCTCCCTGCTATCCGCCAGGCGACGCCGGCGACCTGGATTGTCGCTTCCGGCTTCAGCTGCCGTCAGCAAATCGAGCAAGGGAGCGGACGAAACGTGTTACATCCGGCAGAGGCGCTGGCACGATTGGTACTCCAGGACGCGGTATAATCCACCCCAAAAAGGGGAGAGATCCCATCTCACAAAAACTCACCACAGAGCACACAGAGCTTCTTCATTGCTTAACTCTGTGGTAAACAAGTTTTTGCAGTAGAGTCATTTCATATTCACGAGGAGCATCTTATGGAATTGGTGATGATCGGCCTGGGAAAAATGGGAATGAACATGGCTCTGCGCTTGAAGCGCGGCGGCCACCGCGTGATCGGCTATGCGCGCAGTGCAGCCACGGTGCAACAAGCCATCCAACAAGGGATCGAGGGCGCCTTTTCCCTGGAGGAAGCCCTGAGCAAGCTCTCTCTGCCGCGCATTGCCTGGTGCATGGTGCCGGCCGGCGAAGCAACCGAAGCGATCATCCAACAGTTGATCGGCCTCCTGCAAGCAGGCGATATTATCGTGGATGGTGGGAACTCGAATTACAAAGATACCATCCGCCGCGCTGCAGAGGTTCAGAGGCACGGTCTACGCTTTGTGGATTGCGGCACCAGCGGCGGCATCTGGGGCCTGAGCGAAGGCTATAGCCTGATGATCGGCGGCGATGCGGAGACGGTAAGCTACCTGCGTCCGCTCTTCGAGGCCCTAGCCCCCGCCCGCGATCGCGGCTGGGGTCATGTGGGGCCGGCAGGCGCCGGGCACTTCGTCAAAATGGTACACAACGGGATTGAATACGGCATGATGCAAGCCATGGCAGAGGGCTTCGCCATTCTCAAGGCCAAAGAGGAATTCGGGCTAGAGCTGCACCAGATCGCCGAAATCTGGCGCTATGGCAGTGTGGTGCGCTCCTGGCTGCTTGATTTGGCTGCGCGTGCCCTGGCCGAAGATGCCGATCTCAGTTCCATCAAGCCGTGGGTCGCCGATTCCGGTGAGGGACGCTGGACAGTCTTCGAGTCTATTGATCTCGACGTGCCGGCGCCAGTGATCACGTTGGCGCTGCAAATGCGCTTTGTCAGTCGCGATGAGGAGAATTTCGCCGCCCGCTTGCTGGCCGCGCTGCGCAATCAATTCGGCGGTCATGCCGTCAAACATCAGGAGGAGGCCCCCCATGCCTAAATCGCACCTGCCGACAACACTGATCATCTTTGGCGCTTCAGGTGATCTTACCCAGCGGAAACTGGTGCCCTCCCTTTTTCATCTCTTCCTGAAGCGCAAAACCCCTCGCCAATTGAACCTGGTCGGCTTCGGGGCCACGCCGTATACCGATGAGACTTTCCGCGCCCATCTTCGTCGGGCCGTGGACCAATTCGCCTCATATCCCTTTAGCGAGGAGGAATGGCGGCTCTTTGCCGAGCGCCTGCACTATATCCAGGGACGCTATACCGACTTGGCAGACTTCAAGCATCTCCACGAAGCCCTGCGCGCCCTAGAGAAGGACGGCGGTAATCGCTTGTACTACCTGGCCATCCCGCCAAACCTGTTCTCCAGTGTCATTGACCTGCTCGGCCTGACCGGACAACTGGCGGAGGAGAGCGGCTGGCGAAGGGTGGTGATCGAGAAGCCTTTCGGCACCGATCTCGCCTCTGCCCGCATGCTCAATCAGCAAATCCACCGTGCTCTGAAGGAATCTCAAATCTACCGCATCGATCACTACCTGGGCAAGGAGACGGTACAGAACATTCTCTTCCTGCGCTTTGCCAATACGATCTTTGAGCCGCTGTGGAATCGCAATTATATTGCCTCGGTGCAAATCACCGTGGCCGAGGAGGTGGGCGTGGAACATCGCGGACGCTATTACGATGGGGTGGGGGTGCTGCGGGATATGTTCCAAAACCATCTGCTACAATTGCTCACCCTGGTGGCCATGGAGCCGCCAGCTTCTTTCAGCGCCGAAGCCCTGCGCAATGAGAAAGTGAAGGTGCTCAGCGCTATCCCCCAGATGAGCGAGGAGGAGATCGCCCGTTACACCGTGCGCGCTCAATATCATGGCTACCTCCAAGAACCAGATATAGCCCCCCATTCCACCACTCCTACTTATGCCGCGCTGCGCCTCTTCATCAACAACTGGCGCTGGCAGGGCGTGCCTTTCTACCTACGCTCCGGCAAGAAGCTGGCCAAAAAGCAAAGCCGCATCGTCATCCAATTCAAAGAGCCACCCCTCGCCATGTTTCCCTTGCCAGCGGGCAAAAAGATGGCCCCCAACCTGCTCATCTTGTACATCCAGCCTGACGAGGGAGTGCACTTGCGTTTTGAAGCGAAAGCTCCGGATACCCTCGCCGAGACGCGTTCGGTGGATATGGAATTCCACTACGCCGAGGCCTTTGGCGCCAGCGCCATCCCCGAAGCCTATGAACGATTACTCCTGGATGTGATCCAGGGGGATGCTTCTCTCTTCACCCGAGCCGATGAGGTGGAAATGGCCTGGGCACTGATGGAGCCTATTCTGGAAAGCTGGGAACAGAAAGGGAAACCGCCCTTGGCTTTCTATCCACCGGGCAGTGAAGGGCCTGAGGCGGCCAATCGCCTCCTGGCACAGGATGGGTATTATTGGGTATAAGGCTTATAGTCAAATAGTCAAATAGTCAAATAGTCAAATAGTCACGTAGTCTCATAGTCTTATAGTCTCATAGCGATTGGCGCTACCGGACTGGAAGGAGTTGTCCGGTGGCGGATCGGCGGTGATGAAGCGGCCAACGCTAAGATCGCGCTATCTCGCATTGTAAAAGTACAGCCCGAACTCGGCAGTGTAACTGTGTTAGCCGGTGTGGCGATAGTACCTAGGCGCTATGTCGCCATTGTCCCCACACCCTAGGGCGTTTAACACACTTGGAAATCGTAATACTCAAAATACCAATGATGAGGCGGTGCTGCTCATGGGGAACAGTCTGCTGTCCGCCGTCTGGAGTTACAAATTCATATCTGAGCATTGCATCACGATGGCTGACCAACAGCCCTCAAAAACGGATTTTCCCAAATTGTAAACAATCATAGGAGCACTGATAAATGGAGGGCCTGAAGTAAAAAGGGTTCATGATTGGAAGCAAAGCAGGAGCAATAGTCGCCCTTCTTGCGAGCCTTGTGCTCGGATTCATCAAAGGAATGACAGGCCGTAAGTGCATGTGCTCCTGGGTTCTTCAAAAGTTGAGAGTGCCGAATCGCCACAATTATCCAGCTATGGAGGAAAATGCCTGTGCCCGTGCTTATTTCCTGCTGCCTTGGCCTGGTGCCGATGATCGGGTTCGCCCTTTATGTGAACTGGCTCGATCGCTATGAAAAAGAGCCAAAAGTGCTCCTGGCCTCTGCTTTTCTTTGGGGAGCGATCATTGCAGCGGGGATGGCCTTTGTGATCAACACCTTCATCGGTGAAGGCATCTCTCTGCTTACGGCATCGGAGGCATTCGCCGAATTGAGCATTGGTGTGTTTGTGGCCCCTATTATCGAAGAGAGTCTTAAAGGGATGGCTCTTCTGATCCTGTTTCTCGGCTTCCGCAAGGAATTCGACTCACTTCTGGATGGCGCCGTTTACGGCGGCATGGTCGGATTGGGATTCGGAGCGACGGAAAACTTTTACTACATATACGCTCTCGGCTACCAGGAGGACGGCTGGGAAGGACTATGGAGTCTGGCTTTTGTGCGTATCATCCTGGTCGGTTGGCAACATGCTTTTTATACCGCCTTTAGCGGCATGGGGTTAGCCTGGGCACGTCTGAACCGCTCCCCATCCCGGCGCCTGGTAGCTAGCTTGGGGGGCTTCGCCCTTGCTATATTTAGCCATGCCTTTCATAACGCCATGGTGCTGCTGGGAATCGGCCTACTTGTCCTCCCGCTCGACTGGTTTGGCTGGCTTGCCATGTTTATCCTGATCTTGGCGCTCATCCGCAGCGAGCAGCGCCTTTTGCGCGAAAACTTGAAAGAAGAATTAAATATGGGAGTGCTTTCCCCCGATCAATACAATACTGCTATCTCCTCTCGGGCCCAGGTGAGAGCACGTTGGCGCGCGCTGACGCAGGGAAAATTCAAACAGACCGTGCGCTTTTACCAGCTATGCGCAGAACTGGCACACAAAAAAGAACAGCTACGCCGGATCGGGGAAGAAGGATACAATTCCATCATCATCGCCTCCCTGCGTGAAGAGCTCAGAACTCTTTCACCAAACACCATTAGCGTAGCAAGCAAGCGGTAGCATCATCAGAGAATGCTTTCTAACATGACCATGAGAGCACGCTGGGATGGCACAGCCTCCTCCAGGCCGGTCAAAGTTCGCCGGTTTATCTTCAAAGCCAGCAATTGCTCATCATTGGGAATGCTTCCCAGCAACAGAGCGCCGATCTTTTCGATTTCAGCCTGCAGATGTGATGGCACCCTCCCATCCGGCACCCGATTCAGCACCAACCAGGCCTTCTCCACTCGAAAATCTAGTGCTTCGTCCATTTTTGATTTTGTGTATCTGGCTTTAGGCAGCTGCCCACCTGGGAGCGCATCCGTCTCGGATGCTGATACTTGCTAC
>JBKBPX010000014.1:0-30504 GCA_046292855.1 Anaerolineales bacterium
GGACGGCGGACCGCGGATGACCGATTGCAGTCTGCCGTCTGTCGTCCGCAGTCTACAAAGGAGGCTCCATGCAGTTCCTCAAATCCCGCTTCAACTATCTCTTTGGCACCACGAAAGGCCTTATCTTGGTCGCTATTGCCATGATTGCGCTGGTGACGGCGCTCTTCGGCATGCTCTCCGGCCCGATGGCCGAGATGGGCGTGCGCGAGGTGATTGTTCGCGCTTTGCACATGGACTTGCGACCAGCCGAGCGCGAGGGGCGCATCATCATCCTGTATCACTCGATTGCCATGGCCGTCGTCGCCATTGAGGTCTACATGATCACCAGCCTGCTGGGGATGGGCGAGTTCTACCGCAAGGCGGTGCGCGTGCTCATCACGGTTGGCTACCTGCTGGCGATGATTTTCGGCCTGCTCTTTGCCTACTGGGGGCATGAGTGGGTCTTCCACGGCCTGTATATCACCGGTCTCTCGCTCATCTTCTTCGCCGGTGTCCTGCTCACCATTGCCCTCTGGCCCTGGGAGAAAGACTATCTGCTCCCCGGCGGCAAGGATGGCAAAGGCCACGTGGACATGGAGCGCGCCGCTTTCTTCGCCACTGCGCTGACGACGGTCCTTTCGGCACTCTTCGGCGCGGTGCCCGGTTCGTACTTCGGCAACGGCTTCGAGGTCTTTCTGGCCGAGAACATCATCCGCCTGCCGGAAAAGACGACCATGCAATATTCGATCATTGGCCACTTGCACATCATGCTGGCTCTGCTTGCCATCATGATCACCCTCATCATTGGTCGCTGGCTGGGCTTCAAGGGTATCCTGCACAAGATCGCTATGCCGCTCATCATCTTCGGCACGGTCATCCTCAACTTGGGCGTCTGGGGTGTGGTGACGCCGCTGGAGCCGATTGCCCATCTGATCATCTACGTCGGCGCGACGCCGGCCATGCTCGGCGCGCTGATGCTGGTCATCTACGGCTGGGATAAACTCATCCGCGAGGGGGTTGCGGGCCTTGCCAAGCCCTCCGCTTGGCAGAAGTTCAAGGCGCTCCTGCGTGATCCGCTGCGCTTCGGCCCGCTCTGGCAGATGGTCTTCATGAACTTCACCGTCAGCGGCATCGGCATCTTTTACGCCGTGCGCCTGGATGAAATCTTCCGCCTGTGGCCACACCGCGAGGAACGCATCGAACTGACCGGCCACTGGCACGTGCTTTCGGCCATTATCGCCACCATCATCCTGCTCTACTATGGCGACATCATCGGCCTGAAAGGGAAAATCCGTCAACTTTATGGCTGGGTGATCATCATCTTCTCTGACCTGGCCTTCGCCTCGGTCACCATCTTCGAAACGAAGCGCCTGTTCATTGACGAGGCCTCCCAGCAGCCGCTGGTCAACACCCTCATGCTGCTGATGGATTTCGGCTTGGGGATGTTGCTGGTCATCCTGGCGATGGTCATGGTTTGGCGGCTGGCCGACTTGTTCAAGAAGAAAGGTCGCTGGATGGAAGAAGCCTCTCAAGAACTCGCTGAGGAGGTGTCGCCATGAAGCGCATCGTTCTGACCCTTGGCCTGCTCCTCGTCCTCCTGGCCGCCTGCGCTCCTGTGGACCTCGACCCGCCTATTCCCGTCTACGACACGGGCGTGGACCCTTCGGCCTGGGCGCGCGTCCCGGCTGGCCCCTTCTACCACGGGCAGGAGGCCGAACCCGTCGAGATCCCCTACGACTACGAGATCATGGTGACGCCGGTCACGGTCGCACAATACGTGGCTTTTCTCAACGCTGCCATGGGAGAGGGGAAGGTTCTCATCCAGGGCGATTACGCCGTTGCCTTTTACCCCGGCGACCCGTTCCACGGCAAGAAACACGAAATCCGCATCGATCCCGGCAACTACCCACTGGTTCCGCTCCATGACCCAGCCTCGCGTTTCACCTTCGATGGGCAAACCTTCGTCGTCAAGCCGCGCTGGGAGAACCACCCGATGACCAATGTCTCCTGGTTCGGCGCCTGGGCCTATTGCGGTTACTATGGCTGGCGGTTACCGAGCGAACTGGAATGGGAGAAAGCCGCCCGGGGCTCTGCCGATGCCCGCGCTTACCCCTGGGGCGATGAGATCACCCGTCAACACGCCAATTTCTATGCTAGTCGTGACCCCTTTGAGGACATGTCCTCCTATGGCTCGCTGACCACGCCGGTCGGCTTGTATAATGGCAAGGTGTACGACGGTTTTCAGACTGTCAATGCTGCCTCGCCCTACGGCCTCTACGACATGGCCGGCAACGTCTGGCAGTGGGTAGGCGATGTCCAACCGCAGGAGGGCTTCAGCGACCGTCTGATGCATGGCGGTTCGCGCAACACCTACGACATGGACCTGCGCATCTGGGTGCGCAACTCCGCCCCGCCGATGTACTACGGCCCGGCGGTGGGGTTCCGCTGCAGGAGATGATAAAATTGACGGCAGACCGCAGACCACAGACCGCAGACCGCAGACCGCCGTCCGAAGTCCGATAAGGAGATGCCCTGATGAAAGCCTTCAAGTTCGAGAACTTGACCGTTTGGCAGATGGCGCTGGAATATGTCGACTTGATGTATCATCTCGCCGAAAGGCTGGCTGCCAGCGAACAATACAATCTGGCATCTCAGTTGACTCGCGCTGCGACCTCGATTGCTCTGAACATTGCCGAAGGTTCAACCGGTCAAAGCGACTCCGAACAGAAACGCTTTCTTGGCCTTGCGCTTCGTTCCTTGATCGAAACAGTCGCCTGTCAGCGTTTGATCGAACGTCGAAAATATATCTCTGACAGCTCTATCCTGGAAACCGCCAACCAAAAGGCTCACGACCTGGCTCGCGCCCTTCAAGCCTTCCGCAACGCGTTAGGCAAACAGGTACGCGAAGAACAAGCAATCTACCTGACCAACGAAGGCGAAAACATCTAACCGCCGTCCGCCGTCTGCTGTCCGCCGTCTGCCATCCGCCGTCTGCCGTCCGCTCTTTGCCGTCTGCTATCTGTCGTCTGCTGTCTGCCGTCCGTCGTCTGTTATCCAATGTCCAAACTCCGCCTCTACCTCCCCCTCATCAAAACCCTGCAAACTGGCCTATTGCTGGCAACCGGGCTGGCTGGGTATCTCAGCGCTCATACCGCGCCTGTGGGCTTGACGTTGCTCGGCGTGGCAGGTAGTCTCTTTCTCGCTATCAGCGGCTCGACCGTGCTCAACATGTGGTACGACCGCGATATTGACGCCGTCATGAATCGCACGCATCACCGTCCGCTCGCTGATGGGCGCGTCTCCCCGACCGAAGCCCTGCGCCTGGGGCTGATTCTCTCCGCGCTGGGCGTGGGCTGGGCTGTGGCGATGAGTCCGCTCTATGGGCTGGTCGTCTTCGCCGGACTGTTTTTTGACGTGATCGTGTACACCATCTGGCTCAAGCGCCGCACCTGCTGGAGCATCGTCTGGGGCGGGATTTCGGGCGGCATGCCCATCCTGGCCGGGCGGGTGATGGCGACCGGTCGGATAGACCTGGTTGGCATCCTGCTCAGCATGGCCATCCTGTTCTGGATCCCGACTCACATTCTAACCTTCTCCATGCGCTACTTTGCCGATTATCAGGCGGCGCGCATCCCGACCTTTCCTTCCACCTACGGCTTCGAGACGACGCGGGCCATCATTGCCCTCTCGGCCATCATTGCCGCTGCCAGTATGGGCGTGGCGGGCGTGATGATCGGCGTCCAGGCCGGCTTCCTGCGCCTGATGGCCGTCCTCTCGGCTGGGCTGCTGGTTCTCTCGTTTGCCACCGTCTTCCGTCCCTCGGAGCGGGTCAACTACAGCCTGTTCAAGTACGCCTCGCTGTATATGCTGGCTTCGATGGTGTTGCTTTCTCTGTAGACCGCGGACCACGGACGGCGGACCGCGGTTTGCCATCCGCCGTTGCTGTCTGCCGTCCGTCCTCACCCTCCCATGAAACCATCCATCCTCTCTCGCATCTTTCTCCTCCTCCCTGCTCTGCTGGCCGCCTGGCAGGTTGCCATTGGCATCGAGGGACTGGAACGCATCCCCGTCCTGGCCTACACAATCGGGTTTGGCGTCCTGCTGGTCGCCTGTCTGCTGCTCATCATCCTCGGCCTGGAAGTGCTGGAAAGCCCGGTGGTGGTTATCGTCTCGACCGTCATCCCCCTCAGCCTCTCGCTGGGGTTGGTATGGGAGCACCTCGCCGCCTGGCGAACTCCGTACCTGCTCTTCGTCGTGGCTGGATTCTTGGCGATTGTGGTCACCCGTTCCCTGCCGCTCAAAGGCCGTCTACCGGTCATTCTGCTTGCCATCGTCCATGGCATCGCAGGCATGACCATCTTCCTGCTGCCTCCCATCCTCGCTGCGAACGGGACGATGAAACCCGCCTTTGCGTTGGTCGGCTTGGGCGGGGCATTGATCGGCCTGGGCGGGCTGCTGCTTTCTTTTCTCAAGGCTGGCCACCCCATCCTCTCGCGTGAGGCCATCCTGCGCATCCTGCCCGCCCTGCTTCTGCTGATGACCGTTGCCTTCGTCGCCGGTTTCGCGCTGGGGTGATGGACTGTAGAGCGAGGACCGTAGACGGGGGACCGTCCACTGTCTACGGTCTACCCTCTACCTCTTCCCTCGCACAATCGCGTCTGTCATGCGCGCCACGCGCACCATCGCCTCGACATCGTGGACGCGCACGATGTCCGCCCCGCGCACAATGCCAACAGCGATCGCCGCAGCAGTGCCTTCCAGGCGTTGATCGGGCGGCAGGTTCAGGGTGTAGCCAATGAAAGATTTGCGAGAGGGGCCAAGCAGGATGGGGTAGCCCAATGCCCGTAATTCGCCCAGGCGGTCAATTAGCTCAAGGTTCTGCTCTACCGATTTGCCGAAACCAATGCCTGGATCGAGGAGGATGCGTTCATCTGGGATACCGGCTCGGTGGGCAATGGCAACGCTTTCCAATAGGTCACGTTTCACCTCTTCGAGCAGATTCTGATATTCTGCAGCACGATAAGCGCTACCGAGATGTTCGCGCACCTCGATATTGGCCGGCTGACTGCGGTTGTGCATCAGGATCAGGGGAGCCCCGAAATGAGCTACCACCTCGGCCATGCGCGGATCGGCACGCAAAGCCCAGACATCGTTGACGAGATCGGCCCCAGCCTTCAACGCGGCTTCGGCAACCGCCGCCTTATACGTATCAACCGAGAGCACAGCATCCGGGAATTCCTGCCTCAAGGTTTCGATGACCGGCAGGACGCGTTTCATCTCTTCGTCGGCGCTCACTGCTTGCGAACCGGGTCGGGTGGATTCTCCACCGATGTCTAGGATATCTGCGCCGGCGGCCAGGAAACTTCGTGCCTGCTCCAGGGCCGCTTTAAGGGCATCGCCACGTTGCAGCAGACCATCCCCGGAGAAACTATCCGGAGTGATGTTCAAGATGCCCATGATATACGTACGCTTTCCCCATTCAAAGCTTTGGGAGCGAAGTCGGAGCGGCTTTAGGGAATTTGATCGAGAGGGCGGCTGAGCCATGCTTCCGCCTCGTCAATGTCGGTGAAGAGTTTTACGGCTGCACCGGCCGCTGGAAAGGCCAATGCCGCGATCTGGCGGATCGCTTCGGCTACTTTTTCGCTTGCTACCACCACTGCCAGGCGAATATTGCGCGCAGCCGGGTCGTTATTGACCTCTATCGCGGTGCGGATTGCCTTTTCGGGGATCTCGTTCACCGCGCGCAGATCGTACAGATTGCGCGTTCGCCGATCTGACCCGAGCAGGTGTTCTAGCGCAAAGGCACGCCAGTGTTCGATTGTGGCATCATCCAGGTGGGTGAAGACGATGTTCATCCCACCATCTGGACGACGGGATACCGAGTAGCCAATTCCCGGTGCAGGTTGCCAGTGTAAAGGTTTGATTTCGCTCATAAGACCTCCGACGGGGAAAGGACAGGACTTAAGGAGAGACTTGTGACAGGAAAATTTGCCCGATCCGGCGCATTCCGCCGACCTCGCAAGTGGCCAGCAGCTCGCTTACGCTTTTCCCAAGACGCGGATGTGTCCAATTCGGGGCAATTTCATGGAGGGGCACCAAGACAAAGGCACGCTCGTGAAGATGCGGATGAGGCAAGGTCAACGTGGGGGTTTCCAGGATGCGATCCTCATAAGCAAGGATATCTAGGTCAATCAAGCGGGGGCCATAGCGGAAGGTTGGCCAGCGTCCTAGGGCTTGTTCGCAAGATTTCAGGAATTCCAACAAGGGTTGCGGTTCCAGCTCCGTCTGGCCGCTGAGCACCAGATTTAGGAACGGCGGTTGTTCCGTATACCCCCAAGGGGGCGTTTCGTAAACGGAAGATACCCGAACGATCTGCACTTTTGCGGCGAGGCAATCCAGTGCTCGGCGCAGGTTTTCCAGACGATCGCCCAGGTTTGTCCCCAGCGCAAGAAGGACCTCAGCCATCTTACACCCGTTCAATAATGGTGGCAGTAGCCATGCCGTGACCGATGCACATTGTCTGCAGGCCGTAGCGCCCCTTGCGGCGATGCAATTCGTAGACCAACTTAGTCATCAGGATCGCGCCGGTCGCCCCGAGGGGATGGCCATGTGCAATAGCACCGCCATTTGGGTTAACGCGTTCCATATCCGCTTGGAATTCTCGCGCCCAGGCCAGCACCACACTGGCGAAAGCTTCGTTGATTTCGATCACGTCTATCTCTTCTAACCTCAGCCCGGCGCGTTCCAGCACCTTGCGCGTGGCAGGGATGGGGCCATCTAGCATGAGGGTGGGGTCAGAGCCGACGACCAGGCGCGCCACGATGCGTGCCAGGGGGGTCAAATTGTAACGGCCGATTGCCTTTGGTGAGGCCAGGAGCAATGCTGCCGCTCCATCGCTGATCTGGCTGGAATTTCCGGCCGTGATCACGCCATCCTCCTTGAAGACCGCTTTCAACATCGCCATCTTTTCCCGATCTGGCGGGCGACGTACACCCTGATCCACCTTGAACAGAGTGCCATCTGGCAGGGGGATAGGGAGAATTTGCGCCTCAAAACGGCCTTCTTCGATGGCTTGCGCAGCGCGCAAATGGGATTGGTAGGCGTAGTCATCCAGTTCCTGACGCGAGAGATGCCATTTTTTGGCCATCAGCTCGGCGCTCAGGCCCTGGTGAATTAGCGGATAGCCAACCTCCGGCCATTCGGCCGGATAATCGGCGCCCAATGGCTGATGGGACATCATTTCCGTCCCACCGGCCAATACCAACTCCATATCACCCGCTAGGATGGCTTGGGCAGCGAAGTGGATGGCTTGCTGACTTGAGCCGCACATGCGATTGAGCGTGACGGCGGGCACCTGCACCGGAAACCCTGCCTTGAGCGCCCCCAGACGTGCCAAGTTTGCCCCTTGATCGCCGACCGGCGTCACCACACCCCAGATGACATCCTCCACACGCCCTGGTTCTATCCCTGCCCGACGCACCGCTTCCTGCATGACCCAAGCGGCCAATTCCACCGGTTGAAGAGGATAGAGGGCCCCGTTTGGCTTCCCGATGCCGATTGCAGTGCGCACTGCTGAGACGATGAACGCTTCTTCTGCCATCGAAGCTCATCCTTTCTCGCTCAGGCTTTTTTGCAGTGTGGCAATGCCATTCTGCACCTGGCGTAACAGGCGGCTAAGCTCATCCTCTAGATGTTGTAAGGTTTGGATGACATAAGCATCGGCCTCGCGGCGGATATTCTCCGCTTCGAGATGGGCCTGATTCACAATATTTTCTGCCTGTTTTTGCGCTTCTTGGACGATGGCATCACGTTGTACCATTTGCTCGGCACGCTCACGGGCCAGCTGCACGGTGCGCTCGGCTTCTTCCTGTGCTTGTGCCAGGATGCGATCGCGTTGGGCTAGGACCTGTTGAGCTTTCTTGACCTCTTCGGGGATGGTGATGCGCATCTGGTCAATAATATCCAAGATGCGGTCCTCATCCACAATCACGCTATGGGTCAAAGGAATAGCACGGCCCTCGCTGAAGACTTCTTCCAGGCGGTCAATCAATTGCAGAATATCCATCAGGCCCTCCACTTGTGAAAAAGGAGATCAATCCCGCAGGGCATTCGGTGGCAAGGGTTCGCTCAGGGTCTCTACTTTGCGGCGCAGTGCGGCCTCGACATGAGGAGGAACCATGCTGGAGACATCGCCATGTAGCATGGCGATCTCGCGCACGGTGGTTGAAGAGAGGAAGGTGTGTTCTTCGGCAGTGATCAGAGCGACCATCTCAATATCAGGAGCCAGGCGGTGATTGGCCAAAGCCATGCGGAACTCGAACTCGAAGTCGGAGAAGACGCGCAGACCACGCACGATCACCTGGGCGCCAACGGCGCGGCAGAAATCTACTGTCAAGCCACTATAGCCCGTGACGCGGATCTTCGGATTGTGAGCAAAAGCCTCCTCGACCAGTGCAATGCGCTCCTGGGGAGAGAAAAAGAGCGTTTTCAGCGGTTTGTCGTATACCGCTACAACCAATTCATCGAACAGGCGAGCAGCGCGTTCGGCAATATCAATATGGCCATAGTGGATAGGATCGAATGTGCCAGGGAAGAGTGCACGGATCATGGGCACCTCAACTGATGTCGGTTCGTAAGTTGCCCCAGAAGCGTTGCATCGCTTCGGCTAAGAGGGCATGTTCAGGTTTTTCCAACAACGGATCTTGTTTAAACAAGCGTTGGGCAAAGGAACGTGCTTTTTCGATCAGCGCCAAATCGGAAAGGCTGGCCATGCGTAGGCTGGTTACGTAACCCGATTGACGTGTCCCCAGGAATTCACCGGGACCGCGCTGCTGCAGATCGCGTTCGGCGAGCACAAAGCCGTTGTTCGTCTCAACCATTGCCAAAAGGCGTTCGTTCTCCAACGCATCGTCTCGTTCCGGAATGAGCAGACAGAAAGATTGCTCTGCACCACGCCCGACACGGCCCCGCAATTGATGGAGTTGCGCCAACCCGAAACGATTGGCGCCTTCAATTAGCATCACTGTAGCGTTGGGCACATCCACCCCGACCTCGACCACCGTCGTCGAAACCAGGATGTGGAATTCGCCGTTGCGGAAGCGCTGCATGACCTTTTCCTTTTCGTCCGGTCGCATTCGGCCATGGAGCAATCCCAAGCGCAGCTCTGGAAATATTTCCTGGCTCAGACGCTCATATTCTGTGGTAGCTGCGGGCGCGTCCAATGATTCGCTTTCTTCGATCAAGGGGTAGATGATGAAAGCCTGCCTTCCGGCTTGGATCTGAGAGCGGATGAGGGTATAGGCGCGCTCACGCTCCTTGGGGCGAAGGAGATAGGTCAGGACCGGTTGGCGTCCAATTGGCATCTCGTCGAGGATGGAGAGATCGAGATCGCCATAGATGGTAAGTGCCAGAGAACGTGGAATTGGGGTGGCACTCATGACCAGCAGGTGGGGCGTTGTGCCTTTGGCACGCAGTTGGGCGCGTTGTTCTACGCCGAAGCGATGTTGCTCGTCAATGACCGCCAGCCCCAAGTCGGCAAAGCGCACAGTTTCCTCGATGAGGGCATGGGTGCCAATTGCGATCTTGATCTTCCCTGTTTCCAACCCCTGGCGGATGCTCCCCTTTTCGCTGGCTGGGGTATCGCCGATCAGGAGACGGATTTGGCTCTCTTCCAGCCCTCCTGATCTGATTAGCAAACGGCGGAAGGTGTGATAATGCTGTTCGGCCAGGATCGAAGTCGGTGCCATGATAGCGGCCTGCGCGCCGTGATGGGTGACGATGGCAGCGGCCAATGCCGCCAACACCGTTTTCCCCGAGCCTACATCTCCCTGTAGCAAGCGATTCATCGGGCGACCGGAAGCCAAATCGCGCCGCATCTCTGCCAGGACACGGCGTTGAGCGTCGGTCAGCACAAAGGGGAGCGAGGCGATCCATTCCTCCAGCCAAGGGTCTTCGACTTCAAAGCGGCGCGCACGGAGATTTTGCCAATCCTGTTTCTGACGCAGGACGCCCATTTGCAGGTAGAAGATCTCGTCGAATGCCAGACGTTGACGAGCCGCACTTAGCATCTCTTGAGAATCCGGGAAGTGCACCTGAATCAGAGCGCGGCCGAGATCGAGCAAATTTGCCTCCTCCCGGATCGGCGTGGGCAATGGATCAGGAATGCGCGGTGCCCAATAGGTGACAACCTGGTTCATCAAGTTGCGCAAGGTCTTTTGGCTGATGCCCTCGGTGAGAGGATAGATCGGGACAATTCGCCTGGTGTGCAGATTCTCGATCTCGATTGGCTCCCACTCCGGGTTGTTCATCACCAAGCGTCCCAGGTATTGTTCTACCTTGCCGGAGACGGAGATGGTTTCGCCGACTTTGAGCCGGTTGCCCATCCAGGGTTGATTGAACCAGATCAGGCGCAGCGAGGCACTGGCATCTGCCAGGATCGCCTCGACCAATACCAGACCCTGGCGCACGTTGCGCGTTTCTACTGATTTCACGATGCCGATCACGGTTACCTGCTCGCCATACCACAGGTTTTTGATCGGCTTGAGCTTACTGTAATCCTCATAGCGGCGAGGGTAGTAGTAGAGCATATCCCCCAGTGTGCGTAATCCCAGACGGGCAAGCAGCTGGGCATTGCGCGGGCCAACACCCTGCAGGACGGTGAGGGGAGCTTCCAGCGCCACCGGTGGGGTTTCAGGCGTCGTTGGGGATGGTGTCTTCGGCGTGGTGCCACGGCGCGCTTTGGCCGCGGGGGGAGTTTTTTTATCTCTTGCCAGTTCGGGGTATTCGTTCTGGATACGTTTCCACAGGCCTTGCAATGCTTCGGCGCGCGATGTGGGGCTTAGATGGGCATAGTTTCGCAAACGGCTGGCTACGGCCTGGATGATTTCTTCTTTTATTCCTTCCTGGCGTGCTTCAGCCTCCCAGAAATCCAGAATGCGCACCAACCCCCCAATTACCGCGCTATCTGTATAACCTTTTTCATGCTCCAAGCGAAAAAATTGGCGCAGTTTCTCCAGTGCAGTCTGCATATAGGGTATTTTATCACATGAGTCTGTCGTGACAGACGAAAGGTTTATCTGCGGCGTATGGCTACACTATTGGTAGCCGAGAATTAATCTGGAGCGCTCACTGCTGAGAGGGGATATGACTCTACTGCAAGAAGGTCGTTTTACCGCAAGTGCCGAGTACGCCGAGGGTCGCTAATGAAGATCTTTGCGCTCTATGGGGAGTTTTTGCAGGGGGATCATTTGTCCAAATTGTTAACAATCACAATGCCCATTTGTCCTTGTCAAAACGGCAGAACGGTTGTATATTCAATCGGGGATTTTCCCCCGAAACTTTTGAAAGGAGAAGACTCTATGAACAAGCGTCTCTACTTGCTGTTCGCCTTCCTTGCGGTGGCAGCGTTGGCATTGACCGCTTGCGGGCCTGCCACCACTCCCACCCAGGCCCCTGAGCCGACCAAAACACCGGCACCGACTGCAACCCCTGAGCCGACCAAAGCACCGCCAGCGCTTGGCAGCCCAGAAAACCCGATTATCATGGGGCTGGCGCCTTCGGCGACCACCCAAGAACTGCAGACGGGCGGTGAGGCGATTGCGGCCAAGCTGAGCGAGATGACCGGCTATACCATCAAGGTCACCGTGCCGACTTCCTACGGCGCGCTGGTCGAAGCGATGGGTGCGGGCAATGCTCACATCGGTTGGTTGCCACCTTTTGCCTATGTTGTTGCCCATGCGAAGGGCTATGCAGATGTTGGGCTGGCCGTGATCCGCTTCGGTTCGGATCATTACGGCGCGCAGTTCATTGCCAATGCGGCGCGTGGCTTTACCCCCTACTACGACCCCGCAACCGGCAAGAATACCGCCGATGCGAAGACCGCACTTGCCCAATTCGACGGGAAGAAACCCTGTTGGACTGATCCGCTTTCTTCGTCCGGTTATGTGATCCCGCTGGGCGTGCTCAAAAACAATGGCGTCAAGGTTAAAGCCGGTGCCTGGGTACAAGGTCACTCCACTGTGGTCAAGTCTATTTACCTAAGTCCGAATGGCGAAATCTGTGACTTTGGTGCAACGTACATTGACGCGCGCTCCGGCGTGGCAAAGGACTTCCCAGATGTCAACGAGAAAGTCGTGATCATCTGGGTCACCGATCCGGTCATTCCAAACGACAATGTCTCCTTTGCCAGCAATGTGCCCCAGGAGGTGCGCGAGAAGATCACCCAGGCTCTGGTTGAGCTCGCTCAGACCGAGGAAGGCAAGACCCTCCTCAAGAATGGTGGCTATGACATTGAGGGCCTGAAAGTGGTGGACGATACCTTCTATGATGAATTCCGTGTCTACCTTGAGGCCTCCGGGGTGGATGTCACCAGCCTGGTGAAATAAGATTGTGGAACTCTCGAGGAGAGGGAGAAGGAATTTCTCCCTCTCTTTTTTGTCAAAGAGCAGCCTGATATTCAGCTCTATCATGTGAGTGCAGGAGATTCCATGTTGCGAGTGGAACATCTGACGAAGGTATATCCGAATGGCACGGTTGCCCTCCGGGATGTCAGTTTTGAGGTGGCCGAAGGGGAATTTCTAGTAGTAATTGGGCTTTCGGGGTCAGGAAAATCCACCTTGTTGCGTTGCATTAACCGCCTGATTGAGCCGACAAAGGGGAAAATCTATTGGAACAACATTGACATCACTGCGGCTTCTCCTGCGGAACTGCGCGAGATACGTCGTCACATCGGGATGATCTTCCAGCAGTTTAACCTGGTGAAGCGCTCCAAGGTGATTACGAATGTGTTGGCCGGGCGGTTAGGATATGTGAACCCCTGGCTGAGCCTTTTGGGAATCTGGCCGGCAGAGGAGCGCCGGCGCGCTTTGCAAGCCTTGGAACGAGTCGGGATCGCCGACAAGGCTTATGAACGCGCCGATGCCCTTTCTGGCGGCCAACAGCAACGGGTTGGGATTGCGCGGGCTTTGATGCAGGAGCCGCGATTAATTCTGGCAGATGAGCCAGTTGCTAGCCTGGACCCGGTGCTGGCCCATTCCATCTTGCAATATCTGGAACAGCTAAATAAAGAGGGCGTGACGATCATCTGTTCGCTCCATTTCCTAGACCTGGTGCATCGCTATGCCACACGCGTGATTGCCCTTAAGGAGGGGGTCAAGGTCTTTGAAGGCAAGCCCCAAGAGATTGACCGCCAACGGTTCAAAGAGATTTATGGGGAAGAAGCGCAGGAAGTCCGCGCCGCTTCGTTGTGAGGACCTATGGCAGAGTGGAAGTGGCTGCTTTCCATCTTCATTCCCGGTGGGGGACAGTTCCTGCTTGGCCGTCGCTATCGTGGGGTCGTTATCCTGCTGGGATTGCTTCTCTTGTTGGGAATTGTATTCTGGCATGGCCAACCGGCCTGGTTTATTTCGCCGGCACTGATCTGGCTCTGGAATGCCTGGGATGCCTTTCACCTGGCGCGGGCAAGGCGTGTCACCTCCATTTTTTTGCCGTTGGTGGCCGGGTTAGCCGTTCTTTATGGCATTGGCTGGCAGGTCACGCAAATTGATCTCAGCGCCGCCAATATGCAGCGTGCCGTTGAGATTGTGCGTCCCATGCTCCGCCCCGATTTTGTCCAGTCACGCCGGGAGTTGAACCAGATGTGGGTGGAGGTGTTGGTACCCTGCAAGGCCAATCCTCCCAAAGCCTTCAACCAGATCGGCGAAAAGACGGCCACGGCTATGCCTGATTGTGCAGGGGTAGGGGAGGTAGTGATCGTTTCTGTGCATGGACTGTGGCCACAGGCCGAGACCCAAATTTGGTGGCAGACCCCTATTGGCGACCCCAAGATGTTGGGAGAAAAGGAAGCCCAAATGCTGGTAATGCGCACCGATGAGAGCGGCTCCCTCACCGCAGTCATTCGCGTGCCCTCCACCGCCTTGGTTGCCGCGCCAGACCCGACTCTGGCACTGCCCCATCGGGTATATTTTGACCAATACCGAGAAATCGGTGGTTGGGAACTCTCGTTCAACGGACGCGAAGTGCTTAAAGGGGCCGGCGTGACCATTGCGATGGCGCTGATGGCGACCGTAATCGCGATGGTCTTTGCTATCCCCATCAGTTTCCTCGCAGCGCGCAACTTGATGGGTGGGCATCCGGTTACCTTTGCCATCTATGTCCTCGTGCGCACGTTGTTGAACATCCTGCGTTCCATTGAGTCGTTGATCCTGGCGATCATTTTCGTTGTGATTGTCGGCCTGGGCCCTTTTGCCGGCGTGCTGGCACTGGCGCTACACTCGATAGCGGCCCTGGCCAAGCTTTATTCCGAAGTAATTGAAGGGATTGACCCCGGCCCCATCGAGGCCATCCGGGCCACAGGGGCGACTTGGGCACAGGTAGTGCGTTATGCGGTCATCCCGCAGATTGTGCCTCCTTTCACTGCATTTACTATCTACCGCTGGGATATTAACGTACGCTCCTCGACCATCATCGGCCTGGTCGGCGGCGGTGGCATTGGCTACCTGCTGGTAGAGTTGATCCGCATTAACGATATGCGTGGCGTGAGCGCAGTGTTTGTCACTATTGCCATCATTGTGATCGCCCTCGATATTCTCAGTGCGCGCATTCGCGAGAGGTTGGTGTGACATGGACGAGCGCATTTCCCTCTCTCGCATAGCCCGCAATCTCTTATTGGGCCTGCTGCTTTTCCTGGCTTTGGGCGTTTCCTGGAAAGTCACCGAAATTGACCTGCGCCGGCTGGCGCGCGATTTACCCAAAGGTGCGTCCCTGGTACAGGCATTTCTCACGCCGGACCTCTTCACGCGCGAAGCCGAAATTTCGGTGATAGGGATTGATTTTCCCGTTCCCTGCGGCTCGGCGACGCCGGGTGAAGTGCCTGCCCAAGGGCCGCGTTTGGTGCCTTCTGTCCCCTGTGCGGCGCCTGGTGAGACTTTCATGCTGGAAGGCAAAGAACTGCCGCCGCAGAGTGAAATCTTGATCCGCTGGCGCCTGCCGGATGGACGTACCATGAATGCCGTGCGCATCCAGACGGATGGGCGCGGTGAATTCCAGGCCAAGCTGCAAGCGCGTCCCATTCTCGTCACACAAAATGGCACCCCCGCCCAGCTTCAGACTGAGATTCGCCGACCTGTGGGCAGATTGCACCCTAGCCAGGCGCTTAAGGATGTGATCCGAGAAATTTTCGTCACAATCTTCATGGCATTGCTTTCTACCACGATTGCTACGATTATCGCCGCGCCGCTCAGTTTCTTGGCGGCGAGCAATGTCACTCGCAAGGGATGCCTGGGGAGCGGCGTCTACTACCTGAGCCGTTCGTTCTTCAACATCATCCGTTCCTATGATCCCCTGGTTATGGCGACGGTGTTCGCTTTCTGGCTGGGTTATGGTCCATTCGCCGGCGTGCTGGCTCTAACAGTGGTGACCATTGCCTCGCTGGGAAAGCTTTTCTCTGAGGCAGTGGAGAATATTGACTACGGTCCGCTAGAGGCGCTACAGGCCGTTGGTGCCAATCGCCTGCAAACAGTCCTTTACGCCATCATCCCCCAAATTGTGCCGGATTTCATCTCTTTCATCATTTATCACTGGGATATTAACGTGCGCATCTCGACCATTATCGGCTATGTCGGTGGTGGTGGGATCGGGTTCTACCTCAGCCAACGCATTAACGGCTTCGAGTATAACCAGGCCGGGACGGCATTATGGGCGATCGTGCTTGTCGTCTGGGCGATGGATTTCCTGAGTGCGGAGGTGCGCAAACGCGTGACCTAGCCTCGTGCTCACCACCGTCCACGGTCCACTGTCCACTGTCCACCGTCTAATGTCCACCATCCATCACCAACATGATAAACATCACTACCCTTCCCAAACGGCGATGTTATAATCATACTGTCCGATCTTAAAGATAAGGAGCGACAGATGGCTTACAAGAATATTCAGGTTCCCCACGAGGGAGAGAAAATCACCATTCGAGATGGGAAACTCCAGGTACCTGATCATCCTATTCTGCCCTTCATTGAGGGGGATGGCACGGGCCGCGATATTTGGCGTGCTTCTGTGCGCGTCTTCGATGCTGCGGTGCAAAAGGCCTATGGCGGCCGCCGCAAGGTGCATTGGATGGAAGTATATGCTGGCGAGAAGTCCTTCAAGCTCTTCGGCACCTGGTTGCTGGAGGAGACGATTGAAGCCTTCGCCGAATTCCTGGTGGGCATCAAAGGCCCTTTGACGACCCCAATTGGGAGCGGAATCCGTTCCCTGAATGTGGCTTTGCGCAAGCAGCTCGATCTATACGTTTGCCAGCGCCCAGTGCGCTATTTCCAAGGGGTGCCATCGCCGGTGAAACATCCGGAATATGTGGATATGGTGATCTTCCGCGAGAACACCGAGGATATTTACACCGGCATCGAATTCCAAAACGGTTCGGAAGAAGCGGAACGATTCCGCCGCTTGCTCAAGGAACATTTTCCAAAGGAATTTGCCAAAATTCGCTTTCCGGAGACGGCCGGCTTTAGCCTCAAGCCCGTTTCAGTCGAAGGCACGGAGCGTCTGGTGCGCGCAGCGATCCGTTGGGCGTTGGCCAATCAGCGTCGTAGCGTGACTTTGGTGCACAAAGGTAATATCATGAAATTCACCGAAGGCGCATTCCGTGATTGGGGCTATGCACTGGCCAAGCGTGAGTTCCGCAATGAAATCGTCACCGAGCGCGAATCCTGGGTTTTGGGGAATAAGGAGAGCAACCCATCTCTGACTGTGGAAGAGAACGCTCGCCTGATCGAGCCGGGCTTTGAGATGATGTCGCCGGAACAGCAACAGGCAGTAATCCGTGAAGTTGAAGAGGCGCTGGCGCTTTGGCCCACCCATGGCGACGGCAAGTGGAAGAGCAAATTGCTCATCAAAGATACCATCGCCGATGTGACCCTGCAACATGTGCTCACCCGCCCGCGCGATTTTGACGTGATCGCCACCCTCAATCTAAACGGCGATTACCTGTCCGATGCGTTGGCGGCACAGGTGGGCGGCATCGGCATTGCTCCCGGAGCGAACATCAACTACGATAGCGGTCATGCCGTCTTTGAAGCCACGCATGGGACCGCGCCCAAGTATGCAGACCTGGACAAGGTCAACCCCGGTTCCGTGATCCTTTCGGGTGAGATGATGTTCCGTTACATGGGCTGGCACGAGGCGGCAGACCTGATCATCAAGGGCGTGGAAGGTGCCATCGCAGCGAAGACCGTCACCTATGATTTTGCTCGCCTGATGGAGGGCGCCAAAGAGGTCAAGTGTTCTGAATTTGCCACTGCGGTTATCGAGCACATGGACGACTAGGAGGTAAGTGTTACCTCTTTTTGTTTGTTATGGATTAACGTCCATCCTCTGTGATCTCCACACTTACCCTGCTCTTCAAGGAGGTTACATGTCTTCTCTCCAAAGGTCGTTTTCCGGTTACGTGCGATATAAGGGTCGGGCTGGACATTGGGCTTTTCTGCTCCATCGCCTCACCGGCCTGGGCACCCTGCTCTTCCTCACTATTCACATTGTGGATACCTCCTTCGTCTATTTTGCCCCGCAACTTTATGAGCATGCCCTTGCCCTCTATCGCAACCCAATTTTTATGATCGGCGAGATTCTCTTGGTTTTCTCGCTCACCTATCACGGGGTAAATGGCTTGCGCATCACCATTTTTGACTTGTGGAAGCCCGAATGGTGGGAGATCCATAATGAACGCAAGTCGGTGATGATCACGCTGATCGTCTCGATCATCTTGTGGTTGCCGGCTGCGGCGATCATGGGCTATAACCTGCTCAAACACGGCTTTGGTCTTTTCGGCGGTTAATCGGGAGGCGTTATGAGCACACCACGCGTCGTGAAAGTTAAGCCGAATTATGAGGTGATTGCCTGGAAGTGGATGCGCTACACGGCTATCCTGTTGATTCCGCTGGCGTGGTTCCACATGATCCTTCAGGATGTGCTCGTAGGCGTGCATCGGATTGACCTGAATTACGTGCAAATGCGCTGGGCATTCTGGGGATGGCGCGTCTATGATTTCTTCCTCTTGGCCTTTGCTTTCGCCCATGGAGTAAATGGCCTGCGTCAGGTGTTGCTGGATTACGTGCACAGCGAGCGCGGGCGCGCCGTTGTCTCTTGGGGCCTGCTTTTCTTCTGGCTGATTATCTCCCTTATCGGCGCGATCGCCATCCTTGGCGGCGTGCGAATGCCTTCAGCATAGGAGGGGAAGCATGACTCAAATCCATCAATACGAAGTCGTAGTTGTCGGTGCAGGTGGGGCCGGCCTGATGGCCGGACTTTATGCTTCCCGCGGGGCCAAGACCGCCGTGATCAGCAAACTCTATCCCACTCGCTCCCACACCGGCACAGCGCAGGGCGGAATTGGTGCCGCTTTGGGGAATCTGGAGGAAGATCATCCCGAATGGCACACCTTTGATACAGTAAAAGGCTCGGACTATTTGGGCGACCAAGATGCGATCGAATTCATGTGCAACGAGGCGCCGGGGATCGTCTACGAACTCGAGCACATGGGCTTGCCCTTCGATCGTACTCCGGATGGACGCATCATGCAACGCCCCTTTGGCGGCCATACGAATAACGTCACTGGCAAGCCGGTGCGCCGCGCTTGCCATGCTGCCGACCGAACCGGGCACATGATCCTGCAAACGCTCTACCAACAGTGCATCAAGAACAATGTCACCTTCTTCGACGAATTCCAGGCTGTAGACCTGATCATGGTGAACGGTCACGCTGCCGGCGTGGTGGCCGTGGAATTGGCAAGCGGTGAGTTGCACGTCTTCCACGCCAAAGCAATCATCTTTGCCACGGGCGGCCATGGGCGCATTTGGGAAGTGACTTCCAACGCCTACTCCTTCACCGGCGATGGACCGGCCATGGTCTTGCGCCGCGGCTTGCCGCTGGAGGATATGGAGTTCTTCCAGTTCCACCCGACCGGCATCTATAAGCTGGGTATCCTGATTACGGAAGGCGTGCGCGGCGAGGGAGGCGTGCTCATCAACGGAAAGGGAGAGCGCTTCATGGAAAGGTACGCCCCGAAGGTCAAAGACCTGGCCTCGCGCGATGTCGTCAGCCGGGCGATTTACCTGGAAATCCGCGAAGGGCGCGGCGTGAACGGGAAGAACTACGTTTACCTGGACGTGCGGCCGGAAACCGTCAACAAGTATGCCGAGCTGGATGGCCGCACCAACCCCGATGGCACCCCCTATCGCGTCACGGGCGAACAAATCCTCAAGAAGCTGCCGGATATTATTGACTTCTGCCGCACCTACCTGGGTGTGGACCCGGTCACCCAACCCATGCCGATCCAACCCACCGCTCACTACGCCATGGGCGGCATCCCCACCACGATGTATGGCGAGGTGATTGCGGATGCCAACAACACGGTTGTGCCCGGCCTGTATGCCGCTGGGGAATGTGCCTGTGTCTCGGTCCACGGGGCTAACCGTCTTGGGACGAATTCGCTCCTCGACCTGGTGGTCTTTGGCAAGCAAGCTGGCCTGCGCGCCGCGGAATTTGCGAAAGGCGCCTCTTTCCAGCCCCTGCCGGATGATCCTACCGAATATGCACGGGCCCAATTGGAGCGCTTCCGCACGGCTGATGGCAGTGAGAATGCCTTCCACATTGCCCAGGAAATGCGCCGTGAAATGTTCGAAAATATGGGCGTCTTCCGCACCGAAGAGGGCATGACCCATGCGCTGAATAAGATTCGGGAACTGAAAGAGCGTATGCGCCATGTGCGCGTGACGGATACCGGCAAAGTCTTCAACATGGAACTGATGAACGCCTGGGAACTCAGCAACCTGCTCGACTTGGCCGAAGTGACCACGATTTCCGCTCTGGCACGCAAGGAGAGCCGCGGCGCCCACGCGCGCGAAGATTACCCCAAGCGCGATGACCAGAACTGGCTGAAGCATACGCTGATTTGGATGGATGAGAAAGGCGAGTCTCGCCTGGACTACAAACCAGTGGTCATTACAAAGTATCAGCCCAAGGAGCGCACTTATTAGGAGGTCACCATGCTCGTCACGCTCAAAATTTTGCGCTATAACCCCGAAAAAGATGCAAAACCCTCCTATCAGACCTTTCAAGTGGAAGCTGAACCGACCGACCGCGTGCTAGATTTGTTAGAAAAGGTCAAGGGAGAACAGGATGGGACCTTGAGCTTCCGCCGCTCCTGCGGTCACGGTATTTGCGGTTCTGATGCGATGCGCATTAACGGTATGAACCGCCTGGCCTGCAAAACCCTGGTGCGCGAGGTAGGCGAGCAGATCACCGTAGAGCCGCTCCTGGGTCTGCCAACCGTCAAGGACCTTATCGTGGACATGAAGCCTTTCTTCGACCATTACCGCCGCGTCATGCCCTATTTCATCTCTGAGAAGCCGATTCCGGAAGACGGTCGTGAGCGACTCCAAAGTCCGGAGGAGCGCCTGCGCTTTGACGATACGACGAAGTGTATCCTTTGCGCCTGCTGCACCACTTCTTGTCCTTCCTTCTGGGCAAACGATCAGTATTACGGCCCGGCAGCGATTGTCAATGCCCATCGCTTTATCTTCGATTCACGCGATACGGCTACCGCCGAGCGCTTGCAAATTCTGGCGGAAGAGATGGGCGTCTGGCGCTGTCGCACCGCTTTCAACTGCACGGAAGCTTGCCCGCGCGAAATCAAGATCACCCAAGCGATTGCTGAGGTTAAGCAGGCGATCCTGCGTGGCAAGGTCTGATAGGGTTGTTTGCCTGTGGCGCCGACAGGCGGGTCGGCGGCTCACGGCTTATCTTCTAACAAAATGTTTACTCACCTCTTGCGTTTCTCTAACACGCTCACCTTATATTTGAAGGCGAGAAAACGAAATTCTTCTCAAAGGAGGTGAGCTTATGACCGGCCTGATTCGCTGGGAACCTTTCCGCGAGATGTTGACTCTGCGCGAGATGATGGATCGCATGATTGACGAAGTCTTCGAGCGCCCGTTCGGCACGACTTTGATCGGGCAGCTGCCTGCAATTGATATGTATCAAACCGACAACGAAGTGGTTGTCAAGGCGGCACTGCCTGGCGTGAAAGCCGACGATGTGCAGATCAGCGTGACCGGCGATGTCCTGACCATCAAGGGTGAGATCAAGCAAGAAGAAGAGCAGAAGGGCCGCAGCTATCATATCCGCGAACACCGCTGGGGCGCCTTTGAGCGCAGCATCATCCTGCCGACTGCGGTGGTTGCAGATAAGGCCAAGGCCGAATTCGAGAACGGCATCCTGACCATCACCCTGCCCAAGGCCGAAGAAGTGCGCCCGAAGACGATCACCGTCAAGGCGAGATAAGCCGCTCAATCGCGAAGGGGCCGCGGTGAATGCCGCGGCCTTCCCTTTAATTGAAATGTTGGGTTGTGCAGGCGAAAAATTTAAAGAAAACTAAAACTTGCCCATCTCGAATCGCCCAAACAAAAAACCTTGACAAAACTGTTTCCGTGGTTTATGATGCCCCCTTGCAAGATGCCAGTACGTCCGAGGTCTAAGGCAAGAAACGAAGAATCCCGGCGAGGCACGGGATTCTTTTTATGCCTCCAAGGTACGTGCGTAGCCTCTGTAATTTACACTCGTAAGGAGAAAAAAGAAATGTCTAATCGTATTGTCGGAACAGTGAAATGGTTCAATGCCGAGAAAGGCTATGGGTTCATCGCTCGTGAGAACGGCCCGGACGTATTTGTTCACTACTCTGCTATTCAGAGTGATGGCTTCCGCAAGCTCGAAGAGGGTCAACGCGTTGAGTTCAGCGTAGAACAAGGCGCCAAGGGCCCTCAGGCTGCGCGCGTAGTTATCCTCTAACCAACAAGTTTGCCAACTTGCCACCCCTGTTATCTCAACAGGGGTGGTTTGTTTTTGAAGCTTTGGAAAGGTGAGGTACAATCATAGCCACTTATGACAACTTTCTTGCCTAGGAGTTCCCCGTGAGCGATGTGCCTCGCCTCTCAAAATGGCAAATCTGGTGGCTGGCGGCGCGACCACGCACCCTGCCGGCTTCGCTGGCCGGCGTAATCATGGGAACCGCCTTAGCCTGGAATGAAGGTCACCTCCATTTTCCTTCTGCGCTGTTGGCGCTGCTTGGGGCAATTTTCCTCCAAGTGGGTAGCAATCTGGCCAATGATGTGTATGATTTCGAGCGTGGTGCTGATACCCTTGAACGACTCGGCCCGTTGCGCGTGACGCGCGCCGGCCTCCTAACGCCACAACAAGTGAAAGGGGGAATGTGGACCACCTTTTTCCTGGCAGCCCTGGCAGGGATTTATCTCATCCTGCGCGCCGGCTGGCCGATTGCCCTGCTCGGAGTCACTGCTATTTTGGCGGCAATCGGGTATACCGCTGGTCCTTTCCCTTTCGGATACTATGGCCTGGGTGATGTCTTTGTTTTCCTCTACTTTGGCCTGGCTGCGGTGGTGGGGAGCTACTACGTGCAGAGGCTTGCCCTCTCGCCCCTGGCCTGGTGGATGGCGGTGCCGATTGGAGCGCTAACCACAGCCATTCTGGTGGTCAATAATTTGCGTGATCGTCCCCAGGATCAGGCCGCCGGAAAGCGCACTTTGGCCGTCTATCTCGGCGAAACAGGCACGCGTTGGGAATATACACTCCTGGTCGCCGGTGCTTTTTTGCTTCTCCCCTTCCTGATTTGGCGAGGCTTTCTGCCTCTGAGTGCTATCCTTCCCTGGTTGGCTCTGCCAAAGGCGATTCGATTGATCCGACAGGTCTGGAAGGAACACGGACGTGCATTGAACCTGACTCTGGCCGGAACCGGCCAAATGGCGTTGATATATAGTGTGCTCTTTTGGCTCGGCCTGGTGATCGCAAAGGAGTTGCTATGACCCATCTGAAAGGTGATGCTCGCGTGCGCTATGTGCGCGAAATGTTTTCCCAAATCGCCGATCGCTACGATTTGATGAATCGCCTGATGACCGCTTGGCAGGATGTGCGCTGGCGGCGCGAAGTGATCGCTCGAGCGCGCCTATCAGCGGGGGATACTCTCCTGGACCTGGGCACCGGCACGGGAGACCTGGCACGGGAGGCGCTTCGGCAAGTGCCCGGCATACGAGTCGTCGCTGCTGATTTTACGCTGACCATGATGCGGGTTGGGCAGGAACGCTACGGGAAATTGCCCTGGGTAGGCGCAGATGCGCTTCGTTTGCCCTTTGCCGAGGCGCAATTCGATGCGGTCGTCTCCGGCTTCCTCATGCGCAATGTGATTGACGTGCCGATGGCGTTGCGTGAACAGTACCGTGTGCTGAAGCCATCCGGCCGCATGGTCATCTTGGATACCACTCCACCGCACCGCAACCTCCTCTGGCCTTTCATCTGGCTCCATCTCCACGTAGTCATCCCGACCTTGGGTGGGCTGATCGCTGGCCGCCGCGATGCCTACACCTACCTTCCCGATTCGACCGAGAATTTCTTGACCGCCGAATCGTTGGCAGAGAGAATGCACCAGGCCGGCTTCGTAAACGTGGCCTTTCGCCGTCGAATGTTCGGCACGATCGCAATCCACTGGGGGGAAAAACATGCCGATTAAACAACCGAATTCGCGCCATTGCTTCGTATGTGGGGTGGAAAATCCCGTTGGGCTGAAACTCAAGATTTATGAGACCGCGCCGGGCGAGGTAGAAGCGTGGTACACCGCCCCTGAGCATTTCCAGGGCTATCCCGGCCGGCTCCATGGCGGGATCGTGGCTTCCCTTTTGGACGAAGTGAGCGGGCGTGCGTGGATGGGCAGCGATCCGAAGCATCCCCGTTTCATGTACACGGCGCGCCTGGAGGTGAAATATCGCAAAGCAGTGCCGATAGGTGAACCGTTGCGCATCGTCGGCAAGGCCATCCGTTCCAAGGGTCGCCTGGCGGAAGGATGGGCCGGCCTCTACGATCAGCAGGGTGAACTTTTGGCCGAAGCTACTGCTCTTCTGATAGACGTGCCCACCGAGACTTTGGAGATGGCGCGCTTGGAAGAGCTGGGATGGAAAGTCTATGAGGATTAGGAGAGCGCCATGCCTATTGACCCTCAACGCGTGCGCGCTTTGTGTTTCGACGTAGATGGCACGCTCAGCGATACGGATGACCTCTACGTCCGCCGGCTAAAGGGCTGGATCGGGTCTGAACGCCTGGCGCGTCGCATCGTGATGTGGATGGAAGCGCCGGGCAACGGTTTGCTCATCCTGGCCGATCGTTTAAGGGTAGATGACGAGATGATCGGACTTATTGATTGGATGTACCGCCATCGGCGCAAGCGCTGGCGCGAGTTCCTGATTATTCCGGGGGTGGCAGAGATGCTGCAGAGGCTATCCCGGCGCTATCCCCTGGCCGTGATCAGCAGCCGCGATGAACATAGCACGCGACAATTCCTGGATCACTTCAACCTGACTCCCCTCTTCCAGGTGATTGTCACGGCCTTGACCTGTGAACATACCAAGCCCTACCCTGATCCGATTCTCTATGCGGCTCGGGCGATGGGCGTGCAAGCGGAAGCGTGTCTGATGATCGGGGATACGACAGTGGACATTCGTGCTGGACGTGCTGCTGGCGCCCAAACGGTGGGGGTCTTATGTGGCTTCGGCGAGGAGAGCGAACTTCGCCGTGCCGGCGCAGATTTAATCTTGCCGACAACCGCAGCGCTTGAACGCTGGCTTTAGCGACAGCGCATCCCTAGTGCTTCGTCCATTTTTCCTTTTGTGTATCTGGCTTTAGGTAGCTACCCACCTGGGAGCGCATCCGTCTCGGATGCTGATACTTGCTACTAACCCAAGCGCCGCTGGCGGATGGGACGTCCGCATTCCCAGGATTCTCGCTTCTTGGCGGACGGGACGTCCACGTTCCCAGGATTCTCGCTTTTGGCGGACGGGACGTCCGCGCTCCCAGGATTCTCACTTCTGGGCACTTAGGCGGTTCTTTAGCAGTCCGCATCAAGTTCAATAGCGCCAAAAGATAAATGGACAGAGCACTAGTATGTTCTATCGGTGCGGCATACATACCGCTCTGCGTTCAAGAAAAACACCCTTGCGGCGTGATAGGTAATCGCACCGTCTTTGATTTTTCTAGATAAGAGGGACAACGAACGTAAAATTCCCGTCGCCGGCGGTCCGTCTCAGCGTGGCGAGAATCTCATCAATGCGGCGTTCATCATCGTAGGGACCGGCGAAGAAGAAGGGCTTGCCGTCCTTGCCGAATTCCACCTTCCCCGAGCGGGGATGCGCATCGGGCGGGTCGAGTACTTTATCCACCATTTGACGGGTGAAGTCGGGGTGAGGCTTGAATCCGTAGCGTTCGGCGTATTCCAGCGCGCCGTAGATGATTTCATGTGCCAGCTCGACCGAGCATTCCTGAGGCGCGCCGTTGCACATTTTAGGTAGTTCTCGCTCGAACCTGGCACGCGGAAAGTCGGCGTTGGCATAGGCATCTTTGACCCCCAGGCAGTAGAGGTCCACCAGGCAAACGCCAAAGATGACCTTGTCCGGCGTCTGCTTGCGGGCGACCACGACCGGCGTCAGGCCGGTTTCCTGCCAGTTTTCCATCACCCAGCAGCCGAAAATAGGATATTCGCGGGCGCGTTCGAGATAGTAGCGCGGCCCGGCCAACGTCACCGGGCGGATGCGCGAGAGGGGAATTTGCGTGTTGACTTTTGGCGGGCGGGGATTCTTTCTCTTCTTTGACATGGTTGCTCCTTCAAACTTCGGAAGTCTGAGAATTCACTCTTCCAGTGTTTGAAGATACTTGGCAACTTCCTCGGGGAGTCGCCGGGTGGCGAGGTAATCTGCCATAAAGGCGCGATAGGCTTCAGGGGGTTCAAAATGCTCGCGAATGAATTCCCTGTCAACCAACGTGCCCTTGCGCTGACCGAGCCATTCCAAGTAGTTCGAGTAGAGCCAGTCTTCGGGCTGGCGGGTCAAGCCGTTTTTGACGGGGTTGGCGTGGATGTAAGCGCAGAGAGTCAACAAATGTGCGTAAGAGGTGACCGGCTTGGCTTGAAACGCACTCTGGAACAACGCTCCCACGCGGTCGAAGCGCTTGTTGATAGGCTTTGGTGTAGGAGATGAGCAGGCGCTGCATGGCGCGGGAGACTTGGGAGTCTCTCGCACCCTCACCAGCAAATGATAATGCGTGGGCATCAGGCAATACGCAATCACGCTGACCAGCGGCAGGAGAGTTTCCCGCATGCGGCGCAGGAAGAACAGGTAATTCTCCGCCTCGAAGAAGACCACCTGGCGGTTGTTGCCGCGGTTGTAGATGTGATAGTATTGATGAGTTCACTGCAAAAACTCACCATAGAGAATGCTGAGAGCGCAGAGCATTCCACATTGCTCCGTGGTAAACAAGCCTTTTTGCAGCAGAGTCTGTTATTTGGGTGGCATGAGTACTTGTGCTAGTTTTGTGAATGCTTCTTCGACGTGCTCTCCAGTTTTTGCGCTGGTCAGAAACCAGGGGCAATCAAACTCATTTGCCTGTGAAATGATCTCCTCTTCTGTCAGCTCAAATTGATCCACGAGGTCGTTCTTATTTGCAAGGAGGACAAATCTAGCTTGGGAAGAAACCGCATGCATGGCGGTTACGTACTTGCGAAGGGAGGCCAGCGTAGTCCTACGCGTAAGGTCGCAGACCAATAGTGCCCCGGCCGCACCTTGCAGGTAACTTGCCTGTTTGCCGTTAAATTCCTCGCTCCCAGCCACATCCCAAATTACCAGGACGATCTTCTCATTCTCGCTCAGTTCAACGATGCGCCGTGAAATCTGGACACCAATCGTGCTCAGATATTTTTCGTCAAAGCGCCCTTCGACATAACGGCGCACTAATGAAGTTTTTCCTACACTGAAATCGCCTAGCATGCAGATTTTTTTCTGGATTACCGTCTTTTCCATTCTTGACCCTTTGGGTTTGATGCCAGCAATTCTAATTTAGCCCTTTTCAATTGACCATTCTCCCGCTTTGGTGGCATCAAAAAGCGCTTTTTCGTGACCTTGAGCGCAAAATCGGGCCTGGTTTTCGATGTTTTTCCACCGAAGTCCTGAAAAAGCCCCAGATAGAGAATTGCTGGTTTGATGCACAAATTACATCCTCCAACATGGATGAGATCGTGGAAGTCCGCCCGGGAAAGTTTATTTTACCAGAACGCCCCTGCTAGCTAGACCTTGGCTTCAGCCGATTTCATGGGAAGCAGCTGAGTAGGGAGTTGTTGAAAAACGAGGCTCTTGCAAAAACCTTTTCTTACCGGGAAGGGGACAAAATCACTATTTTTAGATGAATCTTCGGCAAATTTCAAGAAATTCCATTTTGCCTTTGAGAAATCATTTGTATTCATGTCCTCTTCTTGTGGTGAAGGACCTTTTACATTGAAATCAATTATAATGCATACTATGCAAGAGATTGAGAACGAGATTTCTCTCTATGAAGCTGTCTTAGTACGACAAGGAATTGAATTTGCCGTCTTTAATGGGGCGTTGCAGCTAGAAAAAGCCAGCCGCGCTTTGCGAGAGCGCTTTCCCAAGCATTCCAGCCTTTTCGAAGTGGTTCCCGAATTGACGGGCATGGAAGAAGCCATCCTCACCTCGTGGCGCCAGGGAGAGGAAATCGTTATCCTACGTCTCAATCGCTCTCGAGAGGGAAAAACGCACTACGTAGACCTACAGTTGGTACCGTTCGGCGAGCAATTGTTGCTCATTTTCAAAGATAACACGTTCTTCGGCGAGCTGGAACAGAAACTAGTCCAGCAGCGTAACGAGCTGGCGCTCTTGAATCGTGAACTGGAGAAATCTTATCGCAAGTTGGGCGGTCTGAGCGGTATTGACGATGTAACGCAGCTCTTTAATCGTACCGCAGCGCGTGAGTTCTTCCAACGCCGATTGGCCATCGCGCAAAAACACGGGCAGCCGGTAAGTCTGATTTTCTTAGATATGGACAATCTCAAAGAGATTAATGACCGCTACGGACATGAAAGCGGTGATTCTGCTTTGCGTCTTCTGGCAAATGTCTTGCGCAACATTGTGCGTGCCGGTGATGCTCCGGCTCGTTGGGGCGGCGATGAGTTCGTCATCTTGCTGAACGATGACGATGGAGAGGGAGCGCGCCGAATTGCCCGTACCCTATTCGAGAGATTGACAAATACCCCTTGTATCCTCTCCGATGGCACACAGAAGACGATCCAAGTTAGCATTGGCATTTGTCATGCTCCCGCCCATGCCTTAAGCACTGCCTCGCTGGAGAAAATCCTGCAGGCAGCCGATCGAGCGATGTACATCTCCAAGCACAGTGGTGGCAACCGCATCACAGAAGTAAATTTGGAGTAGCGCATGTCTCGCTTTGTTCACACCGAAGCATTGCTGGAGGTCATCCTCCGCTCCCAGAAAATTGAATATGCGCTCTTTGATGAACAAGGCATGTTGGAGTTCGCCAGCCCCGGCTTGGGGGAAAAATTAGCCCGTCAAGTTTCCGTTGGCGAACCTTTGGAAGTGGTCTTCCCTGAATTGACCGGCATGTTTCCTGATCTCCGACAAACTCTGAGCCGCGGTGAGGATTTGCAAATTGAACACATTGCTCGCCCTGATTGGAATGATGGCAATGGCTATATGAGCCTGCAGTTTATCCCATGGCAGGGTGGAATCTTAGCTCTGGTAAAAGATACCTCTCTAACTGCTAGCCTGGAACAGCGCTTGGTGCAGCAACGCAATGAGCTTCTCCTTTTGAGCACAAAGCTGGAGCGTATGCAAGCTCATTTACTTGACATTACCACCCGCTTCTTGCCTGGACAGCTTGTCACCTTCCTTATAGAAGAGAGGCGCTCTCCCACTATCGGCGGCGAATGTCGCGAAGTGACGGTGCTCTTCGCTGATCTGCGCGGCTTTACCCGCTGGTCACTGGGAAAGGAGCCAGGGCAGATTTTTGAGAACCTAAATCGCTTGTTAGCCGAAGTAGTGCGCATCGTTCTCGCTTGGGATGGCACGCTCGATAAATTCATGGGGGATGGGATCATGGTCCTTTTCAACGCTCCCCATGATCAACCTGACCATGTTGAGCGCGCCGCTCGTTGTGCCCTGGAACTCAGCAATCTGATCCTCCCAGAAAGTGATTTGCGTTTGGGGATCGGCATTCATAGCGGCAAGGCCATGGTTGGCTTTGTCGGCGCTGCTCAGGCGATGAACTACACCGCACTGGGTGAAACGGTCAATCTTGCTAAGCGCATCGAAGAAAGCGCGGCTGGTGGGGAGATCCTAGTTTCTGGAAAGGTCGCCTCTTCTCTTCAGCCTTCTTTCAGATTAACCTTTCAACGCAACCTTCCCTGGGGTGGAGAAAACGCGGTGGTGCCTCTCTATCGTCTAGAAATGCCCGATCCATAGCGCAAGATGTTGTTTTGCGGCTCCCAGTGCTGATGGTGAAGTAACTCATGAATTAAGGTAAAATATTCACGTCCACTCCCAATGTATCACAAAAGGAGGAAGTATGTTCATCAGGGCAAGTAGAAAAGCCAGCGCTCAGGAAAATACGCATTCGAAGAGTCAGGAAGCCCAATCCCAAGGCGAAACTTTGACAGTCCAAGAGTCTCAACCGGTTTCTCCTGCCGAGGGAGGAGGGATGGCTTCGGAACTGGAGCGAGTGCGCGAGTTATTGGTTGGTAGGCAGCTCAGGGCTGTTGAGGAGCACTGCTCCAGATTGGAGGCTCGCGTCGAGGAGGTACGGAATGAACTGAACGCTTTGCTGGAAGCACGCTTTTCCGAACTGGTCACATTGCTATCTTCGCAAATTGAGGCCCTGCGACGTGAGCAAAATGAACGCTTTGATCAGGAGGCGACAAGGCAAAGCGCGGAGCTTCAATCGCTCAGGCAACAGCTTACTGAGCGCATTGACGCTCAGGAAAAGGATCAGATAGAGAAGCTACGCACCGCGCAGCGCACCTTGACAGAGCGAATTGATGCACTGGCCACCGATTCCAGCGCGCAATTGAAAAAGACCCAGCAGGAGCTTTCAGCGCGGCTCGAAGTGCTCAATACGGAGCTATCTGGGCGCATTGGTCATTTGCAGCAGGAAACATCCCAGCGGGATGACATGCTGCGGAGCGAATTGATCGCCCTGGGGAATGCCTTAGGAGAGCAGAAAGTATCCCGTCGCGAGATGGCTCAACTGCTCCTTGAACTCGCACAACGTTTACAGAACGAAAGCTAGGGCTTGGTGGGAGAGCCTTTTTCCCCACGCCCGGCCTATGCGAATACAGGTCGGTGATAAAGACTCTTGTTGCGGATACGCACGGATCAGAGATTTGCCACCCTCTTGCACGCCTTTCCCTTTCTGCTCGCATGTTCAGATCTGAGTTGTGAAATGGAAAACGTAGAAAAAGTTCCTTCCCACGGTCAGGATGAAGAGCTGATCCTCGCGCTCCGCTCCGTCTTGTTTGAGCAAGACATTCATCGCCTAGAGACGCTCGAAAGGCGGCTGGAAGAACTGCGAATCAAAACCCAAACGCGGGATCAAGAATTAAACGCACAGGTAACTGATCTG
>JBKBPX010000015.1:0-29939 GCA_046292855.1 Anaerolineales bacterium
CCATCAGCCTATCCGACCATCAGCCTATCTGACCATCAGCCTATCCGACCATCAGCCTATCTGACCATCAGCCTATCTGACCATCAACCTGTCCGACCATCAGACTATCAGACCATTAGACTATCAGACTATTAGACTATCTACCATCAGGAGTCCCTCTCATGTCCTCTTCCCGAAGCTACCGCTGGCTGGTAATAGCCATCTTTTTTGCTTTCATGTTGCTCCACCAGATTGATAAACAGCTCATCAATCCGCTTTTGCCGCAGGTCATGGATGAATTCCAAATCAACAAGACCCAAATGGGGGCGGTGATGAGCGGGGCCTTGCTGGTGGGAACCCTCCTCTATCCGCTTTGGGGCTACCTTTATGACCGCTGGTCACGGGCTAAGCTGCTGGCATTGGCCTCATTTATTTGGGGTTCGACCACTTGGTTCAGTGCCCTAGCACGCAGCTATGGAACTTTTTTCGCAGCGCGCGCCTCGACAGGCATAGATGACTCCTCCTATCCCGGCCTTTATAGCTTGGTGGCCGATTACTTTGGGCCGCAAATGCGCAGCCGAATTTGTGGATTGCTTCAGCTGGCGCAACCGCTGGGGTATTTGCTGGGAATGCTTCTAGCCTTGCTGGTGGCACCTGTATTGGGAGGATGGCGTTCGGTCTTTTACCTGACCGGTTCGTTGGGGATTGTTGTCGCACTGCTGATCTTTCTTTTTGTGCGCGATATGCCGCGTGGTCAGGCTGAACCGGAGCTGGAAAACTTGGAAATAGGGCAATACCGCTTCTCCTTCTCGGCTCTGAAAGACGTGTTGAACAAGCGCACCATGTGGTTTGTATTCCTGCAGGGCTTTTTCGGCGTTTTTCCCTGGAATGTGATCAGCGTCTGGTTTTTTACCTATCTAGCGCAGGAACGGGGATACGACGAGAATAGCATCCTGTTCACCATGGCGCCGCTGATCCTGATCCTTTCGGCCAGTTATTTCATCGGCGGGACCTTGGGCGATCTCATGTTCCGGCGCACACCGCGCGGGCGAGTTCTGGTTTCCATCCTGGGCGTGATCGCCGGGGCTGTTTTTCTCTTCTTCGCGTTGACCACACCGCTGGAACAACGTGGCCTCTTCTTCGTGTGGATGATGCTCACCGCATTTTTCATGCCTTTTTCAGCTCCGAATGTGGTTTCTACCGTTTTTGATGTGACTCTTCCCGAGGTCCGCTCCACCGCTCAAGCTGTGGAATACTTCATCGAAAACACCGGCGCGGCTTTTGCTCCTTTATTAGCCGGCTGGATCGCCGATGCTTATGATCTAGGCACTGCCATTCTCTGGATCGGCATCACGGCCTGGTTGTTATGTTTCCTGATCTATCTCGGGGCCCTTTTCACCATTCCCGGAGATATTCGCGCCTTGCGTCAACAGATGGCGCTGCGTGCAGATCAGGAGAGAGCGAAAACAGGCAGGTGAGAAGACCTCCCTTATCGGGCTATGAACACTTTCCTGATAGAACTTCAGGAACATGACGATCGAATCTCGTTGCGTGATCGGCTGAATTGGGCAAAGACGCGCCGCATTTTGTTGCTTTGGCCGTCTCATCGGCGGGTTTCTCTCACCACTTCTGACCTGAAATTTTTGCAGCACCATGCTCGTCGCCTGGGGGCACAATTAGGCCTTGTTACAGGCCGAGCCGATGTGCGCATCACTGCGCAGGCGTTGGGCATACCCGTCTTTGCTAATACGCGTCAAGCACAACGCTCGACCTGGCGTGCCTCTCTTTTTCCCAAACATTCTCATCGCCAGATTGTCCGTCCGGCGCGTCCCAAAAAAGATTCCCTTTCCCCCATCTGGCGATTGTTTTTCTTTTCCCTCGCTGTATTGGCCGTCTTCAGCCTGGTTATGCTTTTTCTGCCGCGCGCCAGTGTTGTCTTAACACCCCGAAGCCTGACGCAAAGAGAAATCTTTGCCTTGGCGGCATCCTCTCAGGGAACGACGGTCTCTTTGCAAGGCGAGCTACCTCTCTTGCCCATAGATGTGGAAGTGGAGGCCGATGAGCATTTGCAAGCTACCCGCAGATTCAGCGTGCCACTGGCAAAAGCTCAAGGAGTAGCGCGTTTCACCAACCTCACTACGCGTTCTCAAACCATCCCGGCCGGGACGGTAGTTTATGTGCCGGGGGATCCGCCCATCCGCTTTTTGACGCTGAACACCGCCGGCCTGCCGCCGAACGCGGGGCAGTTTGTGGATGTGCCCATCGAGGCGATCGCAGCCGGGAGTGGAGGGAATGTGCCGGCCCAGGCGATCCAGGCCATCGAAGGACCGCTGGCCTTTTCTCTCTCCGTTACTAATCCGCAAGCGACACAGGGGGGCAGGGAAGAAGAACGTCTGGCTGTCACGCCGCAAGAGGTGGAGCAGCTACGGGAAGAGCTTTCCGCAAGGTTGAGGGAACAGGCGCTCCAGGAAGCGCGCCGTCGCCTCAATGCAGACGATATTCTCTTTCCTCAGACGTTGCAACTGATGGAGATTCTGGAAGAGCGCGCCGTGCCACCCGTAGAGGCTTACCCCTCCCGATTATCCTTGCATTTGCGGCTGCGTTTTCGTGTGTGGAGTTTATCAGCAGAGCGCTTGCGCCCGCTTTTGGTGGCGCGCCTGGATGCTTTGCTCCCCGAAGGAGTGAGGCCAAGGAACGAAACATTACGAATGCGGCTGCGCCCGGAGAGCGTCGAGGTTTTCAGAGAAGGGGATTCTCCTTTGCGTTTGCGTTTTTCGCTGGAGGCGCAGCGGACCTTATCAGCCAAGATTGCAAGTGAGCAGGTGTTGGCGGCGTTGCGTGGCCGGCCGGTCGGAGAGGCTCTTAAGGGCTTGCGTGCCCTTCCGCTGGCCGAGCCACCTCAGCTTAAACTCTGGCCATCTTTCTGGCCCTGGATGCCGCTCCTGCCCGTTCAAGTTTCCATAGAGTTTGTGCCCTGAGGGTCTTATGCGCGTGCTGGCAATAGATCACGGAGAAAAACGTCTGGGGATTGCGATCTCTGACCCGACCGGCACGATAGCCCGCCCGTTGATGGTAATCCAGCATACTTCGCGGGATGCGGATGTGGCTCAAGTGCTTGCGTTGGTGCAGGAATATCAGGTGGAGCGGATTGTCATCGGGATTTCACTCGATGATCCGGGGCAACCCAACCCAGCCGGGAGACGTGCTCTGAATTTTGCCCGCACCTTGAAAGAGCGAACGGATCTCCCGGTGGAGATGTGGGATGAGGCCTTCAGCACCCAAGAAGCACGGATAGCGCGCATTCAGGCCGGTGTGCGGCGGAAGAAGCGCCAGGGTCACCTGGATGAGTGGGCGGCGGCGATGATATTACAATCCTATCTGGAGGCAAAGAAGACCTCCTAAAGGAATCGGCTAAGGATGCCTGTGGGCGCGTCTTCACTTTGCCAGAATGCGCGCCATGTGGTAATACTCCATGTTGATCGCTCGTTGATGCTCGATCACCTGACTCAGGGGAACGGTTTCCATCAGCCGCCCTTTCAATCCCACCATGACCCCGTGTTCACCGGCCAGCAGTGCCTCGACGGCTTTGACCCCCATGCGCGAGGCAAGCAGACGGTCATAGGCAGTTGGGGAGCCGCCGCGCTGGATATGCCCCAGGATCGTGATGCGCGTCTTGAAGCCCACATCGGCCTCGTCAATGGCGCGTGCCAGGTCTTGGATTTTGATTGCCGCGCCCTCTGCCACCAGAATGATGGCATGGGCTTTGCCGCGCCGATAGGCATCTTCCACCGCTGCAATCACTTCCTCGATCTTTGTCTCCACCTCCGGGATCAGCACCATCTCAGCCCCGCACACGATCCCGGCCATGACTGCCAGATAGCCGCAGCCGCGCCCCATTGTTTCCACGAGAAAGGCGCGATTGTGGGATGAGGCTGTGTCACGCAGCTTATCCACCGCATCCATGATGGTGTTCAACGCCGTATCTACGCCGATGGCCATGTTGGTGCCCCAAATATCGTTATCAATGCTGGCCGGGATGCCTACTACGCGCACCCCTTGCTGGGAAAGGGCATAAGCCCCGTGCATAGAGCCTTCGCCGCCGATGATCACCAGTCCGTCAATCCCCGCCTCGTTGATTTTGCGGATGGCTTCGCGCTGGTAGTGTGGTTCAAGGAAGCGCTCGCTACGGCGTGTTTGCAGGATGGTGCCTCCACGTGGCAAGGTGCCACCCACGTCGCGCGCTCCTAACGGGCGGAATTCGCCGTTGATCAAGCCGTCGAAACCGTTCAGCACCCCGATCACCCTGCACCCATGGTAGAGTGCGGTGCGCGTGACGGCGCGAATGGCCGCATTCATCCCCGGCGCATCGCCGCCAGAAGTCAGAACTCCGATGGTTGCAATTGAAGCGCTCATTTTCTCCTGATCACAAAATGGTCAAAATCGTGTGCCACAACCGTATTAGGGAAGATGGCTTGGGCCTCATCGAGCACATCTTTTTCACGGTAGCGGCGCGAAATGTGTGTGAGAATCAACTGGTGTACTCCGGCGCGCGCCGCCAACTCTGCCGCCTGGCGAGCAGTGATGTGGGAAAACTGGCGCGCCATTTCTGCCTCGCTTTCCAGATATGTGGCCTCGATCACCAGGGCATCTGCTCCCTGACATACCTCTACCAAGTCTTCGGTGCGCCCTGTATCGCCGACCAGTACCAGGCGCGTGCCGCGTTGCCATTCGCCTAGCACGTCCTCCGGTTCGATGCGGCGCCCATCCGCCAGCGTGATCGCCCGTCCGGCCACCAGCTCCCGGCGCTCCGGACCAAAAGGGACTCCCAGGGCAGCGGCTTTCTCTGCCAGGAATGGGCGGCGTGGACGCGTCTCGAAGAGATAGCCCAGCGATTCCGGCCCACGATGGGTGACCGGGAAAGCGCTCACGGTGAAATCTTCGGCCTCGAAGAATACGCCAGGCGTAATTTCGTGCCAGTGAAGTGCCATAGGTGGGCGGTTGCCGCGCAAGACCACATCGTGGACCAAGACGCGCACCCGCTCGAGCGTTCCTTTTGAACCGTAAAGATGAAGCTCATCTATCGTCTCCCAACGCATGAAGGTGGAGAGCAACCCGCCCAATCCTAGAATGTGATCCAGATGAGAGTGGGTAAACAGAATGTGGGAGAGGTGACGAAAGCCGATGCCCGATTGCAGAATCTGACGCTGGGTGCCTTCGCCGCAATCCACCAAAAAACGATGTTCTTCATGTTTGACAATTTGCGCTGAAAGCCCCCGTTTTACCGAAGGGGCCGAAGCCGATGTGCCTAGGAAGAGAAGTTCGAACAAGATGCCCTCGCGTGCGAAAAGTTATGATAATCTTTGACGATCTTGTGCTCAAATGGAAGGGCCTTTCCTGCTCATAGCCTGACGTAGCTGATGAATGGCAGAAGGGATCCCCAAAGGGGACTGAAATATGGCACTGGCGGCCACGAAGGCAGTGGCGCCTTGCTCAGCCAGGCGCGGCAAGGTCTCCGTATTGATACCACCATCTACCTCCAGCCAGGCGGGAGAGCGAATCGCATCGAGCATTTGACGCACCTGACGCACTTTGTGCACGCTTTCTGGAATGAAAGCCTGGCCGGAAAATCCCGGATTGACGCTCATCACCAGCACCAAGTCCACCAGCGGCAAAATCGGCTCCAGGATGAGAGCGGAAGTTCCGGGGTTCAGGGCAACCCCGGCTTTGCATCCCAGGTCGTGGATCATCTGGAGCGTGCGATGGATGTGGGGACATGCCTCCCAATGCACGGTTAGAATTGTGGCGCCGGCCTGGGCAAAAGCTTCCAGCAGTCCTTCCGGCCGCTCGACCATCAAGTGGACATCCAGGGGCAGTTGCGTGCCACGCCGGCAGGCCGCCACCAACGGGATGCCCATCGTCAGGTTTGGGACGAAATGTCCATCCATGACGTCCACGTGAATCCAATCGGCACCGCCTTGTTCACATTGAAGCAAGGCTTCGCCTAGATTCAGGAAATCGGCAGAGAGGATCGAAGGTGCCAGGATCATTACGCTAGCGCCTTATTTTGGATGGTATACGAAGTAGACCCACATCCAGAAAGGGATCAGACCACCCACCGCAAGCGTTGCTAACAAGGCCAGCCCAATGGTCACCCAATCAATGGTGGGCAAGCGCGGGGAGCTGGACGAAGGCGGGAAGGCCATTCCGTTTGTCGGAGTGATGTTGGAAAAGGTGGCCAATTCGGGGGGCGTGCCGCCGTTGTTCATGGCAAAGCGAACCAATACCCGTCCCAATTGATCGGCGGTGCGGTAGCGCGCAGAAGGCTCCTTGGAGAGCACTTTGTGCACAATCATCTCCAACGCTTCGGGGATGTTTGGGACGTATTCGCGTATCGGCGTGGGTTCAGCGTACATATGCAGGCGAGCCAGTTCCTGGGCGCTCTCCGCCTGGAAGGGAGGTGTGCCGGCTAGCAGTTCATAGAGCACGATGCCCAGAGAATAGACATCGGAGGCCGGCGTGGGCACCTGTCCAGCCGCCTGCTCCGGGGAAAAGTAGAGTGGCGAGCCCCATACCACCTCGTCTTCAGCCGGGTAAAGGGTAGCCAGGGCGCGTGCGATGCCGAAGTCCGTGACTTTCAGCCGTCCATCTGGAGTCACCAACATATTGTGCGGTTTCACATCGCAATGCACCACCCCGGCCCGGTGAGCGTAGCCGATCCCGGCACAAGCCTGAACAATCAGCCCCACTGCTTCCGAGATGCTGAAGCGTCCTCGTTGACGGAGCAGGGTTTTTAGATCGGTGCCGGGCACATACTCCATGACGATGTATAACTTCCCGGCATCAATCCCGAAGTCATGCACTGTGACGATATTCGGATGGCTCAGATTAGCAGCAGCGCGTGCTTCCTGGCGGAAGCGTTCCTGGAAGGATGGGTCGTGGGAGTAATCCTCTCGCAGGACTTTGACCGCCACATAACGGTCGAGGAGCAAGTCGCGCGCTCGGAAGACGCGTGCCATGCCGCCCCGTCCGATCTGTCCCAGCAGTTGATAGCGCTTTCCGAGGGTGCTTCCTTCGTGCATAGGGGTGATTATAGCATGGTGCCGAAGTATAATTTGCCTATGCGCGGGATGGTGATCTACAATCCGGCGGCAGGGCGCTTTCCTGTGCGCCCTTTTATCCCTTCCCTGGTCCGCCGTCTGAAACGCCGGGGATGGGAGGTGACGGTCTCGGAAACATTGCACGGCCGGCATGCTACCCAAGTCGCTTATCAGGCAGCACTGGAGCAGTATGAGGCGGTCTTTGCCATCGGCGGCGATGGTACTATCGGCATGGTGGCTGCCGGGCTGAAAGGAAGCCAGACCACGCTCGGCGTGTTGCCTGCGGGCACCAGCAATGTCTGGGCACAAGAGATCGGCCTGCGCACCTTCACCTGGTTCTCCTGGTATGCGCTGGCTCAAAACCTTGACCTCTTGCTCCATTCCCCGCGCCGCGCGATTGACCTCGGCCTGTGCAACGACAATCCCTTTCTGCTCTGGGCCGGCCTGGGGCTGGATGCGTTGACAGTGCATCGGCTCGAGCCGCGCCGCCGCTTTTATAAGTATATCTCTGTCCCACACTATGCCGCGGCCACGATCTGGAACGTCAGCTTCTGGCATGGGCTGGATTTACAGGTGTGGCACGAGGGCCAGAAGATTGAAGGCCACTACCTTTTGGCCGTTGCTACAAACATCCGTCGCTACATCGGAGGATTGGCTACCCTTTCCCCTCAGGCATTCCTGGATGATGGCGTTATGGATTTGTGGCTCTTTGGGGGAGCGACGCTGATAGATGCCTTTCGCCATTTCTTTGCCCTTCTGGCCGGTCGGCATATCGAATCGGTTGATGTACTTCGCCTCCCATTTCAACGTGTGGCCGTCACCGCAGCTATCCCGTTCCCGCTCCAATTGGATGGAGAGCCGATGCTCGGAGGGAAGGAAGCCAGACTAGAGGTGCTCCCGAGGTCGTTATGGGTCTACCTGCCTCCGGCCGGGGAGGCTTTGCTCAGTTCTTAGTTTTTGTATGACTCCACTGCAAAAAGTCTTTTTCTTAACACAATGCGTCCATTTTTCGTTTTGTGTATCTGGCTTTAGGCAGCTACAACCTGGGAACGCATCCGTCTCGGATGCTGATACCTTGCTACCAACCCAAGCGCCGCTAGCGGACGGGACGTCTGCGCTCCCAGGATTCTCACTTCCGGGCGCTTAGGCGGTTCTTTGGCAGGCCGCATCAAGTTCAATAACACCAGAAGATAAATGGACAGAGCACTGGTGTTCCCTGCGGCAAGTTTTTGTAGTGGACTCATGGCTTTCGTGAGCATGATTTTAGGAGAGGAGCGGGGTACGAAATAACGAAGCTCTACACCTAGGATTATGCCACAGAGCCACGCTGCGACAGCTTTTGTATGCATATCGGACGATCTTGCTGATCGGCAACTGGGGCATAAGATGATAAAATAAGGACACTTCACGGAAAGTTGCCTCACTCCTGGAAAGGGTGTGACTATGCCAACGTATGATTACGTTTGTTTGAATTGTCGCAAGCGTTTCGATGTTTTCATGAGTTATGCTGAATACGGGAGGCGAGCGGTGCACTGTCCGCACTGCCAGAGTGCAAATGTCCGTCGGCGCATTGGGCGGGTACGTTTGCTGCGCTCTGAGGAGAGCCGCCTGGAGGCGCTGGAGGACCTGGCTGACCCTGCGGCATTGGAAGGGTTGGAAGAGGACCCGCGTACGCTGGGGCGGATGATGCGCAAAATGGGCGAGGAATTGGGTGAAGAACTTCCGCCTGAATTTGATGAGGTCGTAGAGCGCCTGGAGGCCGGCCAAAGTCCGCAAGAGATTGAGGCTGCCCTGCCAGAACTGGCTGGAGAAGGTGATGAAAATGGAGAAGACTCATTCGAGTAGCATACTCGGAGGTTGAATGCTGGAAAAACTCTCTGCCCTGGAAGCACAGGCTTTGGAAGAACTCGCAAAGGTAGGGGATGAGAATGCCCTGGAAGCCTGGCGTGTGGCTCATTTGGGACGCAATGCCCCATTAATGCAAGTCTTTTCTGCGCTGGGTAGTCTGCCGAAAGAAGAACGCCCGCAGGTCGGGCAACGAGCGAATCAGGTGAAGGTACGCCTTGAGCAGGCGCTGGCGACAAAGCAGCAGCAGCTCAAAGAGGCCGCCCTTCAGCGTGCGTTGCGCGCCGAAAGCCTGGATATCACCTTGCCGGGGCGTCGCCCGATGATCGGACGGCTTCATCCGTCCACGCAGCAGCTCCGCCGTGTCCTCGCCATCCTGGCCGAAATGGGTTTCCAAGTCTTTACCTCGCGCGAGGTGGAGACGGATGAATATAACTTCCAGCTCCTGAATATTCCCCCGCACCACCCGGCGCGCGAGATGCAGGATACGTTTTATGTAGATGCTGGCGTTCAGGAAGGCACGTACAACTGGGTGTTGCGCACACACACATCCCCAGGGCAGATTCATGCTATGCGTTATTTTGCTTCCCTCAATCCCCAGGACCCGCCGCCGATCCGCATTGCCTTACCGGGCATGTGCTTCCGCTATGAGCAAATCACGGCGCGTTCGGAAATTCAATTCCACCAAGTGGAAGGTCTGGTAGTCGGGTATCATGTCACCTTCAGCGATCTGAAAGGCACGCTGGTGGACTTCGCACGCCGCATGTTTGGTCAGGAGGCGCGCGTGCGCTTCCGCCCCTCTTACTTCCCTTTCACCGAACCCTCTGCCGAAGTGGATGTGGAGTGTTTCGTCTGCGGCGGGAAGGGATGCAGTGTCTGTAAAGATTCGGGCTGGCTGGAAATCCTCGGCGCCGGCATGGTGCATCCGCTCGTCCTGCGCAATGGCGGTTACGATCCCGAACGCTATACCGGCTTCGCCTTTGGCATGGGACCTGAGCGCCAGTTCATGCTTCGCCATCGCGTGGATGATATTCGCTCCTTCTGGGCGAACGACCTGCGTTTCCTGGAGCAGTTTTAGGGATAGACCGCAGACGGCAGACCGCGGACGGCAGATGGTAGACGGCGGACCGCGGACGGCAGACTGCAAATTAGATCGAGAGGCGCTTATGAAAGTTCCTGTTTCATGGCTTAAAGATTTCGTTGATCTGGAAAATATCTCGGTTGAGGAGATTGCCCGTGCGTTGACCTTTGCCGGCCTGGAGGTCGAAGAGATTCGTTACGTCGGCTGGCCAATGCCGCAAGGTGAGCGACATGAGTTTAAAATCACAGGCCTGGCCTGGGATCGGGAAAAGATCACCGTCGGGGAAATTTACGAGGTCATGCCTCACCCGAATGCAGACCGCCTGGTGCTCTGTGACCTTTTTGATGGGCAGCAACGTCACACTGTCCTAACCGGCGCGCCGAACCTGTTCCCTTACAAAGGCGCTGGTCGTTTGCCAAAAGCCCTTAAGGTGGCCTATGCAAAAGAGGGAGCGGTGCTCTATGACGGTCACGCTAATGGGCAGCAACAGATGACCCTCAAACGCACGCGCATTCGCGGCGTGGAATCTTACTCAATGGTGTGCTCCGAGAAAGAATTGGGTATATCAGAAGACCATGAGGGCATCATCCTCCTGGATGAGGACGCTCCGGTGGGCATGCCCCTGGCCGATTACATGGGGGATGCGGTGCTGGAGGTGAGCGTGTTGCCGAATATGGCGCGGGCGCTGAGCATCTTCGGCATCGCGCGGGAACTGGCGGCCATCCTAGCACGCCCCCTGCATCTGCCTGAGCTAACCCTGCCAACCCCTTATGGGGAAGGTCGTCTCTCCGATCTGGTGGAGATTGAGATCACCAACTCCGAGCTGAACCCGCGCTTTGTGCTCGGCCTGATTCGTGATGTGACCATTCGTCCCAGCCCCTACTGGGTGCAACGGCGGTTGAGATTGGCCGGTATGCGCCCGATCAACAACATTGTGGACGCGACCAACTATGCCATGCTGGAGCTGGGAGAACCGCTCCATGCCTTTGACTATGACGTGCTCCTGCGGCGCGCCGGCGGTGGCAAGGTGCGCATCATCACGCGCACCGCGCAGCGCGGTGAACGCCTGACCACGTTGGATGGTGTTGAGCGCAGGCTGCAGCCGAACAATGTCCTGGTGTGCGATGCGTATGGCCCCCTTTCGATTGCTGGGGTGATGGGCGGAGCTGAGTCCGAGGTCACAGCGCAGACGCGCAATGTGCTCCTGGAGGGGGCAGCGTGGAATTTCATCAATATCCGCCGTACAATGACGGAGCATAACCTGCCCTCGGAGGCCGCCTACCGCTTTTCGCGCGGTGTCCATCCGGCATTGGCCGAAGATGGCGTGCGGCGAGGGCTGCGCTGGATGGCGGCCTGGAGCGGCGGCAAGGTGTTGGCCGATTTGGTGGATGCCTATCCCCAGCCCGTCCGCGATCCGATGATCGAGATTACCACCTCCCAGGTGCGCCGATTGCTCGGCTTTTCGCCCTCTCGGGATGAGGTGCGATCCCTGCTGGAGCGCCTGCAGTTCGGCTGTGAACCGTTCGGCGAAGATGGGCTGCGGGTGCGCGTGCCTCCCCCTCGTTTGGATATTGGCGAAGGGATCATCGGCGTGGCTGATCTCTGTGAAGAAATTGCCCGCATTTATGGGTATGAGCGCATCCCCACCACGCGCCTTTCTGATACCCTCCCGCCTCAGATCGGCAATCCGCAATACGAATGGGAGGAAAACCTGCGTGATTTGCTGACCGCGCTCGGATTGCAGGAGGTGATCACTTATCGCCTGACCTCGCCGGAGCGCGAGGCGCGATTATTTGGAGCGCGCCAAGAGAGGGAGTATATCCGCTTGATTAACCCGATTGCTCCGGAACGGCGTGTCCTGCGTCGTAACCTGCTTGTTTCGGTGCTGGAGGTGGCCGAGCGGAATGTGCGCCATCGTTCCCACCTGGCGCTTTTCGAGATCGGCCCGGTCTTTCTGCCGCGCCAGGGAGATTTGCCGCTGGAACAGCCCTGGCTGGCTATTGTCATGGGGGGAGAGCGCTATGCCCCGTGCTGGGACGGCGCTGAAGTGCCCTCTTTGGATTTCTTTGACCTCAAGGGCGTGCTGGAAGTGCTGCTGGAGCGGCTTGGGTGCGATGAGGTGACCTGGAAGCCCGAACAGGAAGTCCTCTACCTGCATCCGGGGCGCGCTGCCTGCCTGGAAATCCAGGGGGAACGCGTTGGCTATGCTGGCGAACTGCATCCGCTCGTCCGTGAACGCTTTGATTGGCCTGCAGGAATGCCGCTCCTGGTGGCCGAGCTGGATTTGAATATCCTGCGGCGGCAAAGTCGCATACGCTCGGCGCAAGCGGTGCCGGAATATCCACCGTTGCGCGAAGACCTGGCGGTGATCGTGCCTGAAGAAATGTCGGCGGCTCAGGTGGAGAGCTTGATTTTGGAGGCAGGAGGCCGCCTCTTGAGCAAGGTAGCACTTTTTGACCTGTATCGCGGCGAGCAAATTGGAGCTGGCCGCAAGTCCCTGGCCTATCACTTGACCTATCAGGCTCTGGATCGCACCCTAACCGATGACGAAGTCGCGCCGATCCGTGCCCGCATCATTCGTCGCCTGGAGGCACAACCCGGCGTGCAGGTTAGGCGCATGTGAATTGATGAGGAAAGCGATGAACGAGACTCTGGCTATGCTGGCGATTATTCAGGAGCAAGACCTGGACGAGACGCTTCGGGCGCTGCGGGACCTGAATCTGCCCACTTCGTATTTGAGCACCAGCGGTGGCTTCTTGGGGCGGCGCAACGCCACCTTGCTTCTGCACCTGCTTCCCCAGCAGGTGGATATGGCACTGCAGACATTTCGCCGCACCTGCCGCCAGCGCGTGGAATACATGACCCTGCCTCTAGAGGGCGCTCCTTTCCCGCTCCCCACTTCGTTGCCTGTGACGGTAGGAGGCGCAATCGTTTTTACCTTGCCGGTAGAATATTTTGAGGAGCTATAGCGATGAAAATGGTCGTACTTGTTGTGCGGGATAGTGATGCGGACTCCACCATTCATGGTCTGACCCAAGCCGGCTATCGGGTGACGCGCATTGCGTCCACCGGCGGCTGGCTGCGCAGTGGGCAGGCAACGTTGCTAATCGGCGTGGAAGAGAAGCAGGTGGAGCCGTTGCTGAGTCTGCTGCGTTCCCTGTTGCCGCGCACCTCTTCCCAAGAGCGACGCGGCATGGTCTTTGTGCTACCGGTCGAGCGCTTTGAGCAGATTTCGTGACATCAGACTATGCCACTATCAGACTATCAGACTATCAGACCATCAGACTATCAGACTATCAGACCATCAGACTCCTTCCTCCAGCACCACATTATCAATCAGGCGGGTTTTGCCGATAAATACGGCCATCGAGAGCAGCGCCTTTCCACGCACTTCGTCCAACTCTTGCAAGGTGTCATAGTCAGCGCATGAGACGTACTGCACCTGTGCCAGGGGTTCACTCTGGAGTACTTCGAGCATGATGGCGCGCAGGCGTTCGGCATTGCGCTCGCCGGCCTGGTAGGCGCTTTGGGCAGCCGTCAGAGCACGATAGAGCACCGTTGCGGCCTGGCGTTCTGTGGGGGAGAGATAGGTGTTTCGGCTGGACATGGCCAGTCCATCTGCCTCCCGCACCGTTGGGCACACTACAATCTCGATCGGATAACTCAAATCGCGCCTCATCTGGCGGATCACGGCCGCTTGCTGGGCATCCTTTTGCCCAAAATAGGCGCGTTGCGGCTGCACTGCGTTGAACAATTTGCTCACCACCGTCGTCACGCCGCGAAAGTGGCCGGGACGCATGGCGCCTTCCAAGGGCTTTGTCAGCTCCTCGACTGTGACCCAGGTCTGGTAGCCAGGCGGATACATCTCTTCGACGGTGGGCGTCCAGACCACATCTACCTGGAGGGGGGTCAGCAGGCGCAGGTCACGCTCCAGGTCACGCGGGTAACGGGCGAGGTCTTCATGGGGACCGAACTGGGTGGGGTTGACGAAGATGCTCACCACTACGCTGGCGCACTCTTGCCGAGCACGTCGCACCAGGGAAAGATGTCCTTCATGAAGATAGCCCATGGTGGGCACAAACCCCACAGGTTCGGCCAACTTTTTCCGTTCTTCCCAAAGCTCGCCAAGCGAAGTTAGAACTTTCATCTTGACATTCTCCTATGTTTTTAGCTACACTAGCAAAACAACATCGTTGTTGTCAGGGGTGCCTCTGCTGGTGGAGGTAAGGAATCTTATCTTTCAGGAGGAAAGATGCCAGCCTTGAATCGCATTCAACTGATCGGCTACCTGGGGCGCGACCCCGAGGCACGCTACACTCCGACCGGGAAAAAGGTAACCACCTTTACCCTGGGGGTGACAGAGCGTTGGAAAAGCGAAGGAGAACTAGGAATACACAGAGTGGTTCAATATCGAAGCCTGGGGACGTCTGGGTGAGATTTGCCAGGAATATCTCCACAAGGGTAGCTTGGTGTATATCGAAGGGCGATTACGCACCGATCGCTACGAAGAGCAGGGAGAGACGCGCTATTTCACCAAAGTGGTAGCGCTGACGCTGCAGATGCTAGATCGCAAGCCGAGCGAGGAACCGCTGGTCGCCATCGAAGAGAATCAGGCGCCCTACGAGGCCTAGGGGCAGCTTGGCTTTGCGGGTGGTGGGTGAGGAGTGGATGGGGTTGCCAAACCGCCCGACGAGGGTGACCGCTTCAGTGGACAGGTGTGACCGGCAAGTGCTCTAATTGCTCAAGGAGCGCTGCCAGCACATCAAAACCACCTTGCCAAAAGGCGGCAGCATGGATATCAATGCCTGCCTGGGCAACGATGCGCGCCGGTGACTCGGCGCCTCCGGCAGCCAGGATTTGGAGAGAACGCGGCTTGAAAGAGTCGCCTTCCTGTTTATATTGCCGCTAAAGCGAAAGCACCAACCACTGCCCGAAGGCATAAGCATACCTATAGAAGGGGGTGTGGTAGATATGCGGGATGGATACCCATTCCCATGGAATTCTTCGCTGATCTCGACCGCATCCCCGAATTGTTCCTGCAAATTCTCGAAGTAGACCCGCTTAAAGTTCGTCCACCGAAGTGTTTTTCTGCACCATCTCATGGGCCTGCTTTTCAAAGAGGGCGAAGAAGGCCTGACGCATGATTGTAGCATAGTGCTTCGTCCATTTTTGGTTTTTTGTATCTGACTTTAGGCGCTACACGCCTGGGAGCGCATCCGTCTCGGATGCTGATACCTTGTTACCACCCCAAGCGCCGCTGGCGGACGGGACGTCCGCGTTCCCAGGATTCTCACTTTCGGGCGCTTAGGCGGTTCTTTGGCAGCTCGCATCAAGTTCAATAACGCCAAAAGATAGATGGACAGAGCACTAGCTCACGGCTGACTCACCTTGACTTGGGCTTGACCTCAAATTCAAGTTGGGAACGGTAGAAGCAAACATCGAACTCCATAAAAAATTGGTCTGCCCAAGTATCAACGGAACGTCATTGCTCTTGATCCACGCGAATGCCAGACGCACAGGCGCAAATTGACCCACCTGTGCGGTCACGAATAACGGCATGGCATTCAAATTGCCAAGCATGCCCGCCAATCGTATGGTTGCCTTGCGGTCGTCCCAGGTCGCACCCAAGCGGATACCAACTTGGTGGGAAGCACATTGACCGTTGAGGCACTGTCCACCAATCCAACAACTTCAACGCTTTGACTGCCGAAATGAAGGACGAGTGGCAGACGTGGCAAACTGTCAAATTCGTCCTGCGAGAATACTTGAATCGCATTTTGCTCAGTTGCTGCTGGCGTCAGTCGTTCTCATGGCATCCATCAATGCCTTGCCTGCCCCAAACATGCTGTAAGGAGTCGCCAGGTAATAGATTTTATACGGCTCAAAAGGAAAGATGTCTTGCACTTGATCAAGTTCTTCCGCCAAGATGCGAATGAGGCGGATCTTGTCCAGTATTGACAGTTGCCGAACGGCGGGAAGAATTTCAGTTAGTGTCATAATTCACTCCTTTCGCACTTTAAGCAAGCTGGATTGGTTACAAGTCTGCCCAACGGCACGCGGTTCACCTGCGCCGCGAAGCGCAGCGGAGCGGCGTCAGGTACAACACCACCTGGCAGGCGCGACTTGCCTTCCTGCCGGATGAAACAGCGGCGCAGTTTCATCGTTTACATCCAGTATACTTCTTTTACGTCAGGCACACAAGCCGTACTATCGCGTTGGTGTCCGGGCTCACCGCCTGAACCGAGGTGCAAGCCGGTTTCCGGCCACGATGATTTCTTCACCGGTGGCGCTTCAAGCGACCCCGATTGGCAAGCTGCCCGATTCTCTTTCTGGAAGCCGCATCGTTTTTTTCCGAGAAAATCAGCATGGGGAAGACAGCCCTTTGAACGAAAGAGAGAGAAGGGTAGTTTTGTTTTCTCTGGTTATCGCCAAAATGCCCGATTTTGCCTCGAAAACGGCAAAAATAGCCCCTTTTCTGTTTAAGCCGTAGTGACTCTGAATAAGATAAGGTCAGATGTTGAATCGGATATGGATAATGTCGCCATCTTTGACGAGGTAGTCTTTGCCTTCCAGGCGAAGTTTGCCCCTGGCGCGTGCCTCCGCTAGGCTACCCAGAGCGATCAAATCTTCATAGGCGACCACTTCGGCACGCACAAAGCCGCGCTGCAGGTCGGTGTGGATCACGCCGGCGGCTTGCAGGGCAGTGGCGCCGCGCCGCACCGTCCAGGCGCGCACTTCATCTTCGCCGACCGTGAAGAAGGATTGCAATTGGAGCAATTCGTAGGAGAGGCGAATGACGCGTGCTAGACCGAGTTCCGGAATGCCATATTCGGCCATGAAGACAGCAGCATCTTCGGGAGGAAGCTGGGCCAATTCCATCTCCAGTTTGCCCTGCAATCCCAGGGATGGATGATCTAGCTTCAGCTCAGGCGGCGCCTGCCCTTCGCCCAGGTTGAAGACGGTGAGGATGGGTTTGCGCGTCAGCAGACCGAAGCTGGAAAGCTCGCGTTGCTCTTCTGGGCTTAGCTCAAGGGCGCGCAGGGGGGTGCCGGCTTCCAGGGCCTGATGCAGACGGGTGAAGAGGGCGGTCTGTCGCTCGTTGATGGCCTTCTCTGTGCCTCCTTTGCGCCGCTCCTCGGCCAGACGCTCCAGCTTGCGCTCCACCAGGATCAGGTCGTTCAAGAGCAATTCTCCTAACATGCTTTCCACGTCACGCTCTGGGTTGACCGAGCCGGCCGGATGGGGAACGTTTTCATCTTCAAAGCAACGCACAACGTGTAAGAAACCGTCCATTTGCGCAAGCTGGTTGAGCAAGGGACCGCTGAGGCCCCCTCTCGAGGCGCTTCCTCCTTCCAACCCTCCAATATCTGCATAGGTGACCTTGGCATAGATCGTCTTCCGGGGCTTGAAGAGGGCGGAAAGGCGATTGACCCGCTCATCTGGCACGTCCACAACGGCGGTGTGGATCTCTAGGCGACCGGCGGATGCAGTGATCGGCGCGTGACCGCGTGTGAGTGCGTTGAAGATGGTCGTCTTTCCTGCCTGAGGCAGACCAATGATTCCCAGTTTCATCTTGACCTTTTGGAGTGAAGTTTGTTATACTATTACTACAACACGCCGAAGTGGCGGAACTGGCAGACGCGCACGACTCAAAATCGTGTTCCCTCGTGGAGTGTGGGTTCGACTCCCACCTTCGGCATTATAACATGAGGCGCTTTCTTCGAGGCGAGACAAGAGAGCGCCATTTTTATCCCTTTCCGACAGGCGCACCGGCAATCACGGTGAGGAGGTGTGCAATGAAAATAGGATTGGTATTGCTGGTGTTTGATGTGGTGCTCATCCTGCTCTATCCCGTTGTCTATCTTGTTGCCCAGTTCCGTCGCCACTGGCCTGGCACCGGTCGCTCTCATCAGAGATAAGGGACTGCCGCACAATGCCATAACCAGGTTGGAAGAATCGGCCAGAGCAGGTACCCCAGCCAGCCCTGAGGGCGCAAGAAGAGAGTTTGACGTAGCGGGGGAGAGTCCTCAATTCCCTCTCATGCCTGTGCTAGAGAGCGCTCTCGAGGGCATCGCCTTGCCCGATCTCGACTTCGGAGGCCCAGGGGCGGCCAGGCAGACGCTGCGCCTCGCGCACCAGACAGCGGACAGCATGTCTGGCCTGGAGTAAACGCGGTGCAAGCCGCCTGCTGAGATGGCCAGTGGCTCCGCTCAAGAGCAGACGCGTTCTCTAGCTCACCCTTCTTCTGCCAACATGCGCTTCAAGGCCTCAAATTCTTCATCCGGCATCCCAAACCAGTTTTCTGGCTGCGGGAAGCGGCGCTGGATGACCTCGTCACGATAGGACTTCAGCCCATTCAGGATCAGGCCTGCCGCATCGCCATAGACTTTGGCCATTTTGGGCTTGAAGCGGGGGTAGAGGCCGAACATGTCATGGTAGATGAGCAGTTGTCCGTGTGCATGGGGCCCGCATCCCAAGCTCATGATGATGCAGTTTTCGGCGCGTTCGGTGATGATCTGGCACACGCGATCGGGCACCATTTCCAGCAGGATCATGAAGGCGCCGGCCTGTTCTAGGATTTTGGCATCGTCCACGATCCGTTTGGCCAGGGCCGCGGTCTTCCCCTGGAGGCGGAAACCGCCCAGCATGGAGGCAGATTGCGGTGTCAATCCCAGGTGGCCGATCACTGGAATCCCTGCATCTACGATGGCGCGCACCCGTTCGGCCATGGCAGCACCGCCCTCCAGTTTGATGGCATCGCAGCCGGCTTCGGCCATGAAACGCCCGGCATTCCGCACGGCGATTTCATTGGAAGGCTGGTAGCTCATGTAGGGCATATCTCCGACTACGAAAGCCGTCGGTGCACCGCGACGCACAGCCTGAGCATGGCGGATCATGTCATCCATAGTCACGGGCAGAGTGCTTTCGTAACCGAGCATGGTCATCCCCAGGCTATCGCCCACCAGGAGCATCTCGATGCCGGCCTGTTCCATCAGCCAGGCAGTGGGATAGTCATAACAGGTCAGCCAGGTGATCGGCTCCCCTTTCTTTACCTTCTCAAACAGGTAGGGTAGGGTAATCTTCTTGCGCGTTTGTTCAGACACGGGTTCTCCCCAGGTAGAGGATTGGAGTGGGACGACGTACACATCCATTATAGCAAGAAAGCAAAAAGCCAAAATGTGGTATGATAAATTACATATGAGTCTACTGTGAAAACTCACCGCAGGGATCGTCGAGAGCGTATTACTCCGCCGCGTGCTTGGCGGTAAGATGACCTTTGCCTCAAAAAGACAGGGTATTTAACGAGCGCAGATGCATGGAAGTACAGGTAGCTGTTGCCAAAATCAATAAGTATGCAACCTCGGAGAGCGGCGACACGCTGGAGGTGATCGAGCGCCCCAATGGAGGGCTTTCTGTTGTCCTGGCTGATGGGCAGACTTCCGGGCCAGGGGCGAAAGCGATCTCCATGATGGTGGTGCGCAAGGTGATCAGCTTGTTGGCCGAGGGAGTGCGTGATGGAGCTGCTGCACGCGCCGCTTCCGACGCGCTTTATACCGAGAAAAAGGGCAAAGTCTCCTGTACCCTCAACATCCTTTCGGTTGATCTGCAAAGTGGCACGATTGTCCTTACTCGTAACAATCCGGCGCCGATCTTTGTCTGCTTGGGGGATGAGATTCAGCGCATGGAAAGTGTCACCTCCCCGATTGGCATTGCCCGCAATATTCGGCCTCTGATCACCGAACTGAACCTGACCCCCGGCCTGACCATTATCGTCTGTACTGATGGGTTGATCCATGCAGGCAGCCGGCATGGCCGCTCACCGGAAATTGAAACCACTCTGCGTGCTCTGATGGAAGAACGGCAGCCCTCCCCTCAGGAGATTGCCGATGCTTTGCTCAATCTGGCCCTGATGCTGGATGAGGGGCGCCCGCTAGATGACATCAGTGTGGTGGTGTTGCGCGTGCTAGCGAATGGGAGGGACAATGTGCGCCGTATGAGTGTGCGCCTGCCAATACGTGTTCTGTGAGTTCAGAGCGATTCTTAATCGGAGTAGTAGGACCCTGCGGAGCCGGAAAATCCACCCTGATTGCTGGATTGAGCCGCTATGGGTATGCCTGCCGCCACATCGCTCAGGAACACTCCTATGTCCCAGACATGTGGCGGCGAATTGCTAACCCTGACGTCTTGATTTTCCTGGATGCTTCCTACGAGACGACAAAGCGCCGACGCGCCCTGAATTGGACGGAAGCGGAATATCAGGAGCAGCAGCGGCGTTTGGCCCATGCGCGTGCCCATGCCGATCTCATCATCCAGACCGATGCGCTCAGCATTCAGGAAGTTTTGCAGCGGGCATTGGATTTCCTGAAAAGGTGGGCGGCATAAGGGGCTATTCCGTTTTCTCTCGATGGATGAGGGTCTCTCGTCTCTTATCCTCCACCATCCACCCAAGTGTGAGCAGTATCTCCATTAGCTTTTGTTCATTGCCGCGCGGGACGAGGTAGGTGTGAGGCCCGATAGCTTCGCCGAGGAAGCGCGCGGCGGGGGAGCGCTTGAGGATTTCGCTCAGCTTTTCATCGCTTAGCCGCAAGAGGACGTGCTCCTCCAGGGTGACCTGGCTGCCCTGTTGCCCCCAGCGTTCCAGGGCTTTGAGCAAGTTGGGCGGAATCTCACCGGCCACGTGTTGGCGCAGCAGGGTGATGAGATGCTCGATTTTCAATCCCTGCCGCAAGGCCCGGCGTAAGGATGGAACGGTGATGCGGTAGCGATATTCGCCCCGATTGAATCCTTCCCATTCCGCCATGCGCGCCAGGAGATAGCGCGCTTTGCGCGCTACCTGGGGAGAAAGGCGCAGTTTTCCCTGGGAGGTGACCAATATTTTGCCGTCCTCAGCAGTGAAAGGCAGGTCACGCTGCAATTCCAGCCGATAGCCGTTCTCTGTGGCGCGCAATGCCCAGGCCGGATGCCAGCGAAAAGCGATGATCTCTTCATCTGCTGAGGGGGCAGCGCGCTCGACCAGCCCAAGCGCAGGGAGCAATTCTAAGACGAAAAATCGCAGGAGTTGACCTTCAATTTCATCCCAAAAGCGGAAGCCGCGCAGGAAGACCCCATCGGAGCGGCGGCGAATGAACCAGGAGTCATAATCGCCAGCGGGGCGTTGAAAATCGGGGAATTGGTCTTTGATTGCCTGGATGAAAGAGGGAAGATGCCACCATTCACCGGCCGGCAGCGCTGCCAGGAATTTCAAAACGCGTTGACGGGTTTCCCAAGCCGGGTTTTCCCACTCGCCTTCAAAGACGAGATGGGGCAGGAGGCGTAGTTCGTTGAAGGTGCCGCTCTGTAACCAAGCATCCTGAATGTGGCGCAGGGCTTCTTGACGTGACATTTCCAAAAAGGCACGCACCGCCTCGCCTTGCACTTCTCCCTGCTGGGTCAGGCCGGTGATCTCTAACAGGGCGCGCATTACGGAGAGGGGATGGCGCCAGATTTCTTTCTGCGGATCACGCCCAAGCCGCAGGGCGGCGAGCAGGGTGGTGAGATCGTCCAGCAGCGCATCGCTGAAGGGCAAGACGTAAGCCCGCTCGTTCGGGCGTGCCGGACGACCCAGGGCCGGAATGGCGCTCTCTTCCCCAGGGAAGAGGGGACGCAGAAGGGGAGTCAGATCGTCAGGGATATAGGCAAATTCTTGGGGACCAGAGGGGGTGTCAAAGAAGGCGCGTGCCAGCAGGGCGTGGTAGAAGAGGTATTCCGCAACGGAGATGGGATGGCGATGGGGTTGCTCACGTTGACGCCGGGCCGGCCCCATGCTGCGAATTTCGCCAAAACGCCGCGTGAAGGAGGGCCAGGGAAGACGCCCGCCTTCTCGCAAGAGGGCACGCAAAGGCTCTTTTGCTTCGGCAGGCAGCGAAGCTACTTTCGCCGCGAGCCGCTCCGCGTCCCGTAACGATTCCGCCAAGGCTTCGGCGGCTTGATCGGCTTCGGATGGCAGCTCGCCTATTTCCCAAAGCTCCGCGATCAGGTCGAGGTGTTCCCGATCATACCTATATAGGGATTGAGCCAGGGTGGGCATAGTCAACAGGCCACGCGAATTGCTCCCGGTATGACTTCTACTTCTAAATGGTGTAATCGGGTGCCGAAGCCGCTGAAGACTTCACCATCAGCATGGATATAGAGAGGACGATCGGAGGTGAGACGTAAGCGGCGGAAGGTGCCCAGGCGGACCTGGGGGAAGCGCGCCTGGGTGCCGTTCAGAAATTCGGGGATCAGGCGGAACATCATCGGCCGCGAGATTTTGGAGACCAATACATAGTTCAGGATTCCATCATCTACCCGCGCCTCGGGGGCGACATGGAAACCGCCTCCCTCGCGTGGGCCGTTGCAGAGGGTGAGCATGAGCGCTGAGAGTTGGGTGGTTTCCTGATCGATCTCGATTTGGAGTTTCATCGGATCGAAATTCAGGAGGATGGTCTGGATGACGGCGACGAAGTACGTCAGGAATCCCCGCAGCAGTGGCAGGCGGTGAGATCGCAGGTTGACCACACCATCAAAGCCGATGCCCAGGGTGTTATCGAAATATTCCTGGCGACCGAGATCGTCGCGCACCTGTCCCAAGTCAATCGGGCGCGGATCGCCGATCAGGGCACGGCGCAGCGCCTCGGCCGGGCGGGTGGGGATGCCGACGGCACGGGCAAAGTCATTGCCGGAGCCGAGGGGCACTACCCCCAGGATCGGGCGGCGATCTGCTGGAATCTGCATCAGGCCATTGAGCACTTCGTGGACGGTGCCATCGCCGCCGATGGCGATGATGCGCTCGTAGCCTTCTTCGCCGGCCTGACGGGCTAGTTCGGTGGCATGGGTGGGGTAGACCGTGCCGCTCCAATCCGCGCCGCCATACTCTTCGATGATCGGGCGCAGGTCGGATGCGGCTCGCCAGGCATTTCCCATATCGGCCATGGGGTTGAGGATGAGTTTGATTTTGCGTTTCATGGTAGTCACATGGTCAGATGGTCGAATCGTCAAATGGGTGAATGGTGGGGAGAAAGTGACGGGATGGGTGTTACGCTCGGAGGGAGGCAAGGAATTCGTGAATCGCTTGGGCGACTTCTTGAGGGCGCTCCAGCATAAGCATGTGACCGGCGCCGGTTAGAATCTGGAGGCGGGCATTCGGCAGGTGTTCGGCCAGGAATTCCGAGAAACGCGGCGGGGTCATGCGATCTTCGCTGCCGCACAGAAGCAGAGTCGGGTGGGAAATTTCGGCCAGGCGTTCGCGCAAATCAAAACGATCACAGGCCAGGAAGTCGGCGTGGAAGGTGGCGGCGGGAGTTTGGCGCATGTGACGGGCGGCCAGGGCTTTGATCTCGGAGGGAGACTCCGGGGAAAAGCCCCACTCCAGCAGGATTTGAATGGCCTGGGGCATGGTGCTTTCTTGGGCTGTCCACTCCAGCAGGGAAGGGTGGACGCGCAGGCGCGCGCCACCACCGATCAAAACCAAGGCGCGCACGTGGGCCGCATATCCAAGCGCCAGGGTCAGGGCAATGGCGCTCCCCATCGAGTGGCCGACGATGACGGATGGCGGGAGGTGCATCTCATCCATGAAGTTAGCGACGGCCTCTGCATAGTCCGCAATGCTTTCCCGAGGCGGAGGTGCGGAGCGCCCATGACCGGGCAGATCGAGCGTATATACGGCTATCTCTGGCATTCGTCGAAGGGCAGGGGGCCAGGAGAGACGGCTGCCGCCCGCGCCATGGATGAGCATCAGCACAGACCGGGAGCGGGGATTGCCGGCAAGGGTGGAATAGAGGGACGGCATGCTTGCCCCTTTCATCTGCGATTCACCGCTGGAAATACTGTAAGGCCAGCCGTAATCGCTCCTCCACTTCACGCGGGGCGTCGGGTGGCAGGGATTGGAGCGCAGTTTGGGCTTCGACCACGCTATAGCCCAGGGCGGTCAGCGCGGCCAAGACCTCGCTATCTACCTCCGAAAGGGCAGCGATCTGGGTGAGCGCATCAGCGGCTTTGAGGCGATCCTGGAGCGCCAGCACGATGCGCTGCGCGGTTTTGTTGCCGATTCCAGGCACACGTGCCAGCAATTCCGGCTCCTTCTCGCCGATGGCACGGCGCAGGACCTCTACAGTGAGCGAGGAGAGCAGGGAGAGGGCTATCTTCGGCCCGACCCCTTCAACGCCCAGGAGCAAGGTGAAAGCCTCACGCTCGGCAGCGGTCTCAAAACCGTAGAGCGCCAAGGCGTCATCTCGCACGACTAAGTGGGTATAAAGCAAAAGCCCATCTCCGCTGCGGACTTGAGCGAGTAATGGTCGGGGCACGAACACGCGCAATCCTACTCCGCCCACTTCGATGATGAGCGCGTTTTCTTCGATCTGGGTCACTTTGCCGCGCAGGGTGGCGATCACAAAATCAATTATACACGGTAAGGGGCGTAAGCGACCACCGCTGAACGTTCTCACAGTATAATCTCCACTATGTCCTCTGCTAAATTTTTCCTTCCCCTCCTTCTGTTGGTCAGCCTTTTCTTGCTCCTTTCCCCCGGCTTTGCGCCGCTGAACAAAGCCTCTCTCTCCGATGGCCAAGTTTACCAGGCTAAAGTGGAAGAGGTGCTGGAGGAAGGTCAAGTGACCCTGGGAGATGTCACCCAGCCCTATCAGGTGGTGCGGGTGCGTCTTCTGGAAGGTCCCTATCGCGATGTGCCGATGGAAATTGATTACGGCCGCCGTCAGGTGCGTTCGGATGCGACTTTGCTGCGCCCCGGCGATCGCCTCCTGATTTCCATCAGCAAGAGCGCAGATAACGTCCTACATGCTTACTTCGTGGAGCACGTCCGCACCCCGGCCCTTTTCTGGCTCTTCCTGGTCTTTTCCATCGCCATCCTCGGATTAAGTGGCTGGAAGGGAGTCCGTTCTTTGCTGAGCATGGGCTTCAGCTTGCTCGTCATCACCCGATATATCATCCCTGCCATTCTGAGCGGCGATGATCCCCTCTGGGTGAGCATTAGCGGCTCGGTGCTCCTGCTCGGCGTGACGCTTTATGTGACCTACGGCTGGAATCGCAAAACCCATGCTTCGGTTTTAAGCATGGGGGGCGTGCTCCTCCTGGCCGGCCTGCTCTCTGACCTTTTCCTATCCCTGGCGCGCCTGAGCGGTCAGGGAGATGAAAATGCGCTCTTCCTGCTCCAATTCCTGGGACACATTAACCTGCGCGGCCTGCTGCTCGGCGGGATGCTGATTGGTGCCTTGGGCGTCCTGGATGACCTGGTCACCACCCAATCTGCTGCCGTGTTTGAGCTTTGGGAGGCGAACCCCGGCCTTTCCTGGCGCGATCTGTATCGCCGGGCCATGCGGGTTGGTCAAGACCATGTCGCCGCCACGGTGAACACCCTGGTGTTGGCCTATGCCGGCGCATCCCTTCCCATGCTCTTGCTTTTCAGCCTGGGTGGTGGTGATTATCTGCGGCTGATCAATTACTCCTTTGTTGCCGAAGAGATCGTGCGCACCCTGGTCGGCTCCCTGGCGCTAATTGCCGCCGTCCCCCTGACCACCCTCATCGCCGCCTGGCTGGCCAAGCACCAAAGCTAATCCACCATCCCCCATCCACCGTCCACCGCCCACCGTCTATTCTGCGTTCTGCGCCGCCTGTCCCTCCGCCACCGGGCTTTGTGGAGCGTTTTCAAATGCGTTTAGCGGGGGAAAGACGGGCGCCGCAGGCGCCTCGTCCGTGGCTGATTGCGCTCCCTGGGCTGCTCCTCCTCCTAGGCCTGCTTGCCGGCGGAATCATACTCCCCCCGAGCGGGACGCCTCTATCCTTGGGCTTCTTCCAAGCCGTAGCTTCTGTGATCGGGCGCCGCCTCCTCCTTATGCGCGCCGTCTTAATCCTCTTCCGCACACTCTATCATTACGTTCCCCCTCACCTCTGGATTTCGCTCTTCGCGAGCGGCGCAACCCTTTTCTCTCTTTGGCTCTTCTCCCTGCGCCGTGCTCAACTCTTCTGGATTCAGGTGCACCGATGAAAACTCGAACACGCTTCCCCCTTCTGGTCTTGGCCTTCGCCCTCTTTCTCCCATCCGTCGCTCAAGCAGCGGCCCTCCAGATTCAACCCGGCATTTACTTTGGCAGCACCGTTGTCATCAAGAAGGGCGAAACCGTTCACGGTGATTTTCTCCTCTTTGGCGGTCAATTCATCTTGGAGGAGGGCGCCACCCTGGATGGCAGCCTGCTGGCCTTCGACACCTCCCTGAACTTGAATGGCACCGTACATGGTGACGTGCTCATCTGGGGAGGTGACCTTGTCATGGGTGAGCAGGCTCGCATCGAAGGTGACGTGATGGTCGAACGTACACTGCTCTACCCATCCGACAGAGAGATACCGCTCTCTCCGCTTTCTTCTGCCTTGGATCGCCTCATCACTTTCCGTTTTTCCCCCTTGCTCGCCACTTTCCAAATCCTGGGAGAATCGCTCCTCCTGGCGCTTCTCGCCTTCATCCTTGCCCTCTTCCTGGAGCGCCCCCTTCTAAATTCCGCTCAAGCCCTGGTTTCTCAGCCCTTGATCGCCGGTGGCCTTGGCCTGCTGACCATCCTGGTCCTCCCTCTCATGGCGTTGGTGCTCACCGTCACCTTGATCTTCGTCCCGATCGGCGTTCTTCTCCTGCTCGCCCTCGCTTTGGCGCTCCTCATCGGTTGGATTGCCCTGGGCTTAGAGCTTGGCCAAAGGTTGGCCGATTTCTTTGAACGCCGCTGGCGTCTTCCCATCCGTGCCGCCTTGGGGACCTTCTTGCTGACGCTCTTGGCCACCCTTTTCAGCAAGGTGCCTTGTGTTGGCTGGCTGCCGGGCTTCCTGGCGGCCGTGCTCGGCCTGGGAGCTGTCCTGATGAGTTCTTTCGGGCGGCATGTCCAACCTGGCGAGCAGATAGAGTTTGGCAAGGGATGAAATCTCCCAACTACCCAAGCAACCTGCCGTAGTCGGCTTCCGCGAGATGGCTGCGGATTAGGTACCTGTGTCACGGGCGGGCAACATTTTCCTCTGCCACCCATATCTCGGTTAGCATGACGGCTTGTTCCAGCACCGTTTGGGTGGCTTTCTCTTGCTTATCGGGCGGATAGCCGTACTTCCGCAAAAGGCGCTTGACCAGCACCCGCAGTTTCGAGCGCGCGTTTTCCCGCATCATCCAATCAATACTGACATTTTTCCGCACGGTTTGCACCAGTTCGCGGGCAATCGTGCGCAGAGTTTCATCTCCCAATATAGCTACGGCACTGTCGTTGGTTTCGAGAGCATCGTAAAAAGCCAGTTCCTCTTCGCTTAGCCCCAGTGATTCACCGCGCGCATGGGCGGCCCGCATCTCACGCGCCAGCGCAATCAGTTCTTCGATCACTTGAGCGGCCTCGATGGCACGATTCTGATAACGGCGTAGGGTCTGTTCCAGCATCTCGGAGAAAGCGCGCCCCTGAACCAGATTGCGGCGGCGCAGTCGGCTGACTTCCCCCTTGAGCAGCCGTTGTAGAATCTCTACGCTGAGATTTTTGTGCGGCAGATCGCGAACCTCGGCCAGGAACTCTTCCGAAAGGATGGAAATATCCGGTTTACTCAGGCCGGCGGCCGCGAAGATATCCACCACCCCTTCGGGAGAGATGGCTTCTGCCAGGATTTGCCGCACGGCATGATCCAACTCCTCAGGTGGGCGCCCCTCGGCAGGAGTGCGTTTGGTCAACGCTGCCTGAACTCTCTGGAAAAAGTCAACCTCATCACGGATACGCAGAGCGTCTTCGTGCGGCACTGCCAGCGCAAAGGCTTTAGAGAGCTCGCGCGCAACCTGCACAAATCGTTCTTTCCCGTTCTCCAACTTCAAAATGTGCTCCAGCGCGGAAGGAAGCAGAGCTAACCGCTCCTGGGGAGTGCCAACCAACCAGGGACGGTAATCGAAGCCGTAAAACATATCCCGGCAGATTTCGTACTTTTCGCGCATCAAGCGTACGGCTTCTTCCTGTGGCATTGCCGTCACACCCTGCCCGCCCGCTGCGGTATAAACTTTCAGCGCTTCCTTGAGTTCCTGCGCCAGCCCGAGGTAATCCACTACCAGCCCACCGGGTTTATCGCGGAACACCCGATTGACCCGCGCGATGGCTTGCATCAAACCATGACCACGCATAGGTTTGTCCAGATAGAGGGTGTGCAGGCTGGGGGCATCGAAGCCGGTCAGCCACATATCGCGCACGATGACCAGTTTGAAGGGGTCGTTCGGATCGCGAAAACGGTTGGCGAGGGCTTCGCGGCGGCGCTTGTCGCGGATGTGCGGTTGCCAGTCGGCAGGATCGGAGGCGGACCCTGTCATCACTACCTTGATTTGCCCGCGCTCATCGTCAGGGTCTTCCCATTCAGGACGAAGTTTGACGATTTCACGGTAAAGTTCCACTGCAATCCGGCGGCTCATGCACACGATCATCCCCTTGCCCTCCAGCGCGGCGAGGCGTTGTTCAAAGTGTTCGACGATATCGCGCGCCAGCAATTCCAAGCGGCGCGGCGCGCCCACAATGGCTTCCAATTGCGCCCATTTGGTCTTGAGTTGTTCTTTGCGTTCAACCTCCTCGCCTTCGGTGACTTCCTCGAACGCCTCGTCAATTTTGGGCTTGAGTTCTTCAGGCAAACTGAGTTTTGCCAGACGGTTTTCGTAGTAAATGGGAACGGTGGCGCCGTCCTCAACAGCGCGCTGAATATCGTAAATGCTGATGTAATCGCCGAAGACGGCGCGGGTGTTGCGGTCAGTCAGTTCGAGCGGCGTGCCGGTGAAGGCAATGAACGAGGCATTCGGCAGGGTATCGCGCATGTGACGAGCATAACCGTCAATAAAATCATACTGGCTGCGATGGGCTTCATCGGCAATGACCACGATGTTGGCACGCTCGGAGAGGATCGGATTGCGGTCGCCTTTTTCTTCAGGCAGGAATTTTTGGATGGTGGTGAAGATAACCCCGCCCGATTGCACTGCGAGCAATTGCCGCAGGTGGGCGCGACTTTCGGCTTGGACGGGCGGCTGACGGAGCAAATCTTGACAGCGCGAGAATGTGCCGAACAATTGGTCGTCCAGATCGTTGCGATCGGTCAGCACAACGATCGTGGGGTTCTGCATGGCAAGTTCGCGGATAATCCGCCCGGCATAAAAAGCCATGGTCAGGCTTTTGCCGCTTCCCTGGGTGTGCCAGATCACCCCGACGCGCCGGTCGCCGGGCTTTCCCCCAGGTTGACGGCGCGTGAGATACCCAGGCGACTCTTCACGAAATCCTCTCTGCATGGCCGAGGCGCGCAGGGTTTCCTGCACGGCGATTTGCACGGCGTGGAACTGATGATACCCGGCAACTTTTTTGACCAGCCGTGAACGGTCGCTCTCGAAAACAATGAAATCGCGCAACAGGGCCAGCAAACGCGCCGGGTAGAAGACTCCCTCCAACAGCACTTGCAATTCGGGGACAGGCGGCACGCCTCCCTGAGCATTTGAATCGCCGACGGGTGGGTAAAAATCTTCGCCGGTGATAGTGCGCCAGGGTTTGAACCATTCCTGCCCGGCATCCAACACCCCAAGGCGGGCTTCTAAACCATCGGAGACGACCAGTAATTCGTTGAAAGCAAACAGGGTGGGCAGTTCAGAGCGGTAGGTTTGCAGTTGTTGGTAGGCGCTCCAGATGGTGGCTTGCTCATCGGTTGGGTTTTTGAGTTCGATGATCGCCAGCGGCAAGCCATTGATGAAAAGGACGATATCTGGACGGCGTGAATGGCGGTCTTCGATCACGGCAAATTGATTGACGGCCAGAAAGTCGTTGTTGGTTGGGTTATCGAAATCCACCACGCGCACCTGTGTGCCGCGGATGCTGCCTTCTGCAACGCGGTATTCCACATTGACGCCTTCGACTAACATTTTGTGGAAGGCACGATTGCGC
>JBKBPX010000016.1:0-29893 GCA_046292855.1 Anaerolineales bacterium
AACAACGAAGATGCCTTGCTGATGACCCTGAAAGAGGATACAATGCAGACATTATTCGGCAATTCTCTTCAGGAGAAAATACCATGACCCCAGAAGAAATTCTGGCTCAAATTGCCCAGGAAGTCTCCGTCTGTACAAAATGTCCGCTGCACCACTCGCGTAAGAAGGCCGTCCCTGGTGAAGGCCCGGCGAACGCCGAAATCATGTTTATCGGTGAGGGTCCCGGCTTTTACGAAAACGAGCAGGGACGTCCCTTCGTCGGCGCCGCTGGGCAATTTCTGGACGAGCTGCTGGCAGGGGCCGGATTGAAACGCACAGAAGTCTGGATCGGAAACGTGGTCAAGTGCCGCCCGCCCGGCAATCGAGACCCCTTGCCGGAAGAGCTGGAGGCCTGCGATCCCTACCTGGAACGACAGATTGCAGCCATCAACCCCAAGATCATCGTCACGCTCGGGCGTTTTTCGATGGCCAAATTCCTGCCCGGAGCAAAGATCAGCGCCGTTCACGGGCAAATGCGCCGCGTTGGGAATCGCTTTGTGATTGCCATGTATCACCCCGCGGCCGCGCTGCATCAGGCTTCCCTGAAATCCACGGTCATCGAAGATTTTGCCCGCCTGCCCAAACTTCTCGAACAGGCCCGCGCCGAGCTTGCCCGCACCACCCCTCCACCCCAACCCGTAGAGAGGAAGGAAGAACCCAAACAACTCTCCCTATTTTAGATAGCGAAAACCAATTCCCCCTTCTGACCACCCACGATCTGTTATGCGTCTCTCCCTCATCCTTCTCCTCCTCTCCATCCTCACCGCTTGCGCTTCCCCGAACGCCGTCCCTTCGAGCGATCCGAACCAGCTCATGACCCAAGCTGTGGCCACTGTCCTGGCAGCAGCCACCCAGACCGTGGCCGTGCTACCTACGGCAACATCCACTCCTATCCCCCCGACTCCCACGCCGACCCCGCCACGCACTCCGCCGGCCTTGCCGCCCGTCTTTACCACATCCCTGCTCAATCCGCTGGACACACCCCACACCTATATTCAGGACACCTGCGAATATCTGAAAGCCAAATGGGACCCGAACAACGCCGCGCCGGGCACTGTTGTCTTAATCGTGATGTTCCATTCCATCACGAAAGGGGAAGCTACCCATCCCTACCAAATTAGCGCAACAGAGCAGCGCCTGATCCTGCGAGACCTGAAAGAGCAGGGCTTTGAAGCCATCAATATGCAGCAGCTTGCGGACTTTCTATACCGCAACGCACGCATTCCCAAACGCTCAGTGGTGTTGACTGTGGATGACCGCCACGCCGCCGAATATTTCAACAATCACTTCCGCCCCTTCTACGAACAATGGGGATGGCCGGTGATCAATTCGTATATCGCCAAAGATGAGCGCCTGGATTTGTGGGAGCAAAACGCCGCACTCTCGGCTGAGGGTTGGGTAGATTATCAGGCACATGGGGTTTTCCATAATGATCCGATCGGCCCTGGATCGAGCGAAGAATACATGCGCAGCGAACTCTTTGGCGCCATCACCAACTTCCAGAAGTACTTCCACAAGACCCCGATCGCCTATATCTGGCCCGGTGGAGGGTTCACCCTGCGAGCCGTGCAAATCGCTCGTGAAGCCGGCTATCAGCTTGGGTTCACGATCAACCCGCGCGGCCCGGTGATGTTCAACTGGGTGCCATTGGCCGATCAGAAAGACCCAGCACGCCCGGAATTCATCCCAGAAGGGCCGGCCGGTGACCCCCTGATGACGCTCCCCCGCTATTGGGACAAGGACGTGCGTGCTCACCTGGACACCGTGCGCCGCATCGGCAATGAGGCCGCCGCCTATGCCGAGCAAAACCGAGCAGTGGAAATCGAGTATTACAATATCGTCTGTGCGCCCACCTATGGCCCCCTACCCTAATCCTATGGAGGTCACGATGGAACTTCAGATTGTGCCTATCCAAAAACCGGAAAACGTCAACTTTATCCTGGGGCAATCCCACTTTATCAAGACCGTCGAAGATGTGCACGAGGCCCTGGTCAACACCGTGCCGGGCATTAAATTTGGGCTGGCTTTCAACGAAGCATCTGGCAAGTGCCTGGTGCGCTGGTCGGGCACGGACGAAGCGATGATTGAGCTGGCCCGCACCAACGCGCTGGCGATCGGTGCCGGTCACATGTTCCTCGTCTTCCTGGCCGAGGGGTACTATCCCATCAACGTACTCAATGCCCTCAAGTCTGTGCCGGAAGTGACACGCATCTTTTGTGCCACCGCCAACCCGGTGCAGGTGATTGTGGCCCAGACCGAACAGGGGCGTGGCATCTTGGGTGTGGTGGATGGATTCTCCCCGAAAGGCATCGAAGGCCCAGAAGACATCCCCTGGCGCAAAGAATTCTTGCGCAAGATCGGCTACAAACTCGCATAACTGAGTCCACCGTCAAAATCCGCCGCATAGGACAACTGCTTACAGTCGTCCTATGGAGGCGTTTCTCTCAAGGCAAACCCATTCGTACCAAACTTGTACCCAACTTGTGCTCTTCCACACAAAAGCGGGGTTTTGTGGTAAATTTATCTTGCCTGCCTGCACCGATTCAGAAATACCCTCGCAGGAGGCCAGGAAAACCTGATTCACAGGAGGTCCCAATCCAATGGCAAGCAAAGAAAATGTGCCTGACATCATCGTCGGTCGGTTGCCCCTCTATTTGCGCACCCTGGAACGCCTGCACGAAGCCGGCCGCCAGACTATCTCTTCCCAGGAACTGGGGGATGTGGTCGGTGTCTCGGCGGCACAGATCCGCAAAGATATTTCCCAATTTGGGGAATTCGGCAAGCAAGGAATGGGATACCCGATTCCCTTCCTGATCCAAAAGCTCCGCCAAATCCTGCAAGTTGATCGGGTGTGGGATATTGCCCTGATCGGCGCCGGTGACCTGGGACGGGCACTGATACACTACCAGGGATTCCGCAATCGAGGCTTTCAGATTAAGATGGTGTTCGATAACGATCCGAAGAAGATCGGCCAGCCGTTGGGCAATTTCATCGTGCAAGATGCCGCCAAGATGAAGGAGCTAATTCGCCAGGAGGGCATTCAGATCGCTATGTTGGTCGTGCCGGCTAGCGCCGCGCAGGAGGTGACCGATCAATTGGTGGAGGCCGGGGTGCGCGCTATTTTGAATTACGCCCCTACGCATCTCAATGTGCCCCCTGACGTGCACGTTGAACACGTAGACCCGCTCATGCACTTGCAACACATGACCTATTATCTCTAACGTGCGAACGGATTTCTCCGCTCACCATTTCCTCGCACTCGCAGGCGGAGTCGGTGGCGCCAAACTGGCTCATGGGCTGGCACAAATCCTGCCTCCGCAGGCATTGACCATCCTGGTCAACACAGGGGATGACTTCGAACACTTCGGCCTGACTATTTGTCCCGACTTAGACACGGTCTGCTATACCCTGGCTGGGGTGGCCAACCCCGAAACCGGTTGGGGACGCCGCGAGGAGACCTGGCGCGCCCTGGAGAACGTGGCAAAACTTGGTGGTCCAACCTGGTTCCGCCTGGGAGATCAAGACTTGGGCACCCATCTGGAGCGCACCCGCCGCCTGCGCAACGGCGAGCGACTGACGCAGATCACGCTCGACTTCTGCCGCGCCTGGGGGATTCAGCATCCCATCCTGCCGATGAGCGACGAGCCACTCCGCACCATCGTCAGCACCGTCGAATATGGCGAGCTGCCCTTCCAGGAATACTTCGTCAAGTATGCCTGTCAGCCTCGGGTGCGCGGCTTTCGCTTCGAGGGCGCTGCCCAGCCCCGGCCTGTCCCCGAAGCGTTGGAGGCATTGTCTCGGTCGGCAGCAGTGATCGTTTGCCCCTCCAACCCTTGGGTCAGCATTGACCCGATTCTTTCTATTTACCGTCCTTACCTCCCAAAAGAGAAACCCATCCTGGCCGTTTCTCCGATCATCGGCGGACAAGCGGTAAAAGGGCCGGCGGCGAAAATGTTTGCCGAATTGGGCATCCCTCCCTCGGCGCTGGCCGTAGCCGAACATTATCGCGGCCTGGTCACCCACTTCGTGCTCGACCGAACAGATGCCCACCTGACGGAAGCTATCACTGCCCTGGGGATGCGCGTCCTGGTCACAGGAACGCTGATGAAGGATGAAGCGGATCGCCGCCGATTGGCCGAAGATGTGCTAAACTTTGTACTACAGTCATGACTTTTTGGGCGATCATTCCGGCAAAATCCTTCCAGAGCGGAAAATCACGCCTGGCAAAAGTATTGGAGAAGAAAGCGCGCGCCGAGCTGAACCGAGAACTGCTGGTGCATACGCTACAGGTGCTAGGCAGCCTACAATCGCAGATCGAGCAAATTCTGGTCACCAGCCCTGACCCGGCGGTTCTCGCCCTGGCTCGCAGCTACGGCGCCCGCACCATCCATGAAGAAAGCTCTTTCGGGTTGAACCGCGCCCTAGCACGCGCTACTTTTCTAGCCCAGGAACGTTACACCCAGGGAGTGTTGATCCTGCCCACCGATTTACCCCTCCTCCAACGAGAAGACATCGAACTTATCCTGCAGCATGGGAGAACACCCCCTGTGGTGGTCATAGTGCCGGATCGTCGCTATCGAGGGACGAATGCCCTCTTCATCTCTCCGCCAGGGCTGATTTCCTATGAGTTCGGCGAAAACTCCTTCCAGCGGCACTGCGAACAGGCCCGCGCCGCAGGGGCACGCCTGGAAATCCTGCACCTAGAGCGTCTCTCCCTCGACCTGGATGAGGCCAATGACCTGGCCCTTCTCTACCAATTGACCAACAACCAATAGCCCATCACCCGAATTCACAACCCCCAAGGAGTCCCTCATGTTCCCCCGAGTTGCCCTCTATTTACAAGATGCCCACGACCTGCGCGAAGGCCTGAATTACGTGCGCTATGCGGAGGCGCGTGGTTTTGAGGCGGTCTGGCAGGCGGAAAGTCGGCTGGTGCGCGATGCCATTGTGCCGATGGCGGCCTATGCCGCCGTGACCGAACGCATCAAAGTGGCCTCCGGCGTGATCAATAACTGGACGCGCAACATCGGCCTATTGGCCGCCACTTTCCTCACCCTCGACGACCTGGCGCCTAACCGCATTATCTGCGGCATTGGTGCCTGGTGGGACCCGCTGGCGCGCAACGTGGGGATTGAACGCAAAAAGCCCTTAACCGCCATGCGCGAAACGGTCATCGTGCTGCGCCGCTTGCTGAACATGGAGCGCGTCACTTTCCACGGCGAATTTATCCATGTCGAAGGCATCGAGTTGGATGTGGTGCACGGACGCCGCGAGCCGCGCAATGTGCCCATCATGATCGGCGCAACGGGCGATCAGATGCTGGAACTGAGCGGCGAGATCGCCGATGGCGTGGTGTTGAATTACTGTGTCCCCCCCGAATACAACGACCATGCCCTGGAGCTGGTTGACCGCGGCGCGCGCAGGGCCGGGCGGCGCGTCGAGAGCCTGGATCGGCCACAGTTGATCGTCTGCTCCGTGGATTACGATCACGATCAGGCAATTGAGCGCACGCGCGAGTTGCTCTGCCAGTATCTGGCCCAGCAACCCCACATTGCCAAAGCCTCCGGCGTCAAGCCCGAGATCGTCCAGGAAATTCAATCCATCCTGGGTTGGCCGGCCACCAAAGAACAGATTCAGCGCGCCAAGCATCTGGTGCCGGAATCGCTCATCCATCGCATCACTGCTTCTGGCACTCCGCAGGAAGCGCGTGCAAAGGTTAAAGAGTATCTCGATCACGGCGCCACCTGTCCAATTCTGTATTCGGTCGGCGGAGATGTGAAGCTACTAATTGACACCTTCGCTCCGCAATGAGGTCGGTGTGCCGCACACGCGCATCCTGAAGGTCAACCCGCAAGCTCCCGAATCTGCGGCCATCCAGAAGGCCGCAGAATTCATTCGCGCCGGGAAACTGGTGGCTTTTCCTACGGAGACGGTCTACGGCCTGGGGGTCAACGCTCTGGATGGAGAGGCGGTGGGCGCGATCTTTCGCGCCAAAGGCCGCCCGGCCAGCGATCCCCTGATCGTGCACATTGCCGATTGGTCACAATTGGAAGAAGTTGCGATCCGTATCCCGCCACTAGCGCTGGAGCTGGCACGGCACTTTTGGCCTGGACCTCTGACCCTGGTGCTGCAAAAGAGCGCCGCCATTCCTTTTGAGGTGACCGCCGGCGGCGAAAAGGTTGCCGTGCGTTGGCCGGCTCACCCGGTTGCCGAGGCGCTGATTCGTGTCAGCGATGTGCCGATCGCCGCCCCCAGCGCCAATCTTTTCGGTCACACCAGCCCCACCACCGCCGAACATGTCTATGCCGATTTGCATGGCCGCATCCACCTGATCCTGGACGGCGGCCCCACCTTCATCGGCCTGGAGTCAACCGTCCTGGATGTAACCACCACTCCCCCGTTGATCCTGCGCCCCGGCGGCCTGCCGCTGGAAACGCTGCGTTCCTTCGTGCCGGATCTTGCGCTCAGGCTTCACTACCGCCCGGAAACGCAACAAGCCGAGTCGCCCGGTCAGATGCTTCGCCATTATGCCCCTCATGCCTTACTGCTCCTTTTTGAGGGGGAGGGAGCCTCGCTCATCTTCTCTATGCAAAAAGTAGCCGAGGAGCACCAGCGTCAGGGGCAGCGCGTCGGCATTTTGACGGTGGACGAGGAGCGCGAAATGCTCACCCTGCCCGGCATCGAGGTGCTTTCTCTGGGGTCCTTACACGATCTGACGACAATCGGACGGAACCTCTTTGCCGCATTACGGCTGATGGAAGAAAAAGGCGTAGATGTGATCCTGGCACGCACCTTCCCGCGCCAGGAGCTGGGATTGACCATTTGGGATCGGCTCTATCGCGCGGCACAGGGAAGGGTAATCCGAGCGTGAAACCACTCACGCCAAGCGCTGATCACAAATCGAACGGAACCCACAACGCACACAGCGCGCCGCATCCTCATGGGAACGGGCAACAAAGGTGCGTAAACGATCGCGTTGCATCTCGGCAAGCAAATTCAGGATGGCATTCTCGCGCTCAGGCGTATACTCGACGGCAAAATCCACATCGGAATAATGCAAAATCCCGTAAGCTGGACGGCGGCCATAGATGCGCTCGACCAGCAGGCAATAGGCCATGAGCTGAAAGAGGTGCGATTCATAGGGTGCCAAAGGAGCCGGGCGGCTCTTGACCTCGACCGGGATCACCATCCCATCTTTCTCAACCAGGTAATCCGGGCGCCCAACCAATCCGAGCGCAGCATCATAAAGCGGCTTTTCAAGCGCACGCCATTGGGAGGTGTCGCTGTAAATCACGCGCGCCGAAGGAAGGCCACTCGCCTTGCGCTGGCGCTCAGAGCGGAGAAAGAAAACAATGGCCAGAAGGAAAAACAAAAGAGCAAGGAAAAGCATTCCTGGGAATGCGGACGTCCCGTCCGCCAAGAAGCGAGAATCCTGGGAACGCGGACGTCCCGTCCGCCAGCAACGCTTGGGTTGGTAACAAGGCCTCTGCATCCGAGACGGATGCGCTCCCAGGGGTGTAGCTGGCTAAAGCCAGATACACAAAACCAAAAATGGACGAAGCGCCAGAGTCACAGGTGCACCGTGCAATAAGCGACCAGCAGCATTAAAGCCAACAGGAGCAGGAATAAAGCTGCGGTGCGGGTGAAGATCATTTGCCAAACCAGACGAGCATGTTTACGGTGAAAAGCCTGACCTGATTCAAGTTCCTGCTGGTTCTCGGAAGTGTAACCTTTCTGCCGATACCACCAGGCACGGCGGCAATAGAGATACTCGCCAATCTCAGAGGCACGGATGGGGGGCATGGGGTGATGGGGTGATGGTCGGATAGTCGAATAGTCTGATGGTCGGATAGTCTGATGGTCTGATGGTCGGATAGTCTTATAGGGAGGTGGTCAGGAGCTGTTCCAATAGGGCGCGCTCTTCTTCGTCAGTATGGATTTCTCCATCCAGCCAGGCAGCGCGCAGACGGGTCAAGATGCGGCGATAGTGGGGGCCGGGTGCGAGGCCTCGCTGACGCAATAGCTCCCCATTCGTTTTTGGAAACACCTTGCGCCAACGCTCCAGGTATTCGGCCAACGCTCGGACAGTTTCGGGCGGCAAGCTGACTTGCAGGGCATAAATGCTGAGCAAAGGTAACCGATCCAGGCGCTCAACCCAGCGGCTGGGAGGCGCGCCCGCCAGGGAGGGTAGCTCGTGGAAGAGCGCCGAAGCGGCCAGAACGATGCGCTTGAGGGAGGCGGCAAAGCGCAAACGATTGGCCAAGGCAATGATTTCGCCCGCTTCCAGATGGAAAAACCATACCGTGTAAGCTAAAGCCCGTCGCATCGGCAGCCGGTTCAGAGTCGGCAGAGAGGCGATCTCTGAGGGGACCGGCTGCGCCAGCCCACGAGCAAGACGCTGCTCAATCTCGGCACTCCAGCGCAGGGCGGGGTGTATCGTCTCCAACAAACCTAATTCCGATAAACGGCGCAGCGTATCCACCGCACAGGTTTCATCCAGGATAAGATCAATCTCGTGACGCACGCGCTCGGCGGAAAGGCGTACCAGGAGCGGACGAGCTTCATTCATCAGTTGGAGTGTGCGCGGTTCGATCTGGAAGCGGTAGCGCTGCTCGTAACGCACAGCCCGGAGCATACGGGTTGGATCATCAATGAACGAAAGGGAGTGCAAGACGCGCACCAGGCCGCGCTCCAGGTCTCTCAACCCGCCCCAGTAATCGAGCAGTTGCCCAAAGTGGCGTCCATCCAGGCGAATGGCTAGGGTGTTGATGGTGAAATCGCGGCGGTGGAGATCAAGCTTAATGCTCCCCCGGACAACGGTAGGCAGGGCTGTGGGATGCTCATAAAATTCGGTGCGTGCCGAGATGAGATCAATGAAGGCCGGGGCGTCCTCGCCGCGCAAAGACGGCGGCAAGAACCATTTGGCAGTGCCAAAACGCGAATGGACGGTTAAACGTCCGCCATGTTCCTGTTGCAAGGCCTGTGCCAAATGGATCGCCTCCCCTTCGACCACCAGGTCAAAATCCAGGCTGGGTTGGCCCAGGAGCAGATCGCGCACAAATCCGCCGACGATGTAGATTGCCATGTTAAGCTGCGTGGCTTTCGCCGCCGCCAGCCGAATCAATTCCCGGCGAGAAGGCGGCAAAACCTGGAGCAGACGATCCTTGAGATTGCGCAGCTGAGGTGCGGGAAGGTGGAGCACTTTGAGCAAATCGGTGCGGGTGACGATGCCAACGATCTCGCCGCTCTGCGCATCCACGACCGGGATTTGCCCCCATCCGCTTTCGATCATGCGCGCCTGCAGGGTTTGGATAGAATCTTCTGGAGAGACAGTGACCTGGCCGGCCTCCATCAGGCTGGTGATCTTCAGGTTGAGGCGATGCGCCAGCGCACGATCCACCGCGCGGCGGGTCAGCAAGCCGATAACCTTGCCATTTTCCACGATCGGAAAACCCTCAAAACCGGTGCGCTGCATGAGGGTAGCCGCTTCCTGAAGCGAAGTTTGGGGCGTAAGCAGATAGGGCTGACGAGACATAATTTGCCCAACTGTAACCGCAGGGCGGACATGGCGCAGGAGCAACGCGCGCAGTTCCTGGTAGATTTGCTCCTGCAGCACCTGCACTCCTCCGGCCTGCTCTTCGGCTGGACGCACCAGCGCGGCAGCAGCCCGTTCATGGCCGCCCCCCCCAAAAGCCGCCAGAATGTCGGCGACATTAATTGCATCGGATGTGGAGCGCGCCACCAGGCGAACCCCCTCACGGGTTGTGACCAGGACGAAAATAGCATCTGGATCGAAGAGATCGCGCAGTTTATGCGCCAGGGACGAGATTTCTTCTTCCAACTCGATGGCCGCGCCGCGCGCAATCACAATGCGATGACCATGAATTTCCAGGGTTTCCGAATTGGCCACCAGGAGATCATACAGAGCGCGTTGAGCTTCCGAAAGGGGAGGATTGATGAACTCCGCAGCCATCTTCAGGCTGGCGCCCTGCTCTAGCAGGTAAGCTACGGCCTGGGCATCGCGAGGAGTGGTGCGAGAATAGGTCAGAGAGCCGGTATCTTCATAAATTCCCAGCAGGAGTAACGTGGCCTGGAGAGGGGTCAGGCCACCGTTGTGTTCCTGTAACCCCTCCACCAGCAGGGTCGTCGTTGCGCCGATCTCGTCAATATACACATCCCAATCCGGATTGAGCGATGGCCGACGCGGATGATGGTCAATGATGCGCACACGCGTGGCGCGGCTCATGCCACGCACCGTGATCAGCGATTGGCTATCTACAAGGATCACTTCGTCAACCGCTTGGGAGGGCAAATCCCGCGCTTCGACGAAGCCAAATTCGTGCCCATAGAGCGTGAGAAAGGCACGCACGTTGCGGTTTAGGTGATGGGGCAAAACCGGATATGCCGGCTCGTAAAGCAAACTGGCGGCATAGAGGGAAGCTAAGGCATCAAAATCTGCCTGTTCATGTGTAAGGATCAGGCGCATTACTGCCCAATTTCCTGGAGGATGGCCTCAATTTTTTGCTGAAAGGCACTGAAGGGCTGGGCACCCTCGATGGTTTCGGTTTTCATCACGCCATTGACCGAATAGGTGAGGACGAAATAGGGGGTACCGCTCAGGCCGGCGGCGATGCCATCGTTGTAATCTTGCTGAACCTGATCGCGATACTTTCCGCTGTTGAAACATTTATTGAAGGCCTCCACATCCAGACCAAGTTTCTGGGCAATGGCCTTCAAACGCGCTTCGGAATAGGCACCCACCCCTTCGCCGGTTTGATTAGCAAAGAGGGCATCGTGATACTCCCAGAATTTCCCTTGATCGGCTGCACAATAGGCAGCCATCGCCGAATCGCGCGATTCACTATTGATTACGCCGCGCGCTCTGGCAATGTTGTCACTTAGGAAGTTACCCATCGAGCGATAGACAAAATAAACCTTTCCCGTCTTGACGTAGGCCTCTACCAAAAGCGGCTCGGTCTCTTCAGCAAAACGGCGACAGTAGGGGCACTGGAAATCAGAATATTCCACAATTTTGATAGGAGCGTTAGGATCGCCCATGGCATTCCGATCGGCCATCGGACGAGGAAGAGGGGTCGGAATTGCTATAGACTGGGCAGCGGAAATATTCGGATAAACTACAAAAAAAACGGTTAGCAAGGCGCCTAAAACGATTAAACCGATGGCAATCAGACGATTGCGCAATTGTTCTTTTCGGCGCTTCTCGCGCAACATTTGACGTTTGCTCATTTTGGCTTCCTTAGACATATTTTCCTCTTAGTCTGATAGTCTGATAGTCTGATAGGATGATAGTCTGATAGGATGAGAGAGATGGAGAAATCGCGCCGAGCGTTTCACCATTTTAGACACACGGAAGTAAAACACTCTGTGCTCCCTGTGGTGAGCTTGTGGAATGGATTCAGAGATGCGAATCTAGCCACTGGAGCAGGTACTGGAACACTTCCTGCTTCTGGGGTTCATTATGCAGTTCATGATATAGACCAGGCCAAAGTTTGAACGTGACCTTTTCTCCGGCCAAACGGGCAAATTCTTCACTGCCGCGAGCGTAGGTCAGGGCGTCGTCTGTGCCATGCATGAGCAAAAGCGGCAGCAAAAGCTCGTGAGCATGAGCAAATGTCCAGGGAATGACATCCAACATGATCTTACCAAAACCGAGCGTAATTTTATCATGCACCAGCGGGTCATGGATATAAGCCTGGACTACGTTTTGGTCATGGCTGAGGGTATGAGGGTCTAGGCCACTGGGAAGAGCGAGGGTGGGGAATAGGCTTCCCAACAAGCGCACCAGGGTCACCTTTGCCTTCTGTTCTTCCAGCGCCGTGCGCAACCCTGGGGAGGTAACGACTGCGCCGCGCAGCTCTGGCTTGCGCCGCAAGACATAATTGAGCACCAAAATGCCCCCCAAACTGTGACCGTATAGGAAACGTGGCTTGGCAGGATAGCGTATCTCCGCCTGGAGAAGGAGACGATCAATGTCACGCATGAAGGCCTCCAAGGACGGCATATGCCCACGCGGTCCAGCGGAGCGCCCATGCCCACGCAGGTCAAAGGTGAGAACAGCATAACCGGCTGCGGTGAGCACTTCGGCGAGATGGGCATAGCGTCCACCATGCTCGCCCAAGCCATGTACTAGACCAATCACGGCCTTTGGGGCGGCTTGCGGCTCCCAACCACGCCCCAAGAGGGCCAGGCCATCATCGGATTGCCATTCAGTTTCAAAAGAGTGCATCGGACCTCCGGAAGATATAAGATGGGACAGCAATGGTAGTACGGGAGTTCTACGCCGACGCCGGAGAAATCTCAGGAAACTACCTCGCCGACCTCGAAACGGCAATAGGGATCACCGCACGCCAGGCAGTGGTTCAGGCCGCTTTCACCAATCACTTCCTGTGCCGCGACCAGCCCCTGGCGCACTACGGCATTGACCATAATCGTATCAGGACGATACATATTACCTCCAATCGTAAATGTAGACTGGAAACTCTTCTCCCGTGCGCTCAAATCCCAAACGACGATAAAGCGCCAGGGAAACACGATTATCATGCTGGGTATTGACTGTCAGGCGCTCGATGCGGCGTTGCGCCAGGAGGGCAAAAAGATGCTGAAGCAGTTTCCTTCCCCATCCATTACCTTGAACCTGAGGATGAATGGCCAAGCGTGCCAGGTGAGCGCCGAAAGGATGTCCGGTTGTAATTTGATACCCCAGGATTTTCCCTTCGATCTCGAGCACAGTGGCAAACAATGCCTGCGAAAGAGCGCGACGCAGAGATTCGAGCGAGTTATGCCACGGGGGGGCGAAGGCCTGCCAATCTATTTGGGCAACCGCCTGTAAGTCTTCGGGACGCATAGCCCGAACAGGCAAATCTCCTTCAGATGGGAAAGTAGCATGAGCACGCCATTCTAAGACTACCACCCGCTGGCGCATCTCAAAACGGGCTCTCTGCAAAAGCGGCTCAAGCCAATACTCTATGGCAATCGCCCCCACCATAGGCTTCTTCTCGCCCAACGCATGGCGAGCCTGCTCCCAAAGAACCTGCCAGGCCCACGAAAGAGAGACGGGGCTGCGATAAGCAAACAACCGCAACCAGGCAATTTCAGGCGGATCATCCGGGCAGGCCAATACTGCTAACGGTTGCCTATCCCTTTCCAATGTCCACCAGAAAGGATGCCCCAACCAATCCAGTGGGGGGCGCCAATCCAGGTGACGGTGGACATAGACGCCCTCTGCAAGCCAGCGCGCCAGAATAGAGCGATCACGTTCATCTGGGCGACGGACACGAGTTCCTGAAACGGAAGAGGCGGCTCTCACTGTGTCCAAATTCAACGAACGCGCAATAACCAGCGCAACAAGCGCTGCCACCAGGTCGGATTCGGGCGGTTTAAGGTGGAGAGCATTTCTAGGCCTGCATCCATAAAGCGCCCTTGCTTCAAGCGAATAGCCGCAATTGCCTTTTCCATTTCTACACGCAAATCAGCGTTCTGGATGGCTTCAAAGCGCTCAGCGGCGATTCGATAGGCCTGGATCGCCTCATCCAGTCTGCCCAGGGCTTCTAAGGCAGCGCCCTGATTCCCCCAAGCCATCCCCTCCCGTTCCAAATCCTGATGTTGCGCAAAAATTTCTGGGGTTCCTTCCACAGCGCGCAAGGCGGCCTGCGCATCGCCGCTCATGAGCAGGGCAACGCTTTGGTTGTTGCGCGCTTCCGCAGATTCGAGCATCTTCCCCTCACGGGCAAAGCCCTGTGCGGCCTGTTCGAAAGCCTGCGCGGCCTGCAAATAATCCCCTTGGCGATAAGCCTGCTTTCCTTGTTCCATCTGATCAGCTGCATTCATCACAACCTCACACGATTAGAGGGTAATATCCAGCAATCCTTCAGCGACAGCTCGCAATTTTTCTGTGGATAGCTCACTTAACCGCATCGCCAGCTCCAGATAAGGACGATTGACCGGTTTGCTGATAAATTCTCGCAATTCAAAGGGAAGTTCCAAAAAGCGTTGAATTTCCTTTCTTTCGGCCATCCAACGACCAATTGGGCCGCTCTCGTCAAAGAAGTGCTCAATGGGCGTATCTATGATCTGGAGAAGAATTTCCAGCTCTGGGAGGGGGATTGGACGTTCGCCAAGCTCATAAGCTTTCAAGCGCGCCAAGGAGATGCCGCTCCGCTCAGCGAGGGATTTCATAGAAAAACCAGCGTTCATCCGCTCCTGACGCAAAATAGCACCGATCATACGCTGGCGCAAATTGAGGATGAGCGGCAAGTTTAACGAGTCAGTTTGTGCCGGCACATCCGAAAGAGTCTCTTTTGTCCAAAAGTGCTCCAGGGGCAAATCTAGAAAGTAAGCCAGAATCTCCAACTCCGGCAGGGAAGGAGCCTTCCGTCCCTCCTCATAGGCACGAAAAGTGGATGGTTTCACCCCCAACGCCTGTGCACATTCTTTGATGCCTAAGCGTTTAGCCAGGCGCGCATCCCGAATCAGGACGCCCAATGCCTTGGCGCGCAACGTAATTTGTATGCGGAAGTCCATATTCTGTCCTTAGGGAAATTATACCCCAGAGGGATTATTTGCGCCCTGGTAGAAGAGTAGCGGTGTGAGGGCACAAAGTGTTACCCTCCTTCGCACACACTGCGCTCTCAGCAGCAAAACCGCCTTTTGCGGTGAAGTATTCATCTCATAAACCATGGCTGCCTCCTGAAAGCGCTTCTTCACGGAGTTTCTGAATGGTGCGGGTTATATCACGAGCAATGTCTTTAAGGGAAAGCGCAATGGTGTCGTTAGCAAATTTGTCAATTAACGGTTGGTGTAATTGATTCGCTACCGTCACGTTCCCACCTAAATACGGGATAGTATAGGCGGTCGCCAAGCCAATTTCTTCATCCACGCGTGGTTTGGAGAGGCCTTCTAATCCCACCGGACGATTAATGAGGGGCAAAACACGCTTTGTGGGAATGCCTTTTTTCATCAAGAATTCAAGCACAAGACGGGTGAGATAGGTTGTACTGGAATCCGGCGTCACAACCAGCACAATGACATCTGCTTCCTGCAAAATTGGCAAGCTGATGCGCGAAAGAGAACGCCCCAAATCCACGAAGACGAAATCGAAGGCTTCGCGTAACGCCTTTAGCAACGGAGGAATGCGATCGGCACGAATTTGATTGGCCGCTTCCGGATCGGGCGCAGAAGCCAGTAAGTAGAATCCCCATGAAGAAATCCTGGGCAAGTGCTGCTTCAAGGCATCTGGATCGAAAGAAGAAGTGTCAAGTACAGTCAGAGAATAGAGATTAGTATCACCCTGATAACCCACTATCGGAGCAATAGAACCTAGGGGTAAAACCAGGTCAACGGTGGCAATGGAGACGTTCTTCTCCAGTCGTGCCAGTGTCGCCGCGAGATTTGCACAAAGCGACGATGTGCCGGTCCCCCCTTTGGCGCTCAAAAACACAACCATCTTGCCGCGAAGAATCTTCTTTTGGATTTCCTCTATGGACGATTCAGAGGGGAAAAACTGCATTAAAGATTCCAACAGTTTTGGGATATTGGCGGCAGACTTGTTGAAATACTCGTTGAATCCGGCAGAAAAACAAGAAGCGATCCGTTTCGGATCGGGATCGCTGCTAAGCGCCAGACAAGGAGTGGAGGCGGTGCGCGCATCCTGGCGCAATTTGCGCACCACATCCTCCCCGCTCAGGTCTGGCAGCCTGGGATCGATGATAATCACCGCCGGGCGCTCACGCCAGGCCAGGATCAAACCCTCCTTGCCAGAAGCGGCCTGGAAGGGCTTATAACCACGCTGGGCAAGCAAACGACTCAAATAAAGTCGGGTAGGAGCATCAGAATCCACAATGAGAATGCTTTTCTCGTCCAAGATCATCCCTCCGCAATTATGGCATAACTTCACTGCCAAAAGGCCTGTTTACTACAGAGTAAGGCAAATGGACAGAGCAGCAGGGAACACAGATTTTTTTAATCTTCTCGGTACGCTCGATGTCTCTATGATGAATTTTCGCAGGAGACTCATGGCATCCAATACCCTTCGCCGGGGCGAGTCAGAACGTAACGCGGCCGACGCGGATCGTCCTCTATTTTTTGGCGCAAACGGGCAATAGTCACCCAAAGTACCTCGCGTTCATTCTCATAACCAGCCCCCCACACATTGCGTAACAGCCACGGAGTTGAGAGAACTTTGCCACGATGCAGCAGAAACTGCAATAACAAACGATATTCAGTGGGGGAAAGAGATACAGGTTGTCCACGCTTCCATACCTCCGCGCGTCCGAGGTCCACCCTTAAGTCACCATATTCAATCACAGGCTCGAGGTCGGATGAGGCGTGTCTCGTCTCTACCCGCCGCAGCACGGCGCGCACGCGTGCCAGCAATTCGGTAATCGAGAATGGTTTGCTTATATAGTCATCCGCACCTGCATCCAGACCGCGTACCCGCTCTTCTTCGCTGGCGCGCGCAGTGAGCATAATGACAGGGAGGCGAGAAAACGTCCGAATGCGCTGGCATAAGGTTATTCCATCCACATCGGGCAGAACGACATCCAGGAGCACCAAATGTACAGGGTGCGCAATCAGCATGTTCAAAGCTTCTTCACCATTCCTGGCTGTCAGCACCTCATACCCATCTACTCGTAGATTGGCATATAGCAAATCAAGGTAGTCAGGTTCATCATCAACTATGAGAATGCAATGGTTCATGTCGGGGTCCTTGATCTCGACTCAATGGTAGAAGAAGATGGAGGGTTGTGCCATGTCCCGGTTCAGACTCTGCCCATATTCTACCGCCATGTGCCTCCACAATTTGATGACAAATGTATAATCCAAGGCCACTTCCGGAAGTAGAGGAGGGGCGATAAAAACGCTGGAACAGGCCGGCCAGGACATCCTGAGACATGCCGGGCCCCATATCTCGGAAGGCCAAATGGATATAGTCCCCCTCTACCCACAAACGGATCGTTACGGGTGCCCCTTGGGCATGTTGGGCCACATTGTTAAAGAGGTTATCCATCACCTGAGTCAACCGCACAGCATCTCCCCAAATAGGGGGTAAATGGGCGGCTTCCAGGGAAACTTTCATATTAGGATAACGATGTCGGGCACGCAGTGCGGCATCACGCACCACGCTCTCCAGGTGTAGAATCTGAAAATTGAGGGGCACAGCCTTATATTCCCAGGCTGACGAAGCCAGCAAATTCTCAACCAATACGGTTAAACGATCCGCCTCCTTCTCGATCACAGCGAGGAATTTTCTTTGTTCTGGCTCTTCCCAATGGACTTCTGGGCGCAAAAGTGTGTCCACGTACCCCTTAATCAGGCCCAACGGCGTGCGTAACTGATGGGAAATCGTGCTCAGGAAATCATTTTGCATTCCCATTTGACGGCGTAATCTTTCTACCTCATCCGCCAGTTCAAGCAAAAGGCGGCGCGAAAGCACTGCCTGAACCAACCAGACCACCTTATCGGCATATTCCAATGAAACTTCGTCGAAAACCGGGCCGCCAAAACGCGCGAAGATCAAAGCCCAGGTCGCCATCGGGAACACGATCGGGGAAGCGAGCAAATAAGCCTGTTCCAAGCGATTGGAGGTGCTCCGATCTGATGAAGGCGTGATAACGATTCGCCTGCCCTGGTGCAGGACATCGGCCGCTACCTGCTCCCCCCAGGCCGCATCCGCTTCACTGGCACGTCCACGCCCAAATGCGCGCGCATATTCGACATCCAGATTAGCTCCCCATTTTCGATAAAGAGCAACGTTATCAAAGATGAAATGATTCCGCTCTTCCAGCAAAATCTCATCCAGCGCCTGACGCCAGGGCAAAGATTCAGTGCGCTGGAGAAGGGCAATTGGGTCAGTCATCATAAGCGGCCCTAACCTTACGATAGTAGATGAGCAGGCCAACACGAAAAGCCAAAAGGCATCCCTCCGCTCCTTCAGTAAAATTCGATGTGCTCCGCAAGAATCCACCCCTCCGACCAATTCTGCTCCACCCAAACCAGCACCCGCTGCAGGGAACGCTGGATATGAGTGGCATCACTGTTTATAAGTGCACAACCGATCAGCGCCTCTTGCCAGCGATCCTGATAGTCCATCTCCGCAACCGAAAGATTGAACTCCCGCTGCAGACGGTTCAGAAGTGGCTTGAGACGATGGCGCTTCTCCTTGAGAGATGTACAGCCGGGCAAGTGCAGATGAAGCGTAAGCACGCCTATCATAATTTTACCAAAGAGAATGAAACGGCAATCGAAAGTGCCCTATCGAAAACGCACGTAGCAATAAAGAGTGTACTGCAAAAGGTTGTTTCACCGCAGAGCACGCGCGCACAGAGAATCAACTAACGAAATGTCCTGCGCTCTTGGCGTTCCCTGCGGTGAGTTTTTGCAATAGACTCATAAAACAAATCTATTCGCTGTAAGAATGTTTCTATTTTCGGTAACCATCGGCCGGTTGCTCTCAGGGATTCTGAGCCAGAATTTGGCTGAATCCTTCCGCATATTCGCTGGCATTGACGACTTCACCCGCCCGAATCAGAAAGCCCTGATAGGGGCGAGCGCCATTTCTGGCAATCCAGCCGTCTAGATTGAAAGCCAGCGGGCCATCAGCAAGGATCCATTCGCCATTATATTTACGCGCAATGTGAACATGGGTGCCGGTAACTCGACCACTTTCACAGGAAGGATAACCTATCTTTTCGCCGGCATGAAGTACCTGTCCAACCGTAGCCCGGCCCTCCAGCGCAAGATGCAGATAAAAGATCGTCCAGCCAGTGCGTTCATCCCCATCCCCATCCAGATCAAGCACCAGGCCATTTAGCCCGGAGCGCACAACGATTCCATCTGCTACAGCGACGGCATAATCCTGAGGGTCTGGTAGGGCACAGCCACGCACAGGCGCAGGAGGGGCAAAATCAAGGGCCGCCCAAGGAAAACCGCTTCCCCAGCCGGTGTGGGGACCTCCCGTATAGGCCCAGCGCCGGCCAGGGGGGAAAGGCAGACGCAAAGGAGGTTGGCTCAGGCTACCGGGAATCAACACTTGTTTTTGTGCCCACGGATCACCAAAGAGACGCTGATAAGTCCGTGCCAGACCATTGGGACCGATTGCTTGGCTGAAAGCCGGTTCCGGCAGGATGCGCGAAAAATAATACTGCAAGGCCACCGAAGCCGCGTTCTGCCAGGGATCAGGGCGATAGATGCGCCCATCCAGTAACTCGAACTCGATCAGCTGACCAGAACGCCAGCCATAATAGCCGTGGTTTAACGTATTCGCCGCCCAAACCAGCTGCAGGTACACACCGCGATGGAGAACATCTTTATACCCAAGCGTATAGCCCCCTGTCTGGGGCAAATTGGGATCGGAAAGGGCTCGACCCTGGTATTCCAGAATGGCCAGCAATAAGCGGGGACTGATGCTGAAGTCCGTCGCTATCTGCTCGACAATCCCAGCCCCATCGCGCCAGGAGCCGGCGACGTAATCGCGAAAATCTTTCAACCAACCGGGATGGGACCGGACAAAAGCCGATGTATTAAATCCCCGATCCGCTGGCCCATTTACGAACGCGATATCCGGCAAAGATTGATATGGAGTGCCCCAGAGCGGTTTATAGTAAATGGGAATTTTCATGGGCATGCCCGGCGGCATGGTCGTGGCTTGGTTGGGAATAAATGGGTTAGCCTGCAAAATTTGCTCGACTGTAGTATTAAAACGCGCAGCCAAGGCTGTTAGGGTATCTCCATCCTGAGCCACATAATCCACCAGCTCACCAGGAGAATAGACCGGACGGGTCGGATAAGGGAGGGGAATAGAAGTGGGAGTTGCAGAAGGGATCACCACCACCCCACCTGGCTGCATAGCAGGTTGACAAGCCAGCAGGAAAAGAAGGGATAGGGGGAGCAGCAAAATCGGACGCATGCGAGGAGCGACCGCAGAGGAGGGGGGTAATCAGTATGGAAGGTTAAGCAAGTGACCTGCAGGGGAGAGGATTTGCAGGAATAACGGCCAAAAGGTAACGATCCGCTCAGCCCAGTAAACCATCAGGAAGAGGGTAAAAATGGCGGCAAAGGATAAAGCGCCGTGGCCGGCTTCGGGTTGGGGTGCCCGGCTACGGGTCCAGAAACGAACCGCTAACAGACTAAACAGAGGCAGCAGCGTAAGGTGAAAACGTTCTTCGGCCAGGATCAAAATGTGGGGGAGCAGGTATCCGATAAAAAGATAAGCGACAAGGCGTTGAGGAGACTGTTCAGGCAGGAAAGCCCATCCCCAGATCGCACCAATCGCCAGACCCATCCATGGCAGGCTTAACAGGAGGTAGATCAGCACCAGCAAAGGAGATGGAAGCGGCCCGAGCACGCCGTTCGTGTAAAAGTAGGTAAAGGCGCGCCATTCAGGGGCAAAAAAATGACCGATGCGACGCACAATCAGGTAAGCAGCCCGCAGCGGGGCACGGCGAATAAACTCGACCGCTTTTTGTGTCCCTATGCGGTCACGCTGGGCATCATCCACGATAACAAGCAGGTCTAAGGAGGGACCGAAAGTGAAGCTGCCATCCGACTTTGGGTGATACCCAACGTAAAGATTATAACCCAGGGAAGTCTCAATGCCGACCAGACGCCGATGAAGCAGGGAATTGCGCACCACCCAGGGGATGAGGAGCAAAAAGAGGGGAAATGTGGCCAGCAACGCATGGCGATAGAGCCGTTGCTCGATAACTAACCAAAGCAAAGCCGCCCCTGCCATCACAAGGATGACCGAACGGGTGAGCGCGGCCAGCCCAAAAGAAAGGCCAAGCAGCACTGCCCCACTCCAGGAAGGTCGCCGGCTCAGGCGAACCAGCAACAGGATGGAAAGCAGAACCAGCAGGAAAAACAGGTTTTCGGTCGCAAGCGCCAGCGGAAAGGCGATCAGCAGCGGATAAAAAGCCACAATCCAAGCCGCGCGGCGGGCAATTGATTCATCGAAAAGGTGGTGACCAAGAAGCCAGGTCAACAGTGGCAGGAAAGCGGCCAGGAAGGATTGCGCAAGGCGGGCGGCAAAAAAGCGCCCCTCACCTACCCCAGAGATACTATAGATAAGCGCCAAAAAGAGCGGGTAAAGGGGCGCGCGAAACGAAGTCAGCACACCTTGCGGCTCATATGCTAGGCTTCCCAAGTCCAAAGGGACAAATTTGCGGATCAGTTCCAAGTCCGCCAATGCGTACCAGCGGAAGCCATTGCCGCCCGCCAAGCTGCGTGCCAGCATGTCATATTGGAACATGTCATCCAGGCCAATGCCCAGCGAGCGCGTCAGAAGCACAGGGATTAACCGCACAAGCCAGGCAATGGAAAATAACAGAAAGGGAAACTTATTCTGCTTCAGCCAGCACATAAATTTGCGCCTTCAAGGCTTTGATCCGCCGCGCGAGGTAGGGAGAAAAGTATCCCTCGTAGCGTTCCCACAATTCCGGCCGTTTCCAGTCATCTCCGCTCACATAACCGCGACAATGCGGTGAGCCACAGTGACACTCGAATTCGTCGTAGGGCGAGCTATCGCACATAGCATAGTCGAAGCACACTTCTTCGCCGGGAGCAATATCACGCATGGCCACCAACCCAATCTGACCGAAAAAGCCAGCATTTGGATCGCAGGAATGATTGAAGTGATCAGCCGGCTCGACTTCTTCCGATAGGAGATAAAACTCGTCATCTATTTGCAGAACCACCTTAGTAAAGTTGGGGAGCGTGAAATCCAGCTCACTGGCAGAGACAATCCGCCCACCCCATAAGGCAAGCAATTCGCCTTTTTGAATCGGGGCGATGGCAAATACTCCCCACCCACCTTTTTGGGGATGAGGCCGGCTTTCCAGCTTGGGAGAAAGGTAGGAACGGGAACCTTGCATCTTAAGCTCCTAGATCGTGGAATAAAAATTAACCACCATCAGCCACAGGCCAATGGGGGTTAACTTCCCAAAAGGGCTGAGGAGAAAGGACTTGCCAGGGAGGTGCTTTGGCTCTACGCAAGGCGCACATCGTGAATGATATTTACCATAACTCACGGGAAAATGGAAGGATAGACCAGGGTGAGAATGACTCCCCTGACACTGCAAAAAGGTCGTTTTACCGCCGAGCGCGCTGAATGCGCGGCGGGGCGTTTATTCTGCGTCCATTGCGGTGAGTTTTTGCAGTGGACGCAACAATTTTATCAAAGCAGGCTGATAGGCTGGGCCTCAATCCGCCAGCCACGCTCAATAAGACGTACCGGAGCCAGTGCACCCTGGAGAAGAGCTTGCGGCGAGACCCCGCGCAGGAGAATTTGCCAGCGATATTCGCCACCTAAACGAGCGAAGAAACAGGGCAATGGGCCGCTGACTATTACATCCATAGCTTTCTCACCCACACGCCCAAGCAGCAGCTCTGCCACCCGTCGCGCCTCGACCTCGGCCTTCTCTGCGCTGGGCGAGCGAATCTCCAGGCGCATCAGTTCTACAAAGGGAGGATTATTCAGTCGTTGGCGCTCTCGCAACTCTTGCTGATAGAACTTTTCCACGTCATGGCCAACCACATGCTGAATGACGTAATGCTCTGGCAGATACGTTTGCAGGATCACGTGTCCACCACGCGCCGAACGGCCGGCACGACCTGCGACCTGGGTCAAAACCTGAAAGACGCGCTCCGCCGCAAACGGATCGGGGAAATTCAACCCCACATCGGCTAGGATGATCCCCACCAAGGTCACCAGCGGCAGGTCGAGGCCCTTGGCGAGCATCTGAGTCCCGATCAACACATCGGCCTGCTGGGAGGCAAACTGGGTGAGGATGAGATCGTGAGCCGCTTTGCTGCGCGCCGTATCCCGATCCCAGCGTAAAAGCCGTGCTTTTGGGAAAAGGCGCTCCATTTCGCCCACCACCCGCTCCACCCCCAGGCCATAGGCGCGGATCGCCGTGCTGCCACAGGAGGGACATTTGCGAGGTTGCTGACGCCGATAGCCACACTGGTGACAGAGAAGTTGCTCCTGGTCGAGGTGGAATGTCAAGGGAATATCGCAATGTGGACAACGGAGCCCATAGCCGCATTCACGGCAGAAGACATAAGTGGCCGCGCCGCGGCGGTTCAGGAACAGGATTGCCTGTTCGCCGCGTTGCAGGGTTTCGGTCAGCGCCTGGCGCAGCGCCCGGCTGAAGATGCTGCGCTCCCCTGCGCGCAATTCCTGACGCATATCCACCACTTGCACCGATGGCAAATCAGCATGAATGCGTTGCGGCAGGTGAAGATAGTGCATCTGACCGATTTCCGCCTGATAGCGTTGCACTATAGAAGGAGTGGCCGACCCCAGCACGCACACCGCATTGGTCAGGCGCGCATAGGCTTGTGCAGTGGCTACCGCGTGGTAAAAGGGAGGTTCAGATTGGTAGTACGAGGCATCATGGCATTCATCCACAACAATCAGCCCCACCGAAGGCAAAGGCATGAACAGGGCGCTGCGTGGGCCAATGATCACCCGCAGCTGGCCCCGTCGGGCACGTCGCCAAGTATCATAGCGCTCCCCTTCCGAAAGCCTCGAATGCACCAACCCAACCTGTCCTGGAAAGCGATGGAAAAAACGGCGCACCGTCTGTGGAGTGAGTGCAATCTCCGGCACGAGGACGATGGCCTGGCGCCCGCGGCGCAGGGTCTCGGCAACGGCGCGCAGATACAGTTCGGTCTTCCCCGAACCGGTCACGCCATGGAGCAGCAGTGGAGGGACGGCCTGCTGCGCTGCGCTCGCCTGAAATGATTGCTCTATAAGGCTCCATGCGCTCTCTTGATCTGGGGTGAGGACGGGAGGCTGGGCAGACTCCGCCATCTCCGCTCGGAGTGCATCCAAAGGGTCACGCCAGACTTCCAGCTCGCCAAAGCGGATCAGGCCACGCGCCTCGAGGAACTTCAAATCGGCCAAGGTGCAGCCGGTCTGGGCATAAATCCAGGAAAGATTGAGAGGCTCTCTTGCGCTTAAAAGCATACGCAAAGCGGCAAGGCGTCGTTCTCGCACCTTGGCTTTCTGCCCTAACCTAGAAAATGCCGCCTCGGCCTCTTCGGGGGGAACGCTCAGTTGTGCCGTGCGCACATGCTTAGGGCCTACCTGCGGAGAAGTAAGGATGGCGCGCCGTTCCAGGATTCCCGCATCGAGCAACTTTCGGGCGGCTCGTTGCCAATCCACATTGCGAAAATGGGCAGCCATCTGACGGCCGCGTAGCTTGCCCTGGCGTTGCTGCAAAAGTCCCACCAGACGTTTTTCCACAGGAGAAAGCTCTCCCTTCCAGGCTTGCAGGCGCGCAAGGTTCAATGCCCATTCGCTATCGGCATGGCGCGCCAGGCCAGGCGGAAGCATAAGAGATAGAAAAGAAGAGGCCGGGTAGAGGAAGCGCTCTTCCAGCCACAACAGGAGAACGCGTTGAGCGGCCGTCAAAACAGGTTCAGGATCGAGAACATCCTCGATCGGGCGCGGCTCAGCCACTTGAGGCTGGTCAAGCAATTCCAGGATAACCCCTTGGACGTGCTGTTTCCCAAACGGCGCAATGACCAGGCTTCCCGCGGCAACCTGCCCCTCTAGAGCCGGGGGAATGGCGTAATCAAACAGGCCGGGCACCGCCGGCAGATTCAAGACCAGACGAGCATAGGAAACCATGAGAGACCCATTCCAGCAGAGATCGCCCATCCCCTATTCTACTGCAGGAATCCTCCCATTCGGGCAAAGTTTTTTTCAATTGCGACTCTACCGCAAAAAGGTCATTTTACCGCCGAGAGCGCGCAAGATACCCGCGCTCGCAGCGTTCGCTGCGGTGAGTTTTTGTAGTGGACTCGACCAAACAAAAAAAGTGACAGACATATTACTTTAATGTGACATCCATTACTGCGCACATTGATTCCAGCCGGCATAGAATCGTTTATGGATACAAATATGCATTTATACGCATAAGGTCATATCATGGAACGAGAAAAACTGTTCCAGGAACTCCTCCAACTTGAAGCAGATTTCTGCTCGGCGCTTTCTGACCCGACGCGCTTGCTCATTCTCTACACACTTTACGAGTCACCGCGCACGGTCAACGAATTGAGCTTGGATTTAAACATTCCTCAACCCAACATCTCCCGCCACTTAAAAATTTTGAAAGAACATGGGTTGGTACAAGCGGCACGTCAAGGAACTTCTGTGACCTATCAGCTTACCGACGAGCGATTAATTCAGGCACTAGATTTATTGCGTTCCGTCATGCATGATCGGGTTGCCCACCGGGCATCTATCATCAATTTTTCATTCCCTGACAAGGAGAATGTATGAAAAAAAGCTTTCCATCCTGGATTTTCGGAGCCATTGGGATTGTGCTGGTTGTTGTGGTTCCTACCCTGATCTTCTGGCCACGCCAGCCAAAACCGGCTAGTGATCCATGGCAATTTGTCCCTCAAAAGCCAATCCATGTGGATCACAAGGACATCATCAAAGGCCCCTTCGAGACACCCCAGGAGGTCACCAAAGCCTGCCTGGAATGCCATCCGAAGGCGGCTGAAGAGGTAATGGCGACCACACACTGGACCTGGGAGAGCAAGCCCTTCCAGGTCCCCTGGCGCGATCAACCCGTGACCATCGGCAAGATCAACCAGCTCAACAATTTCTGCATCAGCACGCGCGGCAATCAGAAAAAGTGTATGACCTGTCACATCGGTTACGGTTGGCAGGAGGATCAGCCATACGATTTCTCCAACCCCTTGAACGTAGACTGCTTAGCTTGCCATGCAGATATGAACCTCTATGCGAAAGGTGATTACGGCAATCCCGCTGCTTCGGTAGACCTATTGGCAGCCGCCCGCAGCGTGCGCGCTCCCACCCGGGAAAACTGCGGGAAATGTCACTTCGATGGCGGCGGAGGGAACGGTGTCAAGCATGGCGATTTGGATGAAAGCCTGTACTTCCCCTCCGAAAATTTAGATGTCCACATGGGAAAATATGACTTCCAGTGCACCGATTGTCACTGGACCAAGAACCACCAGATCAAAGGTCGCCTGATCGCAGATAACTATCAAATTGACCCACAAGAACAGGTTTCCTGCGAACAATGCCATCAGAATCACCAGCATAAAGACGAGCGCCTGAACACTCACCTCGCCAGCGTCGCCTGCCAGACCTGCCACATCCCCGCCATCGCGCTCGAAGACCCCACCAAAGTGTATTGGGATTGGTCCACTGCTGGACAAGAAGGCCGCAAGGATAATCACTACACTTACCTCAAGATCAAAGGCAGTTTCATCTACCAGCGAAACTACCAGCCGCAGTACCTCTGGTTCAATGGCAACCTGCAATACCGCTACCTGTTGGGAGATAAGATAGACCCGAATCAAGTCACCTACATCAACCTGCCCGCCGGTAGCATTGACGACCCAACGGCCAAAATCTTCCCCTTCAAGCTACATGTGGCCAAGCAACCCTACGACAAAGTCTACAACTACCTGCTCGCTCCCATCACGGCCGGAAAGGATGGTTTCTGGACCCGCTTCAATTGGGACCTGGCCTTCCGCTTGGCCGAAAAGCAAAGCGGCCTGAAATATAGCGGCGAATATGGCTTTGCCGAAACCTGGATGTATTGGCCCACCACCCATATGGTGCAACCTGCGGCCAACGCCCTCCAATGTGGCAACTGCCACGGCGCAAACGGCCGTCTGGACTGGCAAGCCCTTGGTTACCCTGGCGACCCCATTGAATGGGGTGGACGCTTCGATAAAAAGTAGACAATTCGAGGATGTGCTATGAAACGAAATTATCGCTTGCTCCCTATCCTCCTGACCATCCTGGGCATATCCCTGCTCGGACTCACCGCCTATAAGTATGCTCAGGCAAGCCATCCACTCCAGCCCGCGCAACAGGCTTCCCCCCTCCATCCAACCTTTGCGCTCTTGGATGAAAACGGCGAAAACGTCCTGAACAGCGGGAAGCCCGTTTCCACCATGAAAACTTGCGGTCAGTGTCATGATACGCAGTTCATCGTCTCCCACTCCTACCATAGCGATCTCGGCTTTTCCGAGTACACCACATCCAAAGAATCTTGGAATGCCAGCACAGGACTCTACGGGAAATGGGACCCGCTCCGCTATCGCTATCTCTCCCAAGATGGCGATGAACGCCTGGATTTGGGCACCCCGGAATGGCTGATGAAATTCGGGGATCGCATCGTTGGCGGTGCGCCGACGACACTCTCACGCCAGGGAGTGCCTCTCACCGCTTTACGTCCCGCTCAGAGCGTGGAATCCAGCATTTTGCACAATGGGCGTATCGAAGGCTGGGATTGGCAGGCCTCCGGCACAATGGAAATGAACTGCTTCCTATGCCACCTGGAAAAGCCGAATAACCAGGCACGCATCCAGGCGATTCGTGAAGGTGCTTTCGGGTGGGCAAATACAGCCACTTTGGAAGGCTATCTGGCCCAGAAAAATGCCGATGGTTCCTACACCTGGGTCACCGAAGCCTTTGACAAAGAAGGAAGGCTTAAACCTGAATATGTGCGCATCCAAGACCCGACCAACGAAAATTGCGGCCAATGCCACGGCACAGTGCACACGGACCTAAAAATCCCGCTGGTGCTGGAAGCCTGCAATTGGGAGACGGCCACTATCGGACAAATCATCTCCCCGCAACGCATTGCCGATGCAGGCATGAACATCGCCAACAAGGCCGAAGTAAATCGCTCTTGGGATATTCACGCCGAACGGCAACTCAAGTGCACGGATTGTCACTTCTCCCTGAACAACCCCGTTTACGCCAACCAGAAACAGGAGCCTTCTCACCTGCTCTTCGACCCACGCCGCCCAGAACTCGGCGAATACCTGCAGCGCCCCAATCACAACTTCGCACGTGGACAAAGTGCCCAATACAGTGTGGCGCCTGAGCTGAAAGGGACGATGCGGCGTTGCGAATCCTGCCATGATGCCCAAAAGAGCCATGCTAACTGGCTCCCCTATGTGGAGCGACACATGGCCGTTGTCGCCTGTGAATCCTGCCATGTGCCGCAAATGTACGCGCCGGCCATTGAGTATTACGACTGGACGGTGCTCAAGGCCGATGGTCAACCTAAGGCCGCCTGCCGCGGCATCGAAAGCGCTATCAGGCCGGAGATCGCCAGCCTCAGCAACATGCCCTTCACCGTCTCCCATCTGGTAGAAGGTTATCAGCCGATTTTGCTTGCTCGCACCGACATAGATGGGAAACAGCTCCTGGCGCCCTACAACCTGATCACGACCTTCTACTGGGTTTACGAGGATGGCAAGGGAAATCTCCGCCCGGTACGTCTAGCCGATCTGGAAGCCGCTTACTTCAAAGACGGGAAGTATCGCTCCGAAATCATCGCCGCTTTTGACACCGATAGGAACGGCATATTGAGCGAAAACGAGCTGGTCATAGATACTGTGGCCAAACAAGAAGCAGTGACAGCCCAATTGCGAGCGCTCGGCTTACGCAATCCGCGCATCCAGGGGCAGGTGCAACCTTACAGCATTAACCACAACGTCACAGATGGAGATCACGCCATTCGAGATTGCCGCGCCTGCCATAGCGAGCGATCTCGCCTTACCCAGCCGCTTAAGCTGGCCGATCACACCCCGGCCGGTATCCTCCCGATCTTCGTCACGGAGACCAACGTTAAGCCCGCCGGCGAGATTGTGCAGAAAGAAGATGGCTCAATCTACTACGCTCCCCAGCCGTCCAAAGAGGGCATCTATATCTTTGGTCACAGTCGGGTAAAATGGGTGGACTTGCTAGGTGCCCTGTTCTTTGTGGGCGCGCTATTTGGGGTCGTAGGACATGGCACGTTGCGCTATCTGGCTACGTTACGAAGGCCACCCAAGGAAATCCGCACCCGCCGCGTTTATATGTATCAGGCCTATGAACGCTTCTGGCACTGGTTGCAGATGGTCGCTATCGTCCTCCTGCTCTTGACCGGCCTAGTGATCCATCGGCCTGATCTCTTTGGCGCCTTCTCTTTCCGCCACATGGTGACAATCCATAACGTGCTGGCCACGTTGCTGGTACTGAATGCCGCGCTTTCTCTCTTCTATCACCTGACCACCGGACATATCCGTCAGTTCATCCCGCGTCCCTACGGATTCTTCGATGACGCCATCGTACAGGCAAAATATTACATCCAGGGCATTTTCAAAGGCGAGCCGCATCCCTTCGAGAAAAGCCCTGAGCGAAAAATGAACCCGCTCCAGCAAGCAACTTACTTTGGTCTGCTGAATGTGCTCCTGCCCCTCCAGGTGCTGACCGGCTTGCTGATGTGGGGTGCGCAAAAATGGCCACAGGTGGCTAACGCCTTAGGCGGTTTGCCCTTCCTGGCACCGCTCCACACCCTGATTGCTTGGCTCTTCGCCACCTTCATCGTTGGGCATGTCTACCTCACCACCACCGGTGTCACCCCCTTAGAGTCTATTCGCGGCATGATCACCGGTTGGGAAGAAGTCGAAGTACACGAAGAACATAAGGAGTGACCTATGGCTACCCTACGAAAGCCTCGGGAAGCAAAACCCTATCTCCATCCTTACCTGGGTGGTTTTCTGCTGGGTCTCGTCCTGTTCCTGGCCTTCCTGGTGACCGGGAACGGTCTGGGCGCCTCCGGCGCCATCAGTCGCATTGATGCCTTCATCGAAGATCACATCGCTCCCCAGCATGTAGATCGCACCCCCTACCTGCTCAAAATGGCGGGCGGCGATAAGAACCCCCTCGAGGACTGGATTGTGCCGCTCTTTTTCGGCAGCTTGCTGGGAGGCTTTGTCTCCGGCTGGCTGAATGGGCGGCTGAAAGTCGAAATCAATAAGGGGCCCCAAATCTCCAACCGCACCCGCC
>JBKBPX010000017.1:0-29857 GCA_046292855.1 Anaerolineales bacterium
CGCCTCTGTGCTTCAGCCAGGGCATCCACGCGCTGGGTCAAAATCTGCAATTGCTCATCTGTCCGCTTTTGCGCTTCGGCCAGGGCATCCAGGCGCAACTCGGTCCGCCTCTGTGCTTCAGCCAGGGCATCCACGCGCTGGGTCAAAATCTGCAATTGCTCATCTGTCCGCTTTTGCGCTTCGGCCAATTCTTTCACTGTGACCGACAGCTGGCGCACAATTTCGGGCAGCGCAAGAATATCCTCACTCAGCACCAGCTTCCGCACTTCGGCCCGCCACTCGGGATGCTGATAGAGCAATTGGACAAAGGCATGATACTCGGCAACATCGAAAGGCATAGCCACCTCCTTGCCCAATTATAATCCAAAACACGATCTTTCACTTGCGATATTTAGGGCTTTTGCTCAGTTGCAAACTTTGAGTAATTGCGATACAAGATGGACATGAGAGAGCCATTGCGCAACTGTGGCCCGAATCGCTTACCGCCTTATCCAGGTCTTGCCAGGCTACTCCCATCCTAAGAGCCTGCATTGCTACACCCTGCGTGCATTGGCCACCCGTGCGCTGCTGATGTTTCAGGCTCAACTAGCGGAAGAGGGATGAGTGGCTATTGGCTACGGACAAAATCTGTGCCGGGCTGGATGAAGCGTATGCTAGACTACCTAGTTTTTTCTCTGCAGAGCTGTCTACCTTCGCAACGGAGCACGATGAGACTATCAGACTATCAGACTATCAGACTATCAGTCTATCAGTCTATCAGTCTTTCCCCCCTGATGGGTTATAATTGGAGCAGATTTGTCATAATAGGCGAGGTTGAGATGCTTTCTCCAAGCGTGGCTGTTGCTTATCGCCGCTTTGAGTTCCAGAGGTGGGAAGAGGTGCAGGCGGAGACGATCGTTGAAGCGCCGCTTTCGGTGACCGTCAACGGTCAGGTGTGGTTGACACTGATGTGCACTCCCACCGATGTGGAGGCGTTGGCGCTGGGTTTTCTCTATAACGAGGGAGTGATCGAAAGTCTGGACGAGGTGGCGGATGTGCATGTGTGTGAGCATGGGGATAATGTGGATATCTGGCTTTATCACTCGGCGGAAAGGCCGCTGAGCTGGCGACGTACTTCGGGCTGCAGCGGTGGCATGACGGCGGTGGATGCCCAAGCGCGCGCCGCGATCTCATTGGATGGCACAGGTCCCATCCTGACACCGCAGCAGGTGGAGGCGCTGGTGGAGCAATTGCTGGAAGGGCAGGAACTTTATCGCGAGACTGGCGGTGTGCACACTTCGGCCCTGAGCGATGGCGAGCGGATGTTGCTGCGGGCGGAAGATATTGGCCGGCACAATACGCTCGATAAGATCGCCGGGCTGATGCTCCTGAAAGGTGTGTGGCCGGAGCATCGCGTGTTGGTGACGACCGGGCGCATTAGTTCGGAGATGTTGCAGAAAGCGGCACGTCTCCAAGCGACCGTCCTGATTTCGCGCACCTCGCCTAATTCCCTTTCGATCGCGCTGGCAGAACGTTACGGCATCACGTTGATCGGATATGCGCGGCGGCACCGCTTCAACCTGTATACCCATCCGCAACGGATTGCAGAAAATCGCGAACGAGAGGGGAAAATTGCCTTGACGCAGGGAGAATCCCTATCTTAAGCCGATTATCCCTCGATCTTACCGCCCCCTAAAATGATTTCGCCTTGATAAAAGACCGCGGCCTGGCCTGGAGTGATATCGCGCGGCGGCACATCGAAGATAACTCGTGCCTGTTGCTCGCCTACCGGCTCTACCCAGGCCGGGACCTCACGCGCCGTATAGCGGATTTTGACTTCGGCGCGGAAAGGGACTTCAGGGATCAGGCCGCTTGTCCAGGTGATCTGGCCGACTTGCATCTCGCGCTTTCCCAGCTCTTCGGCCATGCCGACGATCAGGGTGTTGGTGCTCGGATCTTTGGCGATGACGTAAAGCGGATAGGGCGCCGTGATGCCCAATCCTTTGCGCTGACCGATGGTGTAGGCGGCCAGCCCCTGATGGGTGCCCAGTCTTCGCCCGTGAGTATCTACGATCGGGCCAGGCTGGAGCATATCGGGAGCATGGCGGCGCAAGAAAGCGCGGTAATCCTCACCGGCCAGGAAACACAAATCCTGACTATCCGGGCGGTGGGCACTGGGAAGGCCAAAGCGCTGCGCCAGGGCGCGCACCTGGTCTTTGGTGTATTCGCCGATGGGGAAGAGGGCACGCGCCAATTTTTCCTGGGTGAGCACGTGAAGCACGTAGGATTGATCCTTTGCCCGATCTACGGCGCGCAGCAATTCATAGCGTCCATCTGGGGCTTGGCGCAGCCGAGCGTAGTGACCGGTAGCCATAGCTTCGGCTCCCAGGGCTAAGGCATGCTGGAGCAGGAATTCCCAACGGACCTGACGATTGCAGACCAGACAGGGATTGGGCGTTTCCCCGCAGCGGTAGCCTTCTAAGAACGCCTCTACAACCGTATGGCGAAAGAAATCTCTGGCATCTATGACGTAGAAGGGGATGCCGAGCCGGGCGGCAACACGCCGTGCCAAGGCTATGGAATCCGGGGTGCAACAGCGATTGGAATCTTCCTTGCCCGGCTCTGACCATAAGCGGAGCATCATCCCGATCACTTCATGGCCCTGCTCCTTCAGGAGAGCCGCAGCGACGGAGGAATCCACGCCCCCTGACATTGCCACGGCTATCCGCTTCATGTCCCTCCTGTCACCGTTTGTCTCTGCAGGGCGCGCGCTTGCTCAACACAATCCGGCAATCTTGCCAAGAGGGTGTCTACTTCCTGGGAGGTGGTGTGGACCCCCAGCGTAATGCGCAGGGAGCCGAGCGCCCATTCGGGTGGGAGGCCACAGGCCAGGAGGACTTCGCTGGGTTGAGGGTTGCCGCTTTTGCAGGCGGAGCCGGAAGAGCAGGCAATCCCGACCGCATCTAGAAGCTGGAGCAAGGTGTTCCCATCCGTCCCTTTGAAGACGAAGGAGGCATGATGGGGCAAACGGTGAATCGGGTGCCCCGTCAAGCGGGAGTCTGGGATGTGTTCCAGGACATAGGAGATGAGGCGATCGCGCAGGGTTTGTGTCCATTCGCGGCGTGAGGCGCGCTCTTCGATGGCTAGCTCTAAGGCTTTTGCCATGCCCACGATATAGGGGACATTGTGCGTGCCAGCGCGCCGTCCCTCTTCCTGTCCGCCGCCGGTTTGGACGGGCAACAAAGGTGTGCCGCGACGCACATAGAGTACCCCCACTCCCTTGGGACCGTAGAATTTATGCGCGCCCAGGGAGAGCAGGTCAACGCCGAGCGCCTGGACATCCACAGGCAAAAAAGCCGCCGCTTGGACAGCATCCGTGTGGAAGGGAACGCCGTGTGCGCGACATACGGCGGCGATTTCGGCGATGGGGTTGATGCTGCCGATTTCGTTGTTGGCGTACATAATGGAGACCAAAGCGACATGTCCGTCCAACGCCTTCTTCACAGCTTCGGGATGGACGATGCCGTATTCATCTACATCCAGCCAGGTCACCTGAAAACCCTCTTCGCGCTCCAGGGCCTGGGCGGTTTTGGCAACGGCCGGGTGTTCGGTGGGCGCGGTGAGGATGCGGTAGGCGCCGCTTTGCAAACGGCGCGCACGCGCAACGCCGCGCAAGGCAAGGTTATCCGATTCGCTGCCGCCGGAGGTGAAGATGATCTCCTGGGGTTGAGCATTCAGCAGGATCGCAATGCGTTCCCTGGCCTCCTCGATGGCTCCTTCTGATTGTTGACCGTAGAAGTGCACGGAAGAGGGGTTACCAAAGACTTGCGAAAAGTAGGGAAGCATGGCCTCTAAGACGCGCCCATCGAGCGGCGTGGTGGCGGCATAATCGAGGTAAATGCGTTCCATAGGCGACTCCAACTAGCGAGCGAGCGAACGGCGAGGCAGGAATTTGCCCATGCCGCGCTGCCCCAACCAGCGTTCTCCATCCACGATTAGCCGGCCGCGGAGAAAGACCTTTTCCGGATAGCCGACTAACTCCCATCCCTCGTAAAGGTTATAGTCTGTGCGCTGGTGGGAGTGGGCAGTGCCATAGGTCAGGCGACGTTCGGGGTCCCAGATCACGAGATCGGCATCGGCGCCGGGCAGCAGCGCACCTTTGCGCGGGTAAAGGCCGAAGATTTTGGCCGGATTGGTGCTGGTCAGGGCGACGAACTGATTGGGCGTGATGCGCCCGGCGCGCACTCCGTAGGTCCAGAGAATGGGCAGTCGGTCTTGTACCCCTGGCAGGCCGTTGGGGATTTTGGTGAAATCGCTCGCGCCCAGTTCTTTGCCGGGGATGGCGATGGATTCGCCCTCATAGAGGATCGGCTTGGTGCCATCGAAGAAGAAGGGGCAGTGATCGGTGCCAATGGTATCAATGATCCCTTCTCTCAGGCCTTCCCAAAGGCGAGCGTTATCGGCAGCCGTGCGTAGGGGAGGGGAGCAAATCCATTTGGCGCCATCCGGGCGGCGCAGGTGATCCTCGCTGAAGAACAGGTACTGGGGACAGGTTTCCCCATAGACTTTCACCCCGCGCTGACGGGCATAATGGAGCATATCCACTTCGCCGGCGGCGTTCATGTGCACGATATAGAGGGTGGCACCGCTGACCTCGGCCATGCCGGCCAGGCGCAAACCGGCTTCCACTGCGCCCCAGGCCGGACGGGTGTGCGCGTGCCATTCGGGGGTGGTGTGACCAGCAGCGAGCGCTTGCTCGACCAACGTTTCGATCACATCACCGTTTTCACAGTGGGCCATCACCACTATGCCGTGCTTTTCGGCTATTTGCATGGCACGGAAGATCGCCCCGTCATCCAGCCGAAGTCGCCCATTGTAGGCCGTGAAGACTTTGATGGATGGCATTCCGGCCTCGACCAGCCAGGCTAATTCAGCGGCAATCTCATCATTCCAGCGCGTCAGGTTCATGTGGAAAGAGTAATCAATGGCGGCTTTGGCGGCTTTTTCCTGCCAGGCTGCGACGGATTGGCGAAAGGTGGGGAAATCGAGCGGAACGAAATCTATGACTGTGGTGGTGCCACCAAAGGCAGCCGCTTTGTGCCCAGTGTAGTGATCATCGCTGGAGACCGTGCCGAACATGGGCAGGTCAAAATGGGTATGGGGGTCTATGCCGCCGGGGGTGATGAATTTGCCGCCCGCGTCAATGGTTTCTGCGCCGGGGACGACGAGATCACGCCCGATTTGGGCAATCTGTTCGCCCTCGATGAGGAGATCGGCTTCGAAAGTGTCGGAAGCCGTGATAAGGGTGCCGTTTTTGATCAACAGGGCCACAGGACCTCCGGGAAGACGATAAATAAAAGGCGAGGGGGGATTGACCTCGGTGAGGTAGATTCGATTATAACCCAAGGGTGAGCGCATCTCTGAAGTGACTCGGAAAGGAGTCGGTTGGCTGAAATTGCGAGAGTATGACAATTCAAAGCTTCCCAAGTGCTTTCTAGAGGACAAGTTAGGGTATAATTTTTGTAATTCTTCTTCTCGAGGCTTCCATGGCATTACGTGGAAATTTGCGGGATTTCACAATCACCCAACTGCTTAACTTGATTAGTCTGGCCCAAAAGACAGGTACCCTTCTGATCGAAGGCCCGGAAAGTAAGCAGGCGAGAGCATCTTTCCGGGACGGGAAGCTGGCTTATGCCCAGATCGATCGGGAAGATGATCGCCTGGTGACGTTGCTCCACAGGGCCGGCAAGATCAGCGCCAACCAGTATCGGGCGATTCTGGAGCGCGCCAATGCGATGAGTGATAAGGAGTTGGGGCTTCTTCTTGTCAATGCCGGCTATCTTACTCAAGAGGAAATCCTGCTCCTGCTTCAGGCGCACTATATAGACGTGGTGCGTCGCTTATTCACCTGGGTAGAGGGGGTTTTCCGCTTCGAAAATGAATTGCCTCCACCGCTGGAACGCATCCATGTACGCATTGATCTCGAGAATCTGATTATTGAAGGTGCGCGGCAGTTACGTGAGTGGGAGCAGCTACAAGAAGAAATTCCCAGCCTGGATGTGGCGCTTAAATTCACAGACCGCCCATTGCGCAATATTAACCTGAGCGTTGAGGAATGGCGTGTGGTTTCGTACATTAACCCCAAAAACACCCTGCGGCAAATCGCGGCGGCAAATAAGATGAGCGAGTTGGAAATTCGCCGCATCGTCTATGGTCTGCTACAGGCTGGGTTAGTTGAGCTGGTACGTCCAGAAGGTGCCAAATCGGTCGCAGTGCCGCGTATGTTCCCAACGGAAAATCGTGAAGAACAGAAATCCTTAATCAACAAGCTTATCGGGCGCATTCGTAGCCTGTAATTCCCTGATGGAGATGGAATATGCAAACCGTAAAGATGGTTGTGACAGGTCCCTTCAATGCAGGTAAGACGGAGTTCATCCAGTCGGTGAGTGAAATTGATGTCGTCTCAACGGAGCGCAAAATTTCTACGGCCTCCGAACGTGCTGTGAAAGAAACCACTACCGTGGCAATGGATTTTGGCCGCATCACGGTGGATGAGGATCTAGTGCTTTACCTATTCGGCACGCCTGGGCAGAGACGTTTTGATTTCATGTGGGAAATTCTTTCGGAGGGCATGTTTGGATTGATTGTTTTAGTTGTTTAAACTCGCCCGGAGACCTTTCGCGAAGCGCGCACCATTTTGGAAACCTTCCGTGCCTATGCGCCCACCCCATATGTCGTCGCCGCCAACAAACAGGATTTGCCAGATGCCTGGGACCTGGAAGATATGCGCCATGCGCTGCGCCTGGATCCAAAAGTAAAGCTGTTGCCATGTGTGGCGAAGGATAAGGAATCGGTCAAGAAAGTGCTTCTGGAACTGCTCTACAGCATCCTTGAAGAGATCGAATAGCCGTGTCCTCGATCACTACCGATCAAGGTATCGTCCATTATGAGGTCTATGGGCGCGGTCGACCGGTGATCTTGCTGCATGGCTGGCTAGGTTCGTGGGGCCTGTGGCAAGATACGATGACCGTGCTTGGGCGCTTTTACCGCACCTATGCGCTGGACTTTTGGGGGTTTGGGGAATCAGGCAAAAAACGCACTACCTATGCGGTGCAGGATTTTGTCAGCCTGGTGAACCAGTTTATGGAACAGCTGGGCATTGTGCGGGCGCCGCTGGTGGGACATAGCATGGGAGGGACGGTCAGCCTTTCTGTAGCTGTTCAATACCCTCAGCGGGTCAGCAAAGTGATCGTCGTCGGCTCACCGATTGTGGGTTCTTCCCTGGCCGTCCCTTTGAAACTGGCCGGTTATCGCTGGATTGCCTACCTGCTTTTTAGCAATATGCGCCTTTTCCGCTGGGGGCTACGGATCGCTTCTCCGCTTATTTGTGGCGATCCGCGCTTTCCGGATATGATGGATCGAGACCTTTCGCGCACAACTTTGGAATCCTTCCTGATAAGCATTGCTTCCTTACGCCGTACCAATTTGCGCCCTCACTTGCCATCCATTCGTGTGCCGGTGATGGGTATTTATGGAGATAAAGATAACATTGTGCATCCGCGACAGTGGCAACCGTTGAAGACAGGAGTCCCTCACGCAGTGATTAAACGCTTCCCTAACGCCGGGCATTTTCCCATGCTGGATGAGCCACAACCGTTCTTGGATGTATTGAAAGCCTTCCTGGATGAGCCGGAGGTAACGTTATGAACGGAGTTCCCGGGGCGAGAAGTCTAGAGCAAACTTTCTGGATGGCTTTAGAAGAAGTGCTAGGGTATGATCAAGTGCAGAAGATTGGTGAGCATTCGTCCTATCTAGGTAACTATCCTTTTTCCTTAGAGCAAATGACAAGGCTTCAGAATGCGCTGGAGGAGTTATATGGTGCCGCCGCAGGGCGCGGTTTGACTTTGCGCAGCGGCCGCGCCTGGGTTAAGTATGGACTGCGCTTCTTTTATCACGAGTTGGGATGGGGACAAAGCGAGTTTCGCCTTTTGCCGCGCCAGGCACGCATTCAACGGGGGTTGGAGAGCCTGGCCTCATGGATGAAACAGCATTTTCAAGAGCATTTCGATGTCGAAAAAACTGCCGATGGATGGCTGTGGCGTGTTAGCGGTTGTGGGTTGAAAGCGCCTGGGCTCGATGAGACGCTACCCTCCTGTTGTTATTGGATGGTGGGAGTGCTAGAAGAAATCTTGAAGCGCCTGGGGGATGGCAAGATCTTTCTTGTGCGTGAAGTAACCTGTCAAGCCTGCGGCGCGCCTGCTTGCCTTCTTGAGATCCCGGCTCGACCGCTTGGAGATTGAGATGCTGAAAGTCGTTTTGCACGCGCCTAAACCCATTTTCCCTTTTCATGAACCGGCGCGCGATCTGCGGCTTCAGAATCATCCTCTCTGGCTCTGGCAGCGCACCGTCCTCTCTCCGTATGTGGATCGGGAGATTGAGCTGCGCCATGGGCAACCTTTGCCACAGCGTCGCGAAGAGATGATTGTGTATCGGGACAATTTGTTTTTCGATGCGCCGTACATCGAGAGATTTATCCAGGAGGCGCGCAGAAAAAAACGCGCTGTGCGGGCTGCCTTTTCGGCTGACGACCCGGCCTTTCGCGAACATGCCTTGCCCCTTGCTACCTCCTATACCCCTGCCGGAAACTTGTATTTGGCTGATTTGTGGTACTACCCCCAGGGTCCTGTTCCCGACCCCGAGCCGTTGGTGATTGACCTGGAAGCGCGCGAGATTGGCTATTACCATATCCCCAGCTATATGGCCGGCCAAACCGGTGATCTGACCTTTCAAGTCCCCCTGCGTGCCCTGATTGCCATTGATTCGTGGGTGCATATCTTCATTGCCGATATTGTCTTTGGGCTGTTTGCGCGCGGCGCCCGTTTTGAGAAGCGTCTGAATGAGGAGCTGGGATTCAAGCTGAAGATTCTCGGGCGCGCCATCTACGAAGGGAAGCAGCTCCTAGAGTGCTCCGAATTGGTTAAAATCGGAAAAAACTGTGTTATTGATCCTACGGCGGTCATTCATGGCCCGACGACCATCGGTGATAATGTCACGATTGGTGCCGGCGCAGTGATCGAGAATTGCATTATTGGGAGCAATGTGAATATCTCTCAAGGTTGCCAACTGATGCTTTCGGTCGTTGGGGATGGCGCTTTCCTCCCCTTTCGCGCTTCGCTGTTCATGACGACCCTCATGGAACATAGCATGGTGGCGCAAAATACCTGTTTGCAGATGTGCGTTGTCGGACGCAATACATTCATCGGTGCCGGTTCGACCTGGACGGATTATAATTTGATACCCATTCCGATTCGTGCCCGTGACGGGAATGGAGAACTGAAGCCCGCCAATCGTCCGGTGATGGGCGGGTGTGTTGGGCACAATTGTCGCATTGGTTCTGGGATGGTGGTCTATCCGGCACGCATCATTGATTCGGATGTGGTGCTTGCCGCCAGCTCGGAACGCCGTGTGATTACGCGCGATGTGCGCTTTGAGGAGAGCGATCACCATCGCTGGAAGCAAGGCTATTTACATCAGGCTCTCTATCATCGTGCAAAGCCTGATGCGGAATCCTGGTAAATGGACACTTTTGCTTTTATCATCCATCCCATTGATCCCAAGCGGGATGTCAGCCGCAAATATCCGCTTCTTGGCAAATTGCTGAGTGAGCGCCAGATTGATTTCTTTTCCACCTTCTTCCCGCCGGTCTATATTTCCGAGATTGAGGGCATTGTCTCAGCATCAACCGGTAAGGAAATCAAAGGGTGGTTCGTCGCCTGCCCGTTGACGCCGCGCCGCATGATGGAGTTGCCGGTGCAGCAGGTCTATCGCAAGATCATCCAGACCGGACGACTGGCCGAGCGCTTGGGAGCAAAGATTTTAGGGTTAGGAGCGTTCACGTCGGTGGTGGGTGATGCCGGGATCACGATCGCAGGCGCGCTGGATATTCCGGTCACCACCGGCGATGCCTATACCGTTTCGGTTGCTATCCAGGCAACCTTGCAGGCCGCCGAACGCATGCACATATCTTTGCCGGAGGTCACGGTGGCTGTGGTAGGGGCAACCGGCGCCATCGGGCGGGTCTGTGCTCACTTGTTGGCACCGCAGGCCGGTCGGTTGCTCCTGATCGCACGTCATGCGGAAAAACTGGAGACCCTGGCTGCCCAATTGAAGTCGGTGGCGAAGGGTGAAGTAGTATGGAGCACGGACTTAAATGAGTTGCGCCAGGCGTTGGTTATCTTAACTGTGACAAGTGCTATTCACAGCCTTATCGAGCCGCAGCATCTAGCACCAGGAAGTGTCGTTTGTGATGTAGCTCGCCCCCGTGATGTTTCTGCAATGGTGGCATCCACCAGAGATGATATATTGGTAATTGATGGTGGTATGGTAGATGTGCCTGGCTCGGTGGATTTCCACTTTGATTTTGGATTTCCGCCCGGCAAGGCTTATGCTTGCATGGCAGAAACGATGGCCTTGACCCTGGAAGGGCGTTTTGAAGATTATACTTTGGGGAAAGAAATTTCCCTGGAGCGTGTACAAGAGATCACCGCTATCGCTGAGAAACATGGTTTTCGCGTCAACGGATTCCGTGCCTTTGAAAAGACCGTGACCGAAGAACAGATTGAAATAATCAGGCGCAGGGCGCGTCAACGCCTTGCCCGTGCATCTTCGCTGGCCTGAGATACCTGATTAGGAGGCTTTCTATGGGAAAAGCGCGTTTGCTCATCGTCGAAGATGATCCCGACATCGCCAATATGCTCAAAATCTACTTCAGCGGGCTGGAATATGATGTCGAAATTGCTTCACGCGGCAGGGATGCCCTGGAAAAAACACGCCAGGGGATGCCCCACCTGATTATCCTGGACATCATGCTCCCGGATATTGATGGGTACGAAGTATGCCGCACGCTGCGGATGAATACGCGTACCAGCCACATCCCGGTCATCTTCCTGACCCAAAAGGATGAGCGCAGTGACAAACTGCAAGGCTTGGAATTGGGCGCGGATGATTACATCACAAAGCCGTTCGATATTGAGGAGCTGAAGCTGCGGGTTCAGGGAGCGATCCGACGCGCCGAGCGTGAGAGCCTGACCGATCCGCGCTCCGGTTTGCCGGCCGGACAGTTGATCGAAGAACAGCTGCGCCGCATCATCCGCGAGAAGGGATGGGCCTTGCTGGATATTCGCATTAATCGCTTTGATGCTTTCCGGGATGTGTATGGATTTGTGGCCGGCGATGATGTGTTGCGCTTTACGGCGATGCTCCTCAGCGAAGTGGTGGACGAATTGGGGACGCCGGATGATTTCATCGGCCATCCCGGAGGGGATAATTTCATTATCATCACCTCTGAAGCGGCAGCCCCATCCATCAAACAGCGCTTAAAGTCGCGTTTTGCCGAAGAAGTGCTCACCCATTACAACTTCATTGATCGTCAACAAGGGTATATGGTGGCTCCGAACAAGGATGGTATATTGGAAAAAGTTCCCTTTATGACCCTTGCCATTGGAATTTTGCTGTCCACCGCATATACCTTTACGGATATTCGCGAGATTACGGAGATGGCAGCGGAAATGCGTCGTCAGGATGCCGGTACTCTGGCACCCGACGCATAGTTTTGCAAAGGAACTATGGCTCCTAACCTGGGCATTGGATTAACTCTGATCATAGTGGGGTTGGCCATAATTTTGTCTATTATGGGCATGGTGCGTCTGGCCCAGCGTTCACAAGCAGGCCGGATGACTCCACGTCGTATTCCATTGGCTCAGGCATCTATAGAGGTGGGAGCTGAGCAAGAAGCCGTCCTTATCCTGATGGGGGGAAGAGTAGAGTATATTAATCCGGCGGCGCAGGCGCTTTTTGGTTTACAGGAAAACGAAACGCCGGACTTGGAACATCTGGCTCGTCGCGCGCGTCCTTCTGAAGACTTTATTGATCTTTGCGCGCTCCCTGGGGAAAAACACCTTACCGTCAATTCTCGACGAGTTGAAGCGCATTCTTACACTTTGCCCCTTTTTGCCGCTGTTACGTTTGTGCGTTTCCACCCATTAGATATAGTTGGCGATACCGGAGAGGCTTCTTTATTCAAAGCAATTTTGGATTTTACCCAGCAAATAGGGGGCAGTCTCGATGTTCAGGAAAGTTTACAGACCGTTGCTTATCATCTGGCACACTTTTTCCCCTTTGACTTCTTAGAAATTAGATTATGGGACGCGGCGCGAGAAGAATGGACTCTCTATACTTTTGATGAAGGCGAGAACTATGTGCCGCGTCTTGTCCCGTCTGGGGTATCTCGCTTTGGAGAACGTTACCTGGGCTTGCCACCGGACCATCCCGTCTTGCTTTCTTCCCACTCGAAATCTCCTGGTGAAGCTACTGCATTGCATTCCTATCTCGGCGTCGTGCTGAATGTGGGGGAGGAAAAGGTAGGGGTGCTGGAAATGGGAGCGCAGGAGGCAGAGAAGTTCGGCGAAAAGGATGTGCCTCTCCTCTCTATGCTCAAGACGCCGATAAGTATAGCGTTGCGCAATGCATTAAAGTACCAGCAGGCACAACGCCGCTTGGATGAGCTGAGCGGGCCAGTCAATCTATCCCAGGCGATTGGGACGGCGCGGGAGCCTCAGGAAGTGTTTTCTCGCCTGGTGGAAAATTTGCGGAGGCTCTTTCCGGTCGAGATTCTTGGATTCCTACTCTATGATGCAGAGCGTCACTTGCTCTATGCCCAAAAGCCGTTTTATGGCTTGCCTGAAAATATTATCGAGATTTATCACTCTGTCATTCCTGTGGGAAGCCGCGGTGAGGCCGTTCTTGGACAGCATGAGATTTTGTTTACTGCGCAGCCGGGAAGCGATCCCATTTGGGTAGCCCTGGGACTACATACGTTTGCATTGGCAGCCGGCCTGCGCGAGGCTATCCTGGCGCCGTTGGTCGTAGGGGATGAATTTGCCGGTTATTTGCAAATTGCCAACCATGTAGCCGGTTTTACGCCTTTCTCAGATGACGAGAAGCGCTTGTTGAATGCTCTGCTGCCGCAGCTCTCCAGCATTGTGAAGAATGCGCTGCTGGTTCAACAGGCACGTCAGCGCCTCCAACGCACAGAGGCTTTACGCCGCATCGCTCATCTAGTTGTCTCGGAAGCGCCCCTAGACGATGTTCTTAAATATGTGCTTCAGGAGTTGGGGCGCCTTTTCCAGGCAGATTTTGGAGCTGTTTACCTGCTCGATGAAGAGCGCGGCCGCTTGCGCTTACATGCCCCCTCGCTCTGGAATGTTTCTCCACAGCAAGCGGCTTACCTAGAGGAACTCTATCTGGGTGAAGAGTATTACCGAACAATCTCCGGTGCACAAAGGCCTTTCCTTTCGGGAAATTTGAGCCGCGATGAGCGCGTCCTGCCACTATATCGCGGGATTGTCGAACGTTTTCGGATCGAATCTTCGATGGTGGTACCCTTACTCGTGCGCGGGAGAAGCCGGGGAGAGTTGATGTTAGGGCACCGCGCTGCGAGCGCCTTCCGTCGCGAAGATTTGCAGGTAATGCTCACTGCAGCTAGCCTGGTTGCTACCGCCATCGAGAGTCACCGCCTGAGCGGCGTGACAGATGAAGTGCTACGTCGTCGTTTGGAAATTTTTTCTGCGATTGCTCGCATTACTCGAGAACTCCATGTGACCCTGGATGTCGAGCGGGTGATGAAGGTGATCCATGGAGAGAGTCTGCGTTTACTAAAGGCAGATTGTGGCTCCATTTACCTTTTTGCAGAAGACGATGTTGGAGAGCTTGTGCCGCGCGTGGAACGCATATTCGGTGAATCCAAGGCACTACTGCCTCATGAGGTCGAAGCGATACGAGAGCGCCGAAGCCTGCGACTTGATTTCTCCAAGAATAGCGATCGGCCTCACCAGGATGTCTCCTCTGTGTTGGTTGCGCCCATTTTGCATGGGGAAAAGGTACTTGGCTTGATTGATTTGCACTCCCATCAGCCTCACTTTTTCGCGGATGACGAATCCAGGCAAGCTCTGGAGATGCTGGCGGTACAGGCCGGCATCGCCCTGGCCAATGCGCGCGCCTATGCTCAAGAACTCCAACAGGCTGCCCTTTTCCGGGTGCGTGCGCAGGCATTGCAGGAGCTAGAAGCTCTCAACCGTCGCGTGAGGGCAGATTCCTCCCTTGAAGACGTCCTTAATGAGGTAGCTGTATCCATCACGCGCGCCTCGCCATTTGATGCCGTGCTGATCAGTATTTACCAGCCTGAAGATAAAATGTTGCGGCGTGTGACCGGCGTTGGGATTGCGCCGGAGACGATGCGGGAATTGCTGCTGAGGCGCCAGCCCTGGAGCGCGCTGCAAACCCTGTTGCGCCCAGAATTCCGCTTGGAACAGGCCTATTTCATCCCAGCAGAGCAATTGCCGGTAATCCCGCCGGAAGTGCATGCCGTTACCCTGGATGCCTCTTCTCCGGCGAAGATGCAGGCGAACGCCTGGAAACCAGATGATTTGCTCCTCTTCCCGCTCACGGATGCACAAGGACAGCCAGTTGGCCTGCTCAGCGTGGATCGGCCACGCGATGGGCGGCGCCCAGACCGGGTAACTATTGAGGTGATCCAGGCCTTTGCTGCCCAGGCGATGCAATGGATCCTACATTTTCGGCAGCTCGAAGAGGCCAAAAGAGAGGCAGAGCGTACCCAGATCGCGCTACAACGCCAGCAAATGCTCCTCTCGGTGGCGCAGGGACAAGTGCCCCTGCTACTCCACAGCGATCTAGAACATGTGCTAGCTTTGCACACCTTAGAAGGCCGCATCCGTCGCATTCGCGCTTTCTTGAACATTACCGAAGTAGTGAGTCGTCAGGTTGATGTGGCTTCGGCGTTGATGAGTTTGGGGCGCGAAGTGCTGACCCGCCTGGAAATGAGTGTGGTGTTGGTGGCTGAGTCCACCTCCGAAGGTCCTGTCTTGCGTCATGTGTTGGGCAGTGTCCCCGCCGATGTCCATGTGGAGACCCTTTTCGGACAGCGGAATCCCCTCCGTGTGGCATTACAAAGCGGCGAGCAGATATTGGTTTCTAATGTAGAAGAGAGTGATGAATGGCGTGATGTCCCCTTGCTTGAGGCATTAAGGGCAAAAGGCTTCCTGTGCTTCTCCTTGGTCGTGGAAAATGTGCCGATGGCGGCTGTTTTGGCCGTGAGCACCCAGCCCTTGCCTCCTTTCACAGAGGAGGATCGTCAGTTCTATGCTCAAGTCGCTCGTCAGGTGGCCATTATCTTGCAGAACATCTCTCTGCTGACCCAGACACGTCGCCGTTTGCAAGAAGTGAACTTGCTCCTGGAATTCAGCCGCCGCATTGCTGGAGCCGGTCCGGTCGAAATTTTGGAGATTCTGTTGAACAATGTACGCCAGGTTATCACTGCGGCGCACGCGGGAGTGGTATTGCTCTGGAACGAGCGCGAACGAGTGCTGCAACCTGTGGTGGCCGAGGGGTATATGGATAGCAAGGCTATGCTCAACCTCCGCTATCGGAGCGGCGAGGCCTTGCCAGGCCAGGTCTTTGAAAGTCGCCGGCCAAGACGGGTGGGGGATGTCAACTTTACGCGTGATTATCCGCTGAGCGCGGACCAATTGCTACTTTATCGTCAAGCAGCAGGGCAACGCTTGCCCGTTTCTTCACTGCTGGTGCCCATCCAAAGTGCCAATACGACCCTGGGGGTGGTTGTGTTGGATAATTTCAACCAACCTCAGGCTTTTTCGCCGGCAGATGAGGCCCTTGTCCTTTCTTTGACGCAACAGGTGACCCTGTTCATGGAGAACATGCGGCTGGTCCAGGCGGCTCAGGAGCGGGCACTGCAAATGGAAGCGCTCTCCTCGGCGACTACAGAATTGGCCGCTCACCTGTCTCGTGAGGACATCATTGCCACGTTGCTCGATCGCCTGAGGACGATCTTGCCCTACGATGCCGCCACGCTTTGGTTACGAGATGACGAACGGATGCGTGTGGTGGCCGCGCGTGGCTTCCCGGATACGGAGGAGCGGCTGGGGCTGTCGTTGGTGATTCGGGAAAGTGCTCTCTTGCAAGAGATGATCCGCACAGGTCTGCCGTTGACGGTGGATGACGTGCGGAATGATCCGCGTTTTCCGCCTGTGGAGGTAGCTCGTCTTTCCTGGTTAGGCCTGCCTCTCATGGTCAAGGGAGAGATGGTCGGCGTCATTACTCTGGAGAAGTGGGAAGCCCATTTCTATACATACGAGAAGGTGCAGATTGGTATGACCTTCGCTGGTCAGGCGGCTATCGCCCTAGAGAACGCGCGCCTGTTCGAGGAGAGCTTGCAGCGCGCCACGGAGCTGGATGAGCGTTCAAAGCGCCTGAGCCTGCTTAATCGTCTTTCCGCCGCGTTAGCAGCCACGCTGGATGCGGATGAGATTTTACGCTTGACCGCCAGAGAACTTTTTGAGGCACTCAATGGGGACTTCCTTTCCACCATTACTTTGGACGATGGTCAACCTCGCTTGCATTCCGTCTTTCCGTTCATGCGGCTTACGTCTAGCGCGCTTGCCCCATCTCCCCTCTTCCAGGGCTTTCTGGAAGGAAGAGGCGTATTTGTGACAGAGCAAGCTCTCCAGGAGCCGGATTTGCGTCCGCTTCTGCCCGCATGGCGGGAGGAGATGCCCTATCTCCTGGCTTTGCCCCTGATAAGTGGCGAAAATTTGCGCGCTGTCTATTTGATTCAGCGCGTTCGCGCCCCCTTCACGTCAGCGGAGATCGAATTGGCACGCACTATGGCCAATCAAACCGCAATTGCGTTGGAGAACGCACGGCTCTACCAGTCCACGTTGCGCACCGCTGAGCGTTTTGCCACCCTGAATCGAGTCAGTGCCGAGATCGGCGCCAAGCTCAACCTGGAAGAACTTGCCGCCACGGTGCAGCGCGCAACCTTGCAGCTCTTCCCCCTGGATGCCTTCGTCTTTGCATTGGCTGATGAGGCGGAAAAAGCTGTGGATGTCGTTTATCTCTTCGACAAGGGGGAGGTATTGCCTCCCATGCGTTTGAAGTGGGGGCAAGGCATCAGTGGTCGCGTAATCGAGAGCGGTGAGGCGATTTTGATGCGCACGTTGGAGGAAGTGCAAGCGCTCCGCGCTATGCCGCGGGGAGAATTGCCTTCTTCCATTCTAGCCGTCCCGATTCGTCAGGGCGAAAAAGTTGTAGGCGCTCTCTCGATTCAGAGCTATCGCCCTTATGCCTACAGCGAAGAGGACTTGCAAGTCTTCAGTACGTTGTCCAACCAGGTCGGTGTCGCCCTCCAGAATGCGCGCTTGTTCCAGGAGGCGCAGTCCTTGGCTGAAACTCTGGAGCAACGGGTGCGCGAACGCACCACCGAGCTGGAGCGAGAAAAGCGCAACACGGAAACCTTGCTGCGCATCTTCAGCGAAGTCTCGGCGACTTTGGACCTGGATCGAGCTTTGCATCGCACCCTGAGCCTGCTGAACGAGGCTGTGGGCGCAGAGCAAGGCACGATCATGTTGCTCAACCCCGAAGATTTCCTCTTGTATTATCGTGCCGGTTATGGGTATCTTGCCGATCGCCAGGTGGATAAAAATCTCCCGAAGAAAGGCTTCCGCATTGGGGAAGGATTGGCCGGCTGGGTGGCGGCTCATCGCGAAGCAGTGCTCGTGGAAGACCTGACCAAAGATGAGCGTTGGATTTCTTATGAGACATCCCGCGAGCATCGAAGTGCCGTTGGAGTTCCCTTGATGGTGGGGGAGAACATTCTTGGGGTATTAATGGTGTTCCACCGTCAACCCGGATTTTTCGATCAGGATTCACTCAATCTAATCAAGGCGATTGCCGGTCAGGTTTCCATTGCCCTTAACAATGCGAACCTGTATCAGTTGATTCGGGATCAGTCGGAGCGCCTGGGCAACCTATACCGCCAACAGGCAGAAGAAGCGAGTCGCTCTCAAGCAATCTTGGAAGCAGTGGCAGATGGTGTGCTGGTTACCGATGCCAACAACCGCATTTCTTTCTTGAATCGTTCCGCTGAGCGCATCCTGCGACTTGAAGCGCAACGCATTCTCGGTCAACCTTTGGAGAGCTTCGCCGGTTTGTTTGGCAAAGCGGCCCGCGAATGGATTAACACCATTCACTACTGGTCTGAAGAACCCTCCTCCTATCAACCTGGAGAATCTTACGTGGAACGGATCGAGCTGGATGACGGTCGCGTGGTGTTGGTCCACCTTGCTCCGGTGATCCTGCAGAACGATTTCCTGGGCACCGTTTCTATCTTCCGCGATATTACCCATGAGGTCGAGGTGGATCGCTTGAAATCCGAATTCGTAGCGACGGTAAGCCATGAATTGCGAACCCCGATGACCTCCATCCGAGGCTACGTGGATCTTTTGCTGATGGGAGCGGCCGGCGCCCTGAATGAGATGCAAACCAATTTCTTGAATGTGATTAAGGGGAATACGGATCGGTTGAATGCCCTGGTTGCGGACCTGCTCGATATTTCCCGCATCGAAGCTGGCCGAGTCACGCTTACGCCGCAGCCGCTCAATCTCCGTCAGATTGCTGAAGAGTCTCTGGCAGGAATTCAACGTCGTGCCCAGCAAGAGAATAAGGCGATGACCTTTTCTTTGGAGGCGGCTACCTCATTGCCACTTGCTTTGGGTGACCTAGAACGCGTGCGCCAGATTCTGGATAATCTCCTGGAGAATGCGTATTCCTACACTCCAGCTGGTGGTCGTGTGCAGATTCGCCTACATGCAGGGGATGCCGAAGTGCAGGTGGATGTGCAAGATAGCGGGATTGGTATTCCGCCCGAGGAGCAAGCGCGTATCTTTGAGCGCTTCTATCGTGGTGAACATCCATTCGTCATCCAAACTCCGGGCACCGGCTTGGGGCTCTCGATTGTCAAGCAGTTAGTGGAAATGCACGGCGGCCGCATCTGGGTTACTTCCAGCGGCATCTATGGAGAAGGGAGCACCTTCTCTTTCACCCTGCCGATATACAAAGCTACTGCAGAGTGAAGAGACTTTCTGATAGGAATGGTTGAGGTAGACATGGCAAAGATTTTGGCAGCAGAAGACGAACGGGATATTCGTGATTTGATCGCCTTTACCTTGCGTTTCGCCGGCCATGAGGTCACTACGGCGACGAACGGCGAAGAAGCTGTGACCATGGCGGAGCAGCTTAAGCCGGATTTGATTCTCCTAGATGTGCGCATGCCGCGCCTGAACGGTTATGATGCCTGTCGTGCCATCAAGGCCAACCCTAACTTAAGGGACATACCGGTCGTGTTTCTTTCGGCAAAAGGACAAGAATCAGAGGTGCAGGCCGGCTTGCAGGCCGGCGCAGAAGAATACATCCTCAAACCTTTTGCCCCAGATCAGCTCATTGAACGAGTGCGACAGATCCTGGCGAAGTTCGGAAAGTAATGAGCGCCATTTTGCTGGATGGCTCCATTGTCCATTATGAGGTGTTAGGACGCGGCCGCCCTATCATCTTCCTGCATGGTTGGCTCGGCTCATGGCGTTATTGGATCTCATCCATGCAGGTGACCTCTACCCTTTTCCGTTCGTATGCCATTGACCTGTGGGGCTTTGGGGATACCACGCAGAAGAAAGAAGGCTATTCCATCCAGAATCAGGCCTCATTGGTGCGCCGCTTTATGGAAGATATGGGCATCGGCAAAGTGGCCCTCATCGGTCATTCTTTAGGCGGGTTGGTAGCCTTCCGCTTTGCAGCGCGCTGGCCCGAATCAGTAGATCGCCTGATGGTGATCAGCACACCCTTGGATGAGATTTCCCTTTCTACGCGTTGGGTAAACATATCTTTGCCCGATTTGCTCCATTGGCTCTCCGCTCGTCTGCCTGAGGCCCAAAATGCTTTGGCAGATGCGCTACGCGCCGATCCCCAAGCGCTCTCGACTTCCATCCAGACGGCCAGTTTCTCGCGCCTCTTTCACGAAATGCTGACCAAACGCATCCCTTGTTTGCTGGTTTATGGGGAAAACGATCCGGCGATTGTGCTCCCATCGTCGGAACAAGTCCTTACTTGGCCTTCTCATGTGCACCAAATCGTCCTGGAAGATGCTGGCCATTTCCCCATGCTTGATCAACCTGCTCGTTTCCAGCGTTTACTGGTGGATTTTCTGGCTTTGCCCTCGGGCGACAGCCCGCGCGAATTGCAGTTGAAGGAGGAATGGCATCGCCGAGTCAGATAGAAGTGCACGTTGGAGTGCGCCTCATTCTTCTCGAAATCGAGTATAATAAGGAGCAGTTACGACCAATAACCACAACGGGGAGCCCGTGTGACGGGCTGAGAGGAGCGTGTTACGCTCGACCCGCTGAACCTGATCCGGGTAATGCCGGCGGAGGGAGAATATGTGTGAATATCTTGCACCATCCTCCGCCAGGGAGGATGGTTTTTATGTCTGAGCGCGTGATCATCTTTGCTAACGGGAGCTTGCCAGCTCCTGAAAAAGCGCGTGCCTTCCTGCAGGAGGGGGACCTCTTGTTCGGCGCGGATGGCGGAACACGTCACATTCTCGCTTTGGGACTCTTGCCCCATGCTGTGATCGGAGATTTTGATTCCCTCTCTGCGGAACTGCTTCGCTCCCTGGCCGAACAGGGCATATCCCTACATCACTATCCCGCAGATAAAGACGAAACCGACCTTGAACTTGCCCTGCGTCATGCTTTGGAATATCGGCCGCGGGCCATCCGCATCGTCGCCGCTCTCGGTGCTCGCCTTGACCAGACACTGGGCAATTTGGCCCTCCTGACTGCTCCTTGGCTAGAGGGAATTGATCTGCGCTTGGAAGATGGAACAGAAGAAGTCTTCCTGGTGCGTAAAGAGGCTGTGCTCCAGGGACAAGTTGGCGAGATCGTCTCCCTGATCCCCTGGGGTCAGCCGGCAGAAGGCGTCGTGACCGAGGGGCTGCGCTGGGCACTGCACGGTGAAACGCTCTATCCCTATCGCACGCGCGGCATCAGCAACGAGTTAATCCAGCCGCAGGCGCACATCTGCCTGGATCGGGGCACGTTGCTTGTCGTCCATCGTCATGCTGATTCCTGAAGGAGGTCCTATGCGTCGTATCCTTCCCTTTTTCCTATCGTTGGCCTTGCTGATCTTTACGGCCTGTGGCCCACGTCAAACAGCGAGCCCGGCTCCGACTGCTGCTCCGCTCACCTCACCGCCCCAGCAGGAAAGTCCAACTGCCCCACCTGCGCCCCCGTCTCCTGCTCCTTCATCACCGCTGACCTTGACCGTGATGACCCATGACTCTTTCGCCGCCAGTGATGCGGTCATTCAGGCTTTCGAGCAGGAAAATAATGTCAAGCTGGTCTTTCTTCCCTCCGGGGATACCGGCGCGGCGTTGAACAAAGCCATTCTCTCGAAAGAGGCGCCCCTCGCCGATCTCTTCTATGGGGTGGATAACACTTTCCTCTCGCGTGCCTTAGAGGCCGATATTTTCGAGCCTTACCGTTCTCCGCTCCTGGATCAAATCCCGCCTGAATTCCAGCTCGATCCGCAAAACCGGGTAACGCCGGTGGATTATGGGGATGTTTGCCTCAATTACGACAAAGCCTATTTTGCCGAGAAGAACCTCCCCGTTCCGCAGCGCCTCGAAGACCTGACCAAGCCGGAGTATAAGGGGCTGCTCGTGGTTGAAAACCCGGCTACTTCGTCACCTGGCTTGGCATTCCTCCTGGCGACCGTGGCGCATTTTGGCGATCCGGGTTATCTCGATTTCTGGAGCGCGCTCAAGGCAAACGATGTGGTGATCGTCCCCGATTGGGAGACTGCCTATTACACCAATTTCAGCGCTTCTTCGGGGAAGGGGCCACAGCCGATGGTGGTCTCCTATGGTTCCAGCCCGCCGGCTGAGGTGATCTTTGCCGAAAAGCCGCTGGAGGAGGCACCAACTGCCTCGCTGATCGGGCCGGATATGTGCTTCCGCCAGATTGAGTTTGTCGGCATCCTCAAAGGGACAAAGCAGCTTGAGCTGGCACGCAAGTTTGTGGATTTCATGCTCAGCCGCACCTTCCAGGAGGATATGCCGCTGCAGATGTTTGTTTTCCCGGTCAATCCGCAGGCTCAATTGCCGGAGGCGTTCGTGAAATATGCCCAGATTCCAGAGCAGCCTGCCCGCCTCGATCCGGCGCAAATTGCCGCCAATCGCGAAAAATGGATTCAGGCCTGGTCTGACCTGATGCTGAAATGAGCACTTTCTCCTTGCGCCTGGCTGGAATCCGTCAGGGAGGGAAGAGACTCCCCTCTTCCCTCCTGCTTCTCCCTGCTGTGCTCTTCTTGGGGATTTTCTTTTTCTATCCCCTGGTGCGCATCTTTGCATTTGCCCTCGAGGGCCAACTTTTGGCGGAGTCCAGGACCTGGAGCCTGTTGTGGCGGGTCTTGGGGTTTACGGTTTATCAAGCGGCGCTTTCGACGCTGTTTACCCTGCTGGTAGCGCTGCCGTTGGCCTTTCTTTTTGCGCGCTATACCTTTCCCGGCAAATCGCTCTGGCGGGCGATGATCAGTATCCCTTTTCTCTTACCCACGCTGGTTGTGGCCGCTGGTTTCAATGCCTTTTTGGGTGATCGCGGCTGGGTCAACTTGGGGCTGATGCGGTTGTTTGGCCTTTCCGCTCCGCCTGTTCCCTTCACGGGCACGCTGGCGGCTATTCTGCTGGCCCATGTGTTTTACAACACGACTCTGCTGGTACGTCTGCTTATCTATGCGCTGGAGCATCTTGATCCGCGCCTGGAGCAGGCGGCGCGCCTTTTAGGGGCGGATGGACGCCGTGTGTTCTGGCATGTGACCCTGCCCCTGTTACGGCCGGCGCTCCTGGCCGGGGCTTCCCTGGTTTTCCTGTTCGATTTCACCAGCTTCGGTGTGATCCTCTTGCTGGGAGGGGCGCGCTTTTCCACCCTGGAGGTGGAAATTTACGTTCAGGGGGTGCATATGTTGAACTTGCCGTTGGCGGCTTTCTTATCCATGGTGCAGCTGCTCTGTACGGCCGGATTAGGGTATCTTTATACGTACCTGCTCCGACGCGCTGCGGTGCCTATTTCGCCGCGCGCAGCCCAAAGTAACGTGCGTGCCCCGAAGCGACTGCAAGAGCGCGCCTTTGTGACCTTGACAACGCTGCTGCTCATTGGGCTTTTCATCCTGCCGATGCTTTCGCTCCCTTTGCGTTCGGTGCTACGTCTGGAAGCGGCGCGCGGGGAGCGTGGCCAAGTGCAGTATGGGTTGACGCTTGATTACTACCGCGAGATCTTCATCAACCGTCGCGGCTCGATCTTTTACGTGCCCCCCCTTCAGGCGATGCGCAATTCCCTGGTCTTCGCCTCGCTGACCATCGCCTTTTCGCTATCGTTGGGCATTCCGGCTGCTCTGGCGCTGCGTCAAAAGTCGTGGCCGGCTCGTCTGGCGGATGGGTTGTTTATGCTGCCGTTGGGCGCTTCGAGCGTCACTTTGGGGTTGGGTTTTATCCTGGCGTTTCGCCGTGCCGTGACTTCTCCCATCCTCATCCCCCTAGCGCACACCCTGATGGCGCTGCCCCTGGTGATCCGCACCTTACAGCCGGCCTTGGCTTCTCTGCCAGTGCGCTTGCGCGAGGCGGCATTGGTGCTCGGCGCTTCACCCTGGCGAGCCTGGTGGGAAGTGGAATGGCCGATTTTGTGGCGTGCCATCCTGGTGGCGGCCACTTTCGCCTTTACGGTCTCTGTGGGCGAATTCGGTGCCACCCTCTTGGTGGCGCGCCCCGAATTTCCCACCTTGCCGCTGGCTATCTATCGCTTCCTCTCACAGCCCGGCGGATTGAATTACGGTCAAGCCATGGCAATGACCACCCTTCTGATGTTCTTCACCGCATCAGGCCTCTTGCTCATCGAGCGCTTCCACTGGGCCGGCAGGGAGTTTTAGCAGACGGCGGACCGCAGATCGCAGACGGCACCTCGAGCACACTGGGCCGGGAGGGAGTTTTAGGGGCGCAGGCTTGAGTCCGGTTTAATTATGACTCTAGTGCAAAAAGGCTTGTTTACCACAGAGTACGGGAAGTTAAGCACTCAAGAAGCTCTGTGCGCTCTGTGTGCTCTGTGGTGAGTTGTTGCGGTGGACTCAATTATGACTCTAGTGCAAAAAGATCGTTTTACCGCCAATGAGGGCTTCAGAGATTTAAGGTATGACTACTTTTGTAACGCCAGGCTTTGCCTGGCATACGATTTTGCTCCCTTGAGTGCCTGAACAACCAAAAATGCCAAAAATGAGAATTTTGAAAAGCCCTAACCGCCAAGTTCGCAGAGTACCGGAAGTTAAGCAATGAAGAATCTCTGTGTTACCCTGTGGTGAGTTTTTGCAGTGAACTCATTATTCCGCTTATGATATTTGTGGTCTTGCCCCTCGGAGGAGTGGCCGAATGGCTTGGAGTGATTGACCCGGCAACCATGCCCAATGATGTTGCTACTGCTCTGTCCACTTGTCTTTTGGCGTTGTTGACTAGAAGCGAGAATCCTGGGAACGCGGACGTCCCGTCCGCCAGCGGCGCTTGGGTTAGTGGCAAGGTATCAGCATCCGCGACGGATGCGCTCCCAGGTGGTGTAGCCGCCTAAAGCCAGTTGCACAAAACCAAAAATGGACGAAGCACAAGAATCTCTGTGTTTTTGCGGTGGACTCATTTTTTCCAAATCGTGAACAATCACGGAAGGTTACCGCGTCGAGGATGTCAGGGAATATTCTGCCTCATCTCTGGTCTCTCTCCCCAGTAGAGGCCGAACATATCCAGAGGGAACTGGTATCACGTTTGATCCTGGCATGGGATGGGCGTCCGGTGAGGACGATTGGAGGGGTGGATGTGAGCTTCCCGGCGCCTGCAGTGGCACGCTGCGCAATTGCTGTGCTGCGTTATCCTGATTTGAACCTGATGGATAAGGCGATAGTCGAAGTGCCGGCAACGTTCCCTTATATCCCTGGCTTGTTGGCTTTTCGAGAAGGGCCGGCGGTGTTGGCGGCTTGGGAGCGCTTAACCCTGCAACCCGACCTGCTGATGTTCGATGGTCAAGGAATTGCCCATCCGCGCCGCATGGGGATCGCCGCACATATGGGACTCTGGCTTGATCGCCCGTCAATCGGCGTGGCCAAATCCAGACTCTATGGGCGCTATCAGTCCCCTGGCCTGCGGGCAGGAGATTCCAGTCCGTTATGGGATGAGCATCATCCGGAGCAGGTGATCGGCGCGGTTGTGCGCACGCGCGCTGGAGCAAATCCGATCTTTGTTTCCCCCGGTCATCGCATAGACCTGGAGCACGCTCTGCACTTTGTGCTGGCTTGCACACGCGGCTATCGCCTGCCGGAACCAACCCGCTGGGCACACCGGCTGGCAGGGCAAAAAGATCCGTCACAAGCGGCTAGCCAGGATTTCCAGCCTCGCCTTTGGTAGCCGAATCGAACCGCATCCCGCTTGCCTCCCGTTAGTATCCTAGCTTTGCGAGGTTCTCCTCCACCGTACTTTTTCCCTTTTCTCCCAAGACCTCTTTCCAGAATTGCTCATCATAGCGCCTTGAACGGATTGGCAAGGGCATTGGGACTCCCCAGCCGAGCAGGAGCACTTCCTCTTTCGGTTGCAGGCGCGCCAACATGCCGCGCAATGCCTCACGCCCGGAAAGCCCGGCCAGAACGGCGGTAATATCGCTCTCATCCCCTAGCCAGCCGCAGATGCGCGTCCCGAGCTGAGACATCACTTCATCGTAAATCTGCGAAGGGCGCTGGTCAATGATCAGCAGGGTCACGTAGTATTTGCGCATTTCGCGGGCGATGCGGGCGAAGCTGGTCTGCCCGGCCAGCTCCCGGTTGAGCAGCTTGTGGGCTTCCTCCAGCACGATGACCAGCGGGCGCGGCTCAGCGCCTTTCCCGGAGCGGAAGGCGTCGGTTCGCTTTTCCCATTCTTCTCGAATGCGCCGCGAGAGCACGTTGCTCACCAGCAGGTAGTCCAGGTCCTGATCGTATTTGCCGAAAGAGAGGAAAACGTGTTGGCCGGTTTCCAACGCCGCCATGATCTGTCCTAGGCTATCGCTTGCCGGGTGTTCGACAAGATAGGGACAGTTGAAGATGCGGCGTAGCTTGTCGTGGAGCGATTCAGCCGCCGCTACATTGACTCCGTGCTGCAATGCCCAGGCAGCGACGCTCTCCGGGTGGGGCACCTTCCGCATCTTGCCACGTTCATCCTCTTCCTCGATTTCCTCCCGATTCATCTTTTTGAACTCCAGCAGCCAATTCTCCCCGAATGATTTTTCCAAAGCGGCTAGCACGGTCGGCGCGGTCTCGCGCAGGTTGAGTTCGCGGCTCAGAAGCTCAATATCTTCGGTGCGGACATCGGTATAGGCCAGTTCCAGGTGAAAATCCGGCGGCTGGTTGCGGATCAAGCTCCCGGCGCCGAGCCCGACAACGCGCACACGTGCCGGGAATTTGCTTTTCAAGCCGATGATGCGCTCCTTTGTATCCGAGGCCACGTCGTCGAAGCCGTATTCGCTGTGCATATCCAGCACCAGGAGCGAGGTCTGGTTATGCTGGATCAAGCCGCTTAGGATGATGCGCGTCAGGAAGGATTTGCCGGTGCCGGTCGCACCGAAGATGCCGCTGGAGCGCTGGACGAATTTTTCCAGGTCAAGCGGAATGGGATGGCCTTGTTCGCGCGTGTAGCCGATGACGAAGCGTCCTTTATCGGGTTTGCCGAAGATTTCGGCAATATCGCCGGCCGTCGCCAGGCGCACCTGAGCATGGTGAGGTGGGACGGTCTTGACCGGGAGCGGGCCGGGAGGATTGGGATGAGTTTTGCGCCATTCGGCATAGCGCGGGGAATCGGGAGCAGGGCCGCGCTCCAACATCAGGGCGGGCAGGACTTTCAGGTTTGTGTAAAGGGTTTGCCCATGGAGTGCTTGGGCCAGCAAAGGTGGCAGGCGGCTTTCACTCTGCTCATCGGCGAAGCGGGGATCGGTGGCACCCAATTCCAAATCGGTAACTAGCCCGTAAAATAGCCATTCTTCGGTTTCGATTACCACGAATGCCCCTTCCTGGACCGCCGATGGTGGCACGGTTAAACGTACCCGAAACGCGTCTTTGAGGTTACCACCAACGAGATAGCCGATCGTTTCTACCATGTCCGCCTCCGGGGGTTCAAGGTTGGACTACTTCGCGCAGGGCGTTGAGCACGGCCATCAGGGTTGAATAGTCATCACGCAACAGGATGATGATCTCCTGAATCGCCTGCTGCAGCCACCCTTGTGGGTCGGGGTGGGTCGGAGCGGCTTGATGGAGATGAGAGGCCAGGAGTTCGCCGATGGGCAGGTCGCGAGCACGCAGGATGTGGCGGAAATAGCCAAAGTTTCCCCTTGTGAATCGCTGTATTTCTTCGCGGGAACAAAGATAAATGAGGTCGAGGCTCAGAGGTGGACGGGGAGGGAGCAGGTAATAAATCCGATTGCCCTGTGCATAGCCGACAGATAGCACCGCCATCTCAACCGGGACGATGCGGCGCTCACGGTTATCGCGTATGACCTCATTACTGACATGTTCCGAAGTGACCAATTGCCGCACCAGCCCGTCATCAGCAATCTGAATATCGTGGATCAGGCCGTAAATCTCCTCACCGCTTTTCAAAGGGACGCGCACCAGCGCGCCGAAAGCTGGCGCCTCGAATTGGGAAATGCGACATCCGGCGACGAAGCCGCCGGTGCCAGCTCGCAACAGGCGGCCCACTTCTAGGGGAGCGTTCATGATGACCTCCTGGACGCATCTTTACCGCTTTGCTTGGCCGAAGCCTCGTCTACTTCTTGCCCTTGCCCGCGCAATTCGATGGCGAGCAGATTTTCCAGCTGAGATTTCTCCTCCCAGGTGACGACAGCGATCTCATGGGCACGGTGGAGCAGATAGGGATATGGTCGCGCCCCCATCAGGCGGCATTGCTCCAGCAGCGCCACATGGAGCAAATCGAGCAGAGATTTCTCCTGCGCCACCCAGGCAGGCACTTCGACGCGTACCGGCCAGGGATGTTCCTCACTGCCGACATTCAGGTAAAAGAAATGCAGTGCGATCTCATGGCGATAAAACTCGCGCGATCGGGATTGCAGGCCGAAGACAGCCGTGCGTTCTCCGCTTCGTAGCAAGGGATGTTTGGGTTCACCGAAGAGCCAGCGATCGCTTACCCCGCGCAGAGGGAAGGATTCTTTCAGCCGCGCCAACTCGTTTTCAGGCAGGTTGGCAATTTCCAGCAGGCGCACCACCAGATTGGCCATCGGTTTATCTACATAGCCTGCGATAACAACTCCCTCGCGGGCCAAATTGCGCAGGAAAGAAAGATGGCGTTCCAGCTCCTTGCGGTAGGCCTGTCTCTCTTCGAGCTCTTTCGCTCCCCAAAGTTCGAGAGGGCCATCCGTCAACGCAATGGCGGGTTTCTTGGCCTCTCGTGCCCGTTCGGCAAGCAAGGTGCGTTCACGCAGATCGCGCTGCAAGGCCAGCTCACTATCGGCGATCAAATTCCCATCGGCGTGATAGAGTTCCTCATCAAAAAGCAGATGACTCTCGGTGAGGATGTGCGGCGTTTCGTCCGAGCCTTGATGCAATTCGATCAGGCCGATGTTTACCAATCCGAAGAGCACTTGCGCGTGCCGGTCGGGGGCAATTTGGGAGCCATCGGCGGCCAGGAGGGTGTAGGTCTTTTCCAGCTTTGGGGGGGGATAACGGGTAGAAAGTGGTTCGAGTGGAATGGCACAACGCAAATCCGGCTGCACCCTTAAGGCTTTCTGCAAGCGTTCCTGGAGCCAGGAGGTCTGATCGGCGAAACGCTCAAAGAGCTGGCGCGCCTGGGCACGTCGTTCACGCAGTGCCTCCTGGTGGCGTTGCGCCTCGGACCCGATGGCCTTGATTTGCAAATACACCTGCTGGAAGTCAATCGGCATAAATAGAACAGGTGTGCAAATGATAGCACACTTTCAGGATGGCCCTTCGCGCAGGCGTACATAGAAAAGGGTGGAGCCGTCAATCTCGCGAGTGCGCATTTCAAAGATTTCCTTCAGACTGCCGACCAGACGGGAAAGCTGACGGTGGCCATAGGTGCGCGGATCAAAGCTGGGGTCTAGCTGATAGAGAGCACTGCCCATCGCATCCAGGCGCGCCCAACCATCCTCGCGCACCGCCATTTCGTAGGCCTGGCGCAGAAGCGGCAGCGGGTCAGGTTCTGAACTTTCGGCTCCGTCTACCGCCTCGGAGCTTTCGGCGGCGGCCTCGGCTACGGGTTCATGCGCAGGCTCGGCTTTCTCTTTCTTGCGCTTGCGTTCACCACGGCGCGGCCGGGCTTCGGTTTCGAGGTTCTCCGTATAGACAAATACATCACAGGCGTTGACGAAGGCTTTGGGGGTCTTCTTTTCGCCGATCCCCATGACGAAGATGCCGCTTTCGCGGATGCGTGTGGCTAGGCGGGTGTAGTCGCTATCGCTGGAGACCAGGCAGAAACCATCCACTACGCCTGAATGGAGAATGTCCATAGCATCAATGATCATGGCGCTGTCGGTGGCGTTCTTGCCGACGGTATAGCGGAATTGCTGAATAGGTTGAAAAGCGTGATAGTTCAGCACTTCCTTCCAGGAGTTCATGTTGGCGGTCGTCCAGTCGCCGTAAATGCGCCGGATGGTCACCTGACCGTAACGGGCCGCTTCCATCAGGATTTGGGGCAGGAGGCGGGGTTGGGCATTGTCGCCATCAATCAGGAGGGCGATTTTGTGTTTGGGGAGAGAGAATTGAGTTTCGTCGGTGGACATAGTTAGTCAAATAGTCGGATAGTCAAATAGTCGGATAGTCAGTCGGATAGTCAAATAGTCGGATAGTCAGTCGGATAGTCAAATAGTCG